>NZ_JBFAXQ010000024.1:0-103919 GCF_040680855.1 Kribbella sp. NPDC051952
AAGGAGATCGAGCCGGACGAAGAGGTTCTGGAGGACGGCGTCGCGTTCGCGGGCGTCGCGCAGTTCCCAGCCCGGGTGAAGTGTGCGCTGCTGGGTATCCGTCTCGTCGAACAAGGGACTGCCGACGTCGGGCAGCACCATCCAGGCGCGCTTCTCGTCGATCGCCAGCGGCGCCGGCACTGCACCGGGCCGGTCGGTCGAGAGTTTCTGCAACAGCAAAGGCTCGTGAGCGAACAGCAGCGGGAGCGCATCAGGCCGGGCCGGCCGGATGGTGGTGGAGTGTGCGAGTGCCTTGAAATACACGTCTCCGTCCGGGGTCGGGATGCGGAGGACGTTCGACAGGCCCCACGACCGAACCTGCTCCACCGGGCCGGTCCGCTTCACGTGCTCGTCGATCCACGGCAGGGCTTCGTCGTACCAGCCGGGCATCGTCCAGGCCGGGGTGACGGGGGAGTCGGGCGGCAGGGCGAGGTGTTTGCGGGCGGCCTCGACGGCCGGATCGGCCGGATCGTCCGGGACCGAATGGGCTTCCAACGAGTCCGATCCGAGCACCAGGTACGTCGGCTGTTCGTCGAGGCAGGTGAGCACGTACACGTCGCTACCCAGTTGTTCGCGCAACGCTCGTACCACCGGCTCGACGTCCGGGAACCACAGTTTCTCCGGGCCGTCCACGTGCAGAACGGACAGGACAGCCTGGTCGGAGGGGCGCACCACGACAGCCGTGACATTCACAGGTTGCAGCGTATGTGGTCGGCGCAACGGCATTATTGAGCCGTGATCGACGCCAAGGACATCGCCCGGGCCGCGGATCTCTTGCATGACGTGGTTGCGCCGACGCCGCTGGAGTACTCGCGCTGGCTCAGTGAACTCGTCGGCGGTGACGTCTTCCTCAAGTGCGAGAACCTGCAGCGGACCGGGTCGTTCAAGCTTCGTGGCGCGTACGTCCGGATGGCGCGATTGTCCAAGGCTGAACGCAAGCGCGGGGTGGTCGCGGCCAGTGCGGGCAACCATGCCCAGGGCGTTGCGTTGGCTGCGCAGTTGCTCGGGATCAAGGCGACCGTGTTCATGCCGCACGGTGCCCCGATCCCGAAGGAGAAGGCAACCCGCGCCTACGGCGCCGAGATCCGGTTCGTCGGCACGTCGATCGACGACTGTCTTCGCGCCGCTCGGGAGTTCGAGGCCGAGACCGGTGCGGTGCTGATCCACCCGTTCGACCATCCGGACATCGTGGCCGGTCAGGCGACCGCGGGCCTCGAGATCGTCGAGCAGTGCCCGCAGGTGCGGACGGTCGTCGTACCGACGGGTGGCGGTGGTCTGGTCGCCGGGATCGCGGCCGCGACGCAGCGGGATGGGATGCCGATCGAGGTTGTCGGCGTACAGGCTGCTGGTGCTGCGGCGTACCCGGCCTCGCTGGAAGCCGGCGAGCCGGTCCAGCTGGCCAGGATGGCGACGATGGCGGACGGGATCGCGGTCGGGCTGCCGGGCCAGGTGCCGTTCGAGACGATCCAGCGGTACGTCGGTCAGGTCCGCACGGTCGGCGAGGATTCGTTGTCCAAGGCCCTGTTGCTGGTGCTCGAGCGCGCGAAGCTTGTGGTCGAACCAGCTGGTGCTGCCGCAGTGGCCGCCGTACTCGACGAGCCGAAGGCGTTCAAGCCGCCTGTTGTCGTGGTGTTGTCCGGCGGCAACATCGACCCGATTCTGCTGATGCGCGTGATCCAGCACGGTATGGCCGCGGCCGGCCGGTATCTGTCCTTGCGGGTGCGGATCCCGGACACGCCGGGCGGACTGGCGACCCTGCTCACCCAGCTCGCCGAGCTGAACGTGAACATCATCGAGGTCCTGCACGAGCGGATCTCGGAGAGCCTGAACCTGGACGAGGTCGAGGTTGCCCTGCAGCTCGAACTACGCGGCGAAGACCATCGTGGCCGGGTCCTGAGCGCGATGACGAGCAACGGCTACACGTACACGCTGAACTGACTACTCAGGCGGGTCGCAGCTCTTCACCAGCGGGGCGTGCAGCCGGTCGGCGAGGACCCGGCGCTGCGTCGGCTTGGCGTCGAGCTGTCGTTGGAGGCCCTCGTCGGTCAGCCGGACGTTGACCGCGCGGCGGTCCTCGGGGCACATGTGACGCTCGACCAGGCCGGCGACTTCCAGGCGGCCGATCACGCGGGACAGGGCGCTCTGGCTCAGGTGCACCGACTTGGCGATCGTCGCGACCTTCGCGGACTGCTCCGGCAGCTCGGCGAGGCGCTCGAGCACCTCGTACTCACTCATACCGAGCGAGTGACCGGCCTGAAGCGCGCGGTCGAGGGCGCAGGTGAGGTCGGCGTGACGGGCCAGAAGCTCGCGCCACTCCCTGACATCAGCACTGACATCGGCGCTGGTCTCACCAGTCCCAGCGCTGACCTTCAAGACGGCCATGGAGGGGACGATAGCATGCACACGCATTCAATGCAAACGCATTAAATGCCTAGACATTAGATGCATGTGCATGGAATAGTCTCCGCTCGTGACCGAAACAACGAACACCCCATCACTAGAAGGCACTGCACCAGTCCGGATGACCTGGGACGCCCGTCTGTGGGGCGCTCTTCTGGTGGTCTGCGGCGTGATCTTCCTCGACGGCCTGGACGTGTCCATGGTCGGCATGTCACTGCCGTCCATCGGCGCCGACCTGGGCGTCTCCCTGTCCTCTCTGCAGTGGGTCGTGACCGGCTACGTGCTCGGGTACGGCGGCCTGCTCCTGCTCGGCGGCCGGACCGCCGATCTGCTCGGCCGGCGCCGCGTCTTCCTGATCGCGCTGGCTGTCTTCGCCGTGGTCTCGATGCTGAGCTCACTGGCCACCAGCCCCGAACTGCTCATCGCCGCGCGGTTCGTCAAGGGCGTCGCCGCCGCGTTCACCGCACCGGCCGCGCTCTCCATCATCACCACGACCTTCCACGAGGGCCCGGATCGCAACCGCGCCCTCAGTATCTTCACCACCTGCGCCGCCAGTGGCTTCTCGATGGGCCTGATCCTGGGTGGCGCGCTGACCGAGGTCGGCTGGCGCTGGACCTTCCTGATGCCCGGCCCGGTCGCCCTGATCGTGCTGCTGTTCGCGGTCAAGCTGATCCCGAACAGCCCGCGTGACAACGCCGCCGGCGGGTACGACGTCCCCGGTGCGATCACCGTCACCGGCGGCATGCTGTCGCTGGTGTACGCCGTCGTCGGCGCCGAACACGCCGGTTGGGTCTCGGTGCAGACGTTCGGACTGTTCGCCCTCGCGATCGTGCTACTGGGTGCGTTCGTCGCGATCGAGCTGCGGTCGAAGCACCCGCTGGTCCGGCTCGGCATCCTGCGCGACGGCTCGCTGCGCCGCGCCAACCTGGCCGGCCTGACCGTCTTCGGTGCGTACGTCGCCTTCCAGCTGATCGGCACCATGTACCTGCAGAACCTGCTCGGCTGGTCGTCGTTCCAGACCGCGCTCGCGTTCCTGCCGGCCGGCCTGCTGGTCGTCGGTCTCTCGCCGAACGCCGGCAAGATCGCAGACCGGGTCGGGACCGACCGGATGATCATCGGTGCGATGGTCCTGTTCGTCGTCGGGTACGCGCTGTCGCTGCGGATCGGGCCGGAGTCGGCGTACTTCTCGACCGTGTTCCCGAGCATCCTGCTGATCGGGATGGGCTTCGCGATCGGGTTCCCGGCGCTGAACATCCAGGCGGTGTCCGGGGTTCCGGACCGCGAGCAGGGACTGGCATCCGGACTGTTCAACACCGCCAACCAGGTCGGTGGCGCGGTGGTCCTCGCGATCGTGACCGCGGTGATCAGCAGCCAGTCGGTCGGCGTGACCACCTCGGCCGGGATGTTGTCGGCGTACAAGCCGGGGCTGGGCGTGGTGACCGGGGTCGCGGCGCTCGGACTGGTGATCGCTCTCACCGGTCTGCGCGGACTGCGGGCTCGCCGGGCCGCTGAGGAGACGGAGGCCACTGAGCTGGCCGCCGTACAGGACGAACTGGCCGAGGAGGAGATGACTCCGGCCGCATGACAATCAGTACATATCTGGACAGCTCATCGCGTCAGGGCCCCGCCGTGGGGGCTGTGAACCGATAAAGACGCAGTTGCGGGTCCTGGGCTACTCTCCGGGGCCCGCACTGCCGCATTAAGGGGGATCCCGGATTGGTTTCGACCTGTTTGGGTGCTGGACTGGGGGCATGAGTAACCAGAGCTACGACCAGCGGGTCAAGGACGTCCTGGACCGGGTCGCGAAGGGCCACCTCTCACCCGACGAGGCCACCACCCTGATCGCCGCCATCAAGGGCCCGGACACGACCGGGGCCGACGAGCCCGCGGCTCAGCCTCCGGTTGCCGAAACGGTCGACGACACCCCGTCGGCGTCGGTCTGGGCGGACGCGGTCGATGCACCTGATGCAGCCGATCAGCCGGTCGCCAAGCACGCCGCGACGAGCAACGGCGTCCAGGACAGTGTCGTGGACGAGGCACCTGCCGAGGCCGAGCAGCCTGTCGCAGTTGAAGAGCCTGCTGTCGAGGACGAGGCCGAAGAGGTCGAGGAAGAGCACAGCAACGTGCCGATCCCGTCCGGCGTACAGCGGGTGACCGTGCGCGCGATCGGTCGCCGGGTGCGGCTGATCGGTGAGCCGGCCATCGGCGGGGTCGCCGTGGACGGGCCGCACGTGATCAAGCGCGACGGCGACACCCTCGCGATCAGCAGTGAGGGCGACATGGGCGTCTCGATCGACGGGTTCAGCATGCTGCGCAACCCGACGAACCTGAAGTCCCACGTGAACGGTCTTGCCAAGGAGCTGTCCATTCGGGTCAACCCGAGCCTGCAGGTCGAGGTCGAGGTGACCGGCGGCAGCGTCAACGCCGAGCGCCTGCCCGGTCTGACCCGCGTTCGCGTGACCGCCGGTACGGCGAAGGTCACCGACGTCGACGGCCCGATCGACGTACTCGTCCAGGCCGGCTCGGCCACCCTGGACGCCCAGATCACCAAGGGCCGCTCGCGGGTCCGGGTCGAGTCCGGCACGGCCAACGTCTCGCTCCGGCGCGGTTCCGACGTACGCGTGCACACCGAGGCCCAGCTCGGCCGGGTCACCTGGACCGGCGCGGTCTCCGGCCAGTCCAAGGACGTGGAGATCGGCCGCGGCCGCGCGGCCCTGGACGTCGAGGTCCTGGTCGGCACGGCTCAGATCGCCTCTGACTGATCGACGGTTGCTGGCACGGTGCGCAAGGTGCGGAACGGGGAGAAGTAGAGGAAGGCAGTGCCCGCCAGGGTCGCCAGACCGGCGATCCACAGGGTTGCGTGCAGTCCGAACGCCGTACCGAGTGCACCGCCCAGCAGGCTGCCGAGTGGCGCGGCTCCCCAGCTGACGAAGCTCATGGTCGCGCTGACACGGCCTTGCAGCTCCGGCGGGCAGACGCGCTGTCGCGTGCTGACCTGCAGGATGTAGCTGACGATGATGCAGAAGCCGGCGAGCAGCATCGAGACGACGTACCAGCTGACCATCCATCCCGGTGCGGTCAGTGCCTGCAGAGTGAACGCCACACCGATGCCCAAGGACGACAGCACGAGCATGCGGGCATCGCCGTACCGGTGGCTGAGCTTCTCCGTGACGCCGGACGCGAGGATCGCGCCGAGCAGGCCGATCATGCTCAGTACGCCGATGGTCCCGGCCTGCAGGTGCACTTCGCGGACCAGGTAGACGATCATGATCGCGCCGGCGGCTGCCTGGAACAGCATGGTGGTGGCTGTGTTCAAGGCGATCGGCCGCAGCAGTGGGTGCTTGAACACGTAGCGCATGCCTTCGGCGATCTCGCGGCGCAGGTTCGGTCGCTCCGCCTTTGCCGGCCGGGCTTCCGGCGTACGGATCGAGCGGAGCCAGAGGGCTGACCAGAGGAAGCTCAGCGCGTCCACGCCGATGGTCACGGCCGCACCGAGCCACTGGACGAGCAGACCGCCCGCCCCGGCGCCGATCACCGCGCCGATGGAGTGATTGGCGGCCAGCTTCGCGTTGCCCGGCAACAGCCGGTCCGGCTCGAGCAGCCGGGGCAGGTAGGAGTTGTGCGAGACGTCGAACAGGACCGTGAGGATCCCGGTCAGAGCCAGTACGACGTACAGCTGCGTGAGAGTAAGTACGCCGAACCACGCCGCCACTGGGATCGACGCGAACAGGACTGCCCGACCCAGATCGGCGTACACGAGGACTGGGAGACAGCGGACCCGGTCGGCCCAGGCGCCGGCGAACAGCCCGAGCAGCAGCCAGGCGGCCGTCTCGCAGGTCTTCAGCAGCGACACCTGCAGCGTTGACGCGTCCAGCGTGAGTACGGCGAGCAGTGGGATCGCGATCATGCTCAGCCGCGAACCGAGCTGGCTGAGCAGGTCCGCGGCCCAGAGGCGGCGGAAATCGGGGTGACGAAGGATGCTCATCCCGAGACCGTAAACGCCAAGTTGAGCCGTGTCGACTCAACTGTCAAGAAAGTTGAGTTGACCCGACTCAATATAATTCACGGGTGAAATTGTCGGTGATCTCAGGCAGGATGGTGGCCTGCGTCACACTCCTGAAGGGGGATCTTCGGAAATGGCTGCTGTCGAGGCAACCGGCCTCGTGAAGACGTTCAAGTCCAGGAAGAACACTGTGAAGGCGCTCGACGGGATCGATCTGGAGATCCCGGAGGGGACCGTGCTCGGTCTGCTCGGGCCGAACGGGGCGGGGAAGACCACGGCGGTCCGGGTGCTGACCACGCTGATGCGACCGGATGCGGGCTCGGCCCGCGTGCTCGGGTACGACGTGGTGCAGGACGCCGATGCGGTCCGCTCACTCGTCGGCCTGTCCGGGCAGTACGCCGCGGTCGACGAGCTGCTGACCGGCCGGGAGAACCTGTGGATGTTCGGCCGGCTGTACCGGCTGACCAGCCAGCAGGCCACCCAACGGGCCGACGAACTACTCGCCACCTTCGATCTGACCGAGGCGGCGGACCGGACCCTGAAGACCTACTCGGGTGGCATGCGCCGCCGGCTCGACCTGGCCGGTTCGCTGATCGCGCATCCGAAGGTCCTGTTCCTCGACGAGCCGACGACCGGCCTCGACCCGCGCTCCCGGATCGACCTGTGGAAGATCATCCGGGACCGGGTCAGCGAGGGTGTGACGATCCTGCTCACCACGCAGTACCTGGAAGAGGCCGACGAGCTGGCCGACAGCATCGCCGTGGTCGACCACGGCTCGGTGATCGCCCGCGGTACGGCGGACGAGCTCAAGGCGAAGGTGGGTGGCGAGCGGATCGAGGTCGTCGTCCACGACCCGGAGGAGATCTACCGGGCGCTCGAGTTGCTCACGGAAGCGCTGGGTATCGCCGATCCGGACGCCACCACGCTCGACCAGCACAGCCGGCGGATCACTGTGCCGGCGCCGGGTGGATCGAGTTCACTGGTCGACGTGATCCGGACGCTGGATGCGGCCGGGATCCGGATCGCCGACATCGGGCTGCGGCGGCCGACGCTGGACGACGTGTTCCTCACCCTCACCGGGCACGAGGCCGAGGAGAAGAAGGAGGTCGTCAAATGAGCGCTTCGGAGCAGGAGACGCGGGTGAATCCGCTCAACCGGGCGCTGACGGATGCCGGCGTACTGGCCTGGCGGAGTCTGAAGCGGATCCCGCGGACGCCGGACATGCTGATCTACGCGACGATCCAGCCGATCATGTTCGTGCTGTTGTTCGCCTACGTCTTCGGCAACGCGATCCCGATCCCGGGCTTCCCCGGCGCGAAGGCCTACCGGGAGTTCCTGATGTCGGGCATCTTCGCCCAGACGATGGCGTTCGCGGTCGCCTCGGCCAGTGTCGGGCTGGCCGACGACATGTCGAAAGGGCTGATCGACCGGTTCCGATCGTTGCCGATGGCAAGGTCTGGGGTGATCGCCGGCCGGGTGGTCGGCGACCTGGTCTTCAACACGTTCGTGATGGTGGTGATGGTGATCTGCGGCCTGATCGTCGGGTGGCGCTGGCACAACGGGATCGGTCAGGCGCTGGCGGCGTTCGCGATCCTGCTGCTGTTCGCGTTCGCGATGCTGTGGGTGGGCGCGCTGATCGGGTTGTCGGTCGGTGGTCCCGAGGTGGCGGCCTCGGCGGGGCTGATCTGGCTGTTCCCGCTGACGTTCCTGTCGAACGCGTTCGTACCGACTCCGCAGTTGCCCAGTGGACTGCAACCGGTGGCCGAGTGGAACCCGATCTCCGCCATCGTCGCGGCCTGCCGGCACCTGTTCGGCAACCCGTCGCCGTTCGCCAGCCCGGACGGCTTCCCCGCGCAGCATCCGGTCTGGCTGTCCCTGATCTGGTGCGCGGCGATCATCGCGGTCTTCGCGCCGCTCGCCGTCCGCAAGTACCGGACCACAACCGGCCACTAACGGCGATCGCCCCGGTGGATGTCCACCGGGGCGATCGGAAGGCTGGGTGGTCAGCCGGTGAAGGGTTCCGCGCCGACGATCTCGACGGTCACGTCCTTCCCGTTGGGGGCCTCGTAGGTGGCCTTCTCGCCCTTCTTCTTCCCGAGGATCGCCGAGCCGAGCGGGGACTGCGGCGAATACACGTCGATGTCGACCGACGCGTCCAGGGCGAGCAGTTCGCGGGAGCCGAGCAGGAACGTCTCGACGTCGTCGTCACCGGCGAACTTGATCGAGACCTTCATCCCGGGCTCGACCTTGCCGCCCTTCTTGGGGGTCTCGCCGACCCGGGCCCGCCGCAGCATGTCCTCCAACTGGCGGATCCGCGCCTCGATCTTGCCCTGTTCGTCCTTCGCGGCGTGGTAGCCGCCGTTCTCCTTGAGGTCGCCCTCGTCCCGCGCCTCGCTGATGCGCTGGGTGATCTCGGCACGGGCGGGGCCCTTGAGGTTCTCGAGCTCCGACTTCAGCTGGTCGTAACCATCCTGCGTCAGCCAGACAACGCTGTCCTCATCGATCTTCTGCGTCACGGGCTGCTCCTTGTGTCGATGGATGGGCAGAAAAGCTGCTGGCCGCCGTCGTCGACGGCGACCAATCCAAAGAGCGTAGCAAGTTACAGCCTGGAACGCAGGGGTTCTTCGACCTCTCAAACGCTGGGAAATCGTTTGCCCAGTGGATTTTCCCACATCCTGATCGTTGAGCGGGCAACCGGTTGCCGAGGCTGCTCAGTGCGGGTGGTGGGAGTCCGCGGTGGTGCATCCGATCAGCACCACCGAGGTCGCCGAGCGTTGCGTTGTCAGGGTCACCGGAAGCGTCTGATGCCGGGGCGAATCGGCGGTGACGGTCAGTGTCAGCTCACCGACGATGGAGAAGTCGGCGGCCTTCGCCTGCAGCCGGCAGGACGCCTCGACGGACTTCGTCCGGTCCACCTGGACGGTCGCCTTCGCACTCGTCGCGGACGGTACTTCGAAGCCCAGCAGCCGCGACGTCACCGGCGGATTCGACCCGATGATCGCCGCCCAGGCCAACCACGCCAGCCCGGCTGCGGCCACCACCGCGACCACCCCGATGATCAGCGGCCGCCGCGACCGGCCGGCCCGGCCGTAGCGGGCGTCGAGGTCCGTCGGGCTGTTCACAGATGACTCGGTCAAGGGATGTCCAGGGGGTCGGTCGTGGGTTTGGGCCGGGCTTGGAGGACCATTGTGTCTTGTGAGTGGAGATCTCCGGTTGTTGCATGTGCACGCCCACCCTGATGACGAGTCGAGTAAAGGGGCCGCTTCGACGGCTCGGTACGTGGCCGAAGGTGTCGAGGTCCTGGTCGCCACGTGTACCGGCGGGGAGCGCGGGTCGATCCTGAACCCGAAGATGGATCGCCCGGAGGTGCTGGCGAACATCACCGAGATCCGCCGCAAGGAGATGGACGCCGCCCGCGAGATCCTCGGGATCCGGCAGGAGTGGCTCGGCTGGGTCGACTCGGGTTTCCCCGAGGGCGACCCGCTGCCGCCGCTGCCGGAGGGCTGCTTCGCCGCGCAGAAGGTGGAGGACGCCGCCGCCCCGCTGGTGAAGCTGATCCGGGAGTTCCGTCCGCAGGTCGTCACGACGTACGACGAGAACGGCGGCTACCCGCACCCGGACCACGTCATGTGCCACACGATCACCGTGGCCGCGTTCGAGGCGGCCGGTGACAAGGACGCCTATCCGGAGCTCGGCGAACCGTGGCAGCCGCTCAAGCTCTACTACCACCACACCTTCCACTACGAGCGGATGAAGGCGCTGCACGACGCGATGGTCGCGCGCGGCCTGGAGTCGCCGTACGCCGATCGCCTCAAGGACTGGAAGCCGGACCCGGAGAACGAGCGCCGGATCACCACGCGGGTCGAGTGCGCAGAGTACTTCTCGGTCCGGGACAAGGCGCTGCTCGCGCACGCCACCCAGATCGACCCGGACGGCGGCTGGTTCACGGTCCCGCTGGAGGTTCACCAGGCAGCGTGGCCGACCGAGGACTACGAGTTGGCCCGGAGTCTGGTCGAGTCGGAACTGCCTGAAGCTGACCTGTTCGCGGGGCTCCGCTGACCGCGGGCGTAGCCAGACCGGGGTGGTGGGGTGGGGAAGGAATCCAAAGACAGTGAGAGACTGGTGGCGTGACAGTGACGACCTCCCTTCTGACGGCCGAGATCGACCCGAACTCGGTGCGCCCCGGATGGGTCGCGCTGCTGATCGTGCTCGCACTCGGTGCCGCCACGGTGCTGCTGTGGCGCAACATGGGCAAGCAGTTGAAGCGGATCGACTTCGACGACAGCGATGGTGCGGGCGACCCAGCACCGTCCGACGGCCCAGCGAGCACGGACAACTCAGCGGCCCCGGCTGGCGATGCCGAGCCGACGGCCCCGGCGGAGACGGATCGGTCGACGCCGACGGAGCGTGAACCGAAGGCACACTCTCAGCACTGATCGGCGTCGAATTCCCGGCACCTCGGCGACACAGTGATCACGACATGGTGTCGTGCTAGGCAGCGCGTCCGCGGCTGACCCTATAGTGAGCGCGTGCTGAATGGTGCCGAGGGCGAGAACGCTCTGTGAGCGCGACCCGTGCTGCTCGGCACCGCATGCCCGGGCGTCTGATCACGGGTGGTGTCGCGGCGGTCCTCATCGCGACCGTGGTGATGGTCGTCAGTCTGTTCGCGGCCGACAGCGAGCCGCACGACCTGGGCGGCATCGGCGGGCCAGGGGTGTTCGTGACCTGGCTGCTGCCGTTCTTCCGGCTGATCTCGACCATGGCGACGGTCGGTTGCGCGGGCGCGCTGCTCGCCGCGGTCGTGTTGCTCCGGATCGAAGGCGGCCCGCTCGGTATCCAGGGCCGCCGGGCGGTCCGGGACGCCAGTAACTCGGCCATCATCTGGGCGGTCTGCGCGTTCGCCGGTGCGATCGTCACCGCGGCGATCCTGCTCGACACCCCGATCGATCTGCTCCGCTTCCGGCTCGACGACGCCCTCGGTGTCCCCGAGGTGAAGGCGCTGCTGATCACCGGCATCCTGGTCCTCGCGCTGGCGATCGGCATCCGTCGCGTACAGACGTCCTCGGCCGCGGGTCTCGGCGTACTGGTGGCCATCGCGGCACTCGTCCCGACGGCGGTCACGGCGTACCCACGCAACGAGTCGTACGTCGTCATCGCGGGAGCGGCCCTGGTTGTGCACGTCATCGCGGCGACAACCTGGATCGGCGGCCTCGCGGGGCTCGTCCGCTACGGGCGGGCCAGCCGGACCGGCCTGCCGATGGTGATGAAGCGGTATCACCAGGTCGCGCAGCTCTCGTCGATCGCCGTTCTGCTGAGCGGCCTGCTCAGCGCCGCCGGCCGGCTGGCCGCGGCGGGTGGCGGCTGGGGTTCGATCCCCGACGCCCTCACCTCGGACGCGTACGGCGCGGTCCTGATCGCGAAGATCGCCGCCTTCCTGGTCCTGATCATCCTCGCCTGGCTGCACCGCCGCCGGGCCGTCGGCGACCTCCTCGACAGCGGCCGCCCGTTCTGGCAGGTCGTGGGCCTCGAACTCTTCATCATGGCCCTGGCGCTGGGCCTGTCAGTCGCGCTCTCCCAGACCGCCTGACCACGGCGCGGAGCGCAGGTCGTCCGGACTGCGCCGCTCGCGGGGCTGCGGACCTTCGGCCGCCTTACCGACGGCAATCATCGACACGACGTGCCACCCTGCGTCCGGGCCCAGGTCCGCGGTCAGCTTGTCGAGATCGAACGCGCGGAACTGCCGGCACGCCAACCCCATCGCGTGGGCCTGCAGCGTCAGGTGAGCCACCGACTGCCCGAGGTCGTAGTCGGCGAAGTCGGAGTAGGCCCAGTCGGTGTCTTCGATGTAGCGGTGCGCCATCGTGACGATGAGCAGGCTGGCACTCGGCGCCCACCGGCCCGAACTCGCGGCCAGGTGCCGGACGATCCGCTCGTGCTCGGGCTCGCCCCGGCGGGCGGTGAAATAGGCCCACGGCTGCGAGTTGCCGGCCGAGGGTGCCCACCGGGCGGCCTCGAGCAGCAGGTCGACCTCGTCTTCCGTGATCGTCCACCCGGGATCGAAGCGCAGCGGGCTGAACCGGGTCGCGAAGAGGGGATGCACGTCCATATCAGTCTCAAGTCTGGACCGGAGCCGGTCATTCCGCTCTGAGCGCATACGGTGGGCGCATGGCGTCCGTGAACGAACTCGGCCGGAGCACCAGTCCGTATCTCCGTCAGCATGCGGAGAATCCTGTGCACTGGCGGGAGTGGTCGGACGCCGCGTTCGCGGAGGCGCGGGAGCGGGACGTCCCGGTGTTCCTGTCGGTGGGGTACTCCGCCTGCCACTGGTGTCATGTGATGGCGCACGAGTCGTTCGAGGACGCGGAGACCGCGGCGTACCTGAACGAGCACTTCGTGAGTATCAAGGTGGACCGCGAGGAGCGGCCGGACGTCGACGCGATCTACATGTCGGCGACGATCGCGATGATCGGGCAGGGTGGCTGGCCGATGTCGGCGTTCCTGACGCCGGCCGCGGAGCCGTTCTTCTGCGGCACCTACTTCCCGAACCAGCCGCGCGGCGGTATGGCGTCGTTCCGGCAGGTGCTGGAGTCGCTCACCGAGGCGTGGCAGACCAAGCGGGACCAGCTCGACGAGATCGGCAAGCACGTCGTCGAGCAACTGGGCGCGAAGCAGCAGCCGGTCGCAGGCAGCTTCGACACCGCGCGAGCCGTCGAGCTGCTGAAGACCGACTTCGATCCGGTCGATGCCGGCTTCGGCCAGGCGCCGAAGTTCCCGCCGTCGATGGTGCTCGACTTCCTGCTCCGCCACCGCACCGACGATGCGCTCGGCATGGTGGCGCAGACCTGTGAGCGGATGGCGCGCGGCGGGATGTACGACCAGCTCGCCGGTGGTTTCGCGCGGTACTCGGTCGACGGGCAATGGGTGGTGCCGCACTTCGAGAAGATGCTGTACGACAACGCTCTCCTGCTCGACGTCTACACGCACTGGTGGGCCGCGAGCGAGGACCCGCTCGGCAAGCGGATCGCCGAGGAGACCGCCGATTTCCTGCTGGCGGAGCTGCGTACGGCCGAAGGCGGTTTCGCCTCCGCGCTCGACGCCGACACCGAGGGGGAGGAGGGCAAGTATTACGTCTGGACCCCCGACGAACTGCGCGCCGAGCTCGGTGACGACGCCGACTGGGTCATCGACCTCTGCGACGTGACCGGCACCTTCGAGCACGGCGCCTCGGTTCTCCAGCTCCGCACGGATCCAGACGACCCCGAGCGCTGGCAACGGCTCCGCGCGCGGCTGCTGCAAGCCCGCCGCGAGCGCACGTACCCCGGCCGCGACGACAAGGTGGTCGCCGCCTGGAACGGTCTCGCCATCACCGCCCTGACCCGGGCCGGCATCGTTCTCGAGCGTCCCGAGTACGTCGAAGCCGCCGAAGCCGCGGCCAGATTGGTCCGGGATGTGCACCTGGACAGCGAGACGGGTCGCCTCCATCGCACGTCACGCGACGGCGTCCGTGGTACTGCCCACGGTGTCCTCGAGGACTATGCGGCGTACGCCCAAGGCTGCCTGGTGTTGTTGGGGGCCACCGGCAAGATCGAGTGGTTCGAGACGGCCAAAGCGTTGCTCGAAAGGGTTCTGGAGCAATTTGTTGCCGAGGTCTCCTATTTCGACACGGCTGCCGATGCCGAGGAACTGGTCTGGCGTCCGCAGGATGCGACCGACAACGCGACCCCGTCGGGCGTGAGCCTTGCCGCCGAGGCCTTCACGACTCTGGCGAGCCTGACCGGATCGGTCCGCTACGAAGCTGCTGCCGAGCTGGCGCTACAGGCCTCGGCGGCCATCGCGGCCCGCGCGCCACGGTTCGCCGGTCGCGCTCTCGCGGTCGCCGAAACGATTGCCGCCGGCCCCCTCGAGATCGCGATCGTCGGTGATTCCCCGGAGCTGCTCCGCACCGCGCTGAGCAACGCACCGTGGGGTACGGCGATCCTCGCCGGCGACCCGGACCTCGCCGTACCGCTGATGGACGGGCGGCAGCTCGTCAAGGATCAGCCGGCTGCTTATGTCTGTCAGAAATTCACCTGCAAGCTGCCGATCACGGTGCCGGAAGACCTTCGCCGGGAGTTCCGTCCCGCGAACTGACAACCTGCGTCAGTGCGGGTTTTCCCTGTCGTTTCGCCCGAATCCCTTGACTCGCGGCGCCCTGGGGACCAGAGTCCTCCCTCAGTCGGATGTAACAGAAATCGCACGCCCTGACACGCAGTGTCACAAATGAGGCAGTGGCACTGATGCGTCAATTACATCTGGCGTCCCCAATTGAATTCGGCCGCTGCGCCCAAACAGCGGCCGCACCGTGAGGAGATGTTGTCTTGAGACGACTGACATCAGCAGGGGCGGTGGCCATCGTCGCAGCAGCGGGTCTTGCGATGGCGCCCGCTGGAGCGGCGAACCGATCCGCGCCGCTCCCGGCATCCGGCTTCGACCAGCCGGCCGCCGTTCAGGCCGAACAGGCGCTGACCGCGCAGACGGCCGCAGCTCTCGGACTCGCCGGTGGCGAGCAGCTCAAGGTCCGCGACGTGGTGAAGGATGCCGACGGCACCGAATACGTCCGCTACGACCGCACCTACAACGGCCTGAAGGTCGTCGGTGGTGACCTGATCGTCAAGCGCAAGGGCGAGACGGTCGGCCAGGTGACCTACAACCGTGGCGCGAAGGCCGTGGCGGTCGCGACCAAGCCGACTCTGTCCCAGTCGGCCGCGCTCACCAAGGCTGCCCAGTCCGCGAAGTTCAAGGCCACCACGAACAAGGGCGCGCTGGTCGTCTTCGTGACGCCGAGCAAGCCCGTGCTCGCCTACGAGGTCGTCACCACCGGCGTCAAGCCGGACCAGACCCCGTCGGTGCTGCACTCGTTCATCGACGCGAAGTCCGGTGCCCTGCTGGACCAGGACGACGAGATCAAGACCGGTACCGGAAACTCCATGTACTCCGGCACCGTCAGCATCGGTACGTCGGGCAGCTTCTCCATGACCGACCCGAGCCGCGGTGGGAACTACACCACCGACCTCAACGGTGCGACCTCCGGTAACGGCACCACCTTCACCGACCCCGACGACACCTGGGGCACCGGTGCCGCGTCGAACCGGCAGACCGCCGGAGTCGACGCGCACTACGGCGCGCAGCTGACCTGGGACTACTACAAGAACGTCCACGGCCGCAACGGCATCTTCAACAACGGCCAGGGCGCACGGTCCCGGACCCACTACGGCAACTCGTACGTGAACGCGTTCTGGGACGGCACCCAGATGACGTACGGCGACGGCTCGGGCAACACCCACCCGCTGACCGCGATCGACGTCGCCGGTCACGAGATGAGCCACGGTGTCACCGAGGCGACCGCCAACCTGAACTACTCCGGTGACGCGGGCGGCCTGAACGAGGCCACCTCCGACATCTTCGGCACCATGGTCGAGTTCTCCGCGAACAACTCGAGCGACCCGGGTGACTACCTGATCGGCGAGAAGATCAACATCAACGGCAACGGCACGCCGCTGCGCTACATGGACAAGCCGTCGAAGGACGGTGCCAGCAAGGACTGCTGGACCACGAGCACCGGTGGGCTCGACCCGCACTACTCGTCCGGCCCGCTGAACCACTGGTTCTACCTGGCCTCCGAGGGCACCGGCAGCAAGGTCATCGGCGGTGTGACGCACAGCAGTACTGCCTGCAACGGCGCCACCATCACCGGTATCGGCCGCGACGTGGCAGCCAAGGTCTGGTACCGCACGCTGAGCACCAAGCTGAGCTCGGGCAGCACCTACAAGGACGCCCGTGAAGGTGCGATCAACTCCGCCATCGAGCTGTACGGCGCGGATTCCGCCCAGTGCAAGGGTATCGAGGCCGCGTTCAGCGGAATCTCCGTCCCGGCCGGTGCGGCCGCCTGCGGTGGTGGCACGACGCCGCCGACCGGCGACAACCTGCTCCAGAACCCGGGCTTCGAGTCCGGTACGGCGAACTGGACCGGCACCGCCGGCCCGATCAACAACGACACCGGCCGCCCGGCCCGTACGGGTAGCTGGAAGCTGTGGCTGCAGGGCAACGGTCGCGCCACCACCGAGAACGTCGGCCAGTCGGTCGCGATCCCGGCCTCGGCGACCGCCGCCTCGCTGTCCTTCTGGATCCGGATCGACACCGCGGAGTCCGGCTCGACGGTGTACGACACGGCCAAGGTCCAGGTCGTCGACGGTTCGACCACGTCCACGCTCGCGACGTACTCGAACGTGAACAAGACGACGGCGTACGTGCAGAAGACGCTCAACCTGACGGCCTACAAGGGCAAGACCGTCACGGTGAAGTTCGTCGGCCAGGAGGACTCCTCCCTGCAGACCAGCTTCGTCATCGACGACACCTCGCTGACCGCGAGCTGATCGTCACGCGGTAACTCTTCCGGGGCGTGCGAGCCCTCCGCCCATTTCGGCTCGCGCGCCCCGGATTTCCTTTGTCCCGAAGGAGATCCGCCCATGAAGAAGTTCCTCGTCCCCGGATTCGGCGCCGTCCTGGTCGCCGGCGCTTTGCTTGCCCCTAGCAACCCTGCCGTCGCGGTCGAGTCCCCGGACATCTCGGTCACCAACACCAAGGCACACCTGGACCAGTTGCAGTCGATCGCGACGAACAACGGTGGCAACCGCTACACCGGCCGGACCGGCTACCGGGCCTCGGCCGACTACGTGAAGGCCAAGCTCGACGCGGCGGGTTACACCACCACGCTGCAGTCGTTCTCCACCTCGGCGGGTACGTCGTACAACGTGATCGCGGAGTGGCCGCACGGCGACGCGAACCATGTGGTGATGACCGGTTCGCACCTGGACAGCGTCAGCGCCGGTCCAGGAATCAACGACAACGGCTCAGGTAGCGCCGGCGTACTCGAAACCGCCCTCGCTTACGCTGCCAGCGGCCAAACCCCCAGGAACCGCTTGAGGTTCGGTTTCTGGGGTGCCGAGGAGCTCGGTCTGCTCGGCTCGAAGTACTACGTCAACAACCTGCCCGCCGCCGAACGCGACAAGGTCGAGCTCTACCTGAACTTCGACATGATCGCGTCGCCGAACCCGGGCTACTTCGTGTACGACGACAATCCGGCCGGCAACGGTGCTCGGGACGACCTGGTCTCCTACTTCACCAGTAAGAGCATCCAGACCGAGTTCATCGACGTACAAGGTCGTTCCGACCACGCGGCGTTCCGTTCGCTCGGTATCCCGACGGCCGGCACGTTCTCGGGTGCGGAAGAGATCAAGACCTCGGCCCAGGCAACCAAGTGGGGCGGTACGGCGAACCAGGCGTTCGACCGTTGTTACCACCGGTCTTGCGACACCATCAGCAACCTGGACCTGACCTCACTGGACCGCCAGATCGATGCCATCGGCCACATGATCTGGAACTACGCCCAGAAGGACTACACCGGCGGACCGCCACCCGGCGGTACCAACCTGATCGTCAACCCCGGCTTCGAATCCGGTACGGCGAACTGGACCGGAACCACCGGCGTGATCACCAACAGTTCGTCCCGTCCTGCGCACGCCGGCTCGTACAAGGCGTGGCTGCAGGGTAACGGCCGGAGTGGTACCGAGAACATCGGTCAGTCGGTGGCGATCCCGGCCGCGGCGACGGCGGCCTCGCTGTCGTTGTGGATCCGGATCGACACCGCGGAGACGACGTCGTCGACGGTGTACGACACGGTCAAGGTTCAAGTTGTCGACAACGGGACGACGTCCACGTTGGCGACGTACTCGAACCTCGACCGGACCACGTCGTACGTGCAGAAGACGCTGAACGTCCTTGCCTACAAGGGGAAAACCGTCACCGTACGGTTCCTCGGCCAGGAAGACTCGTCCCTGCAGACCAGCTTCGTGATCGACGACGTGGCGCTGACCACGAGTTGAGGGTCGTGGCCTAGACCGGCTTGCAGAGTTTGCCTGGTGGGATGGCGGCTTCGGTGAGGAGTTTGCTCACCGGAGCCGTCAGCGGCTTCAGCTTGGGGTCCTCGATCCGGGCCGTCTTCCCGTTCGCCGAGACCGCGATGATCATGTCGTCGGGGTGCTTGGCGGTGGGCTTGGTCGCAACGACGCTCGCCCAGTCGACCTGCTGAGCGGCCGTGGTGATGGTCGCCAGCAGGGTCGGGTCGAGTTTGCACCGGACCGGGTCCTTGCCGCGCGAACTGACCGTGGCGACGCCGTCGGTGTCGATCAGCACCTGGTCGTCGAACCCGGCGAACCCGCCGGTTCTGGAGACCCGCAACGGCAGACCCGCGCCGACCGGGGTCGACTGGGTCACAGTCGGCGTACCGCTCGGTGTTCCGGGTGCGCTGCTCGATGCCTGGGACGGCGGGGGATTACCCGCGCCGCCGTCGGACTCGTTCCCGCACCCGCTCAGTACGAGACCGGCGGCTGCGGCGATCACTGCGTATCTGCTCAGGTTCCTCACGCACCATGGATACACGCAGCAGGGGTGTTCGTTGCAGCTGTGACACGACTGAAATGTGATCGTCAGACCACTGGTGACACGAGATCGACCAGAGTGCGGGTGAGCTGGACGCGCTCCTCGAACAGTTGGAGGGTCGCTCCGCCGCCCATCCTGGTGATCTCCTCCAACGGCAGCGCCGTGAACGTCGCACGCGCACAGAGCGAGCCGAGGTAGCCGTACAGCACCTGCTCCTCGGTCACCTGCATCCCCTCTTCGGCCAGGCCCTTCAGGAACGCCTTGAAGATGACCTTGTGCACCATCGGCAGCGCCTCCGGCGCGAGCTCACCGGCATGCGCCAGCCCGACGAGCAGCTGACCCAGGTCGAACCCGATCGCCTGCGGGCAGTCGAAGCCCCAGTCGATCACCACGAACTCGTCCGGCTTGTCCTTGGCGACCAGCAGGTTCTGCGGGCTCGCATCCCCGTGCTGATAGCACTGCGGCAGCGCGTCGAGAGCATCGAGTACGGCGGGCAACCGCTCACCGAGGTCGAGCAGATCGTCGCGCAATCCGTGGTCGCCCAGGTTGCAGACCGCGGCCGCCAGCAAGGGGTGTTTCCAGGTCTCGGGGTTGGCGATGGTCGGCAGTGCGGCCATCTGCACGCGACCGCCGGTGTAGTAGCGCAGCCCGACGCCAGGGGTGGTCACGTTGCCGCGGGGGAGCAGTGGCTCGACCAGATGCGGCTGCCGACGCGCGGAGAGCCGGCCCAGCAGGTACCCCGCCCGCTCGAACCGCTCCATCGGCCACGGACCCGGCTCCTGGACGACGTTCTCCATCCACAGGGTGCCGCGGTCGTCGTCGTACACGTCGATCCGGTAGGCGTTGGGCAGCCGCATGCCCTCGGGGAGCACGTCCGCGATGGTGCTCCGGTGGACGGCGATCTCGAGCTCCCAGGGCAGGTTCTGGATGAACGCCTCCCGGAACCCTTCAGGCACCATGTCGACGTAGATCCAGTGCCGCGCGGACTGGAACTTCTTGATGAAGCACGACCAGTCGACCACCTCCCCGCTCGTGGTGGTCGCCGTACCGAAGAGCCGCAGGAGGGCCTCGGTGCTCGGCGTACCGATCGGGTAGTCGACCGGTTCCACCCGGACGTCACCCGGCGTGGCCCCCGGGTCTGCGGTGATGGTCCGGACCAGGGCGGTGAAGTCGTCTACGGACGGGGCGTCGCGGCCCAGCGGCTCGAGTGCGGTGATCGTCATGTCGTCCCCCCAAAGTGCGTTCTGCCGCCTATCGTCCGCCCGTACCTTCAGCCAGTCTTCAGGGCTGGCACGGAAAGAAGTAAAGCAGCCTTACTATTGAGATAGTAAAATTGCCTTATGACTTCCGTCAACGACCTTTCGAGCCCGGTGACCGGACCATGGCCCGATCACATCGCGGGACTGCTCGGTGGAGCGATGAAGCGGCTCCGGCTGGAGATCCTGGACACCTCGGAGGAGAACTTCCCCGGGCTGCGGGTCTCGCACTACCGGCTGCTCGAGCTGATTCCGCCCGAAGGGGCACGAATCACGGACCTGGCCGAGGTCGCCGGGATGACGAAACAGGGCCTCGGGCAGCACGTCGACTACCTGCAGAAGCTCGGGTACACCGAGTCCGACCGGCTCAGCGGTGATCGCCGGGTCCGGCTGGTCCGCCGGACCGCCCGTGGCGAGGAGGCGGTCGCGTTCAGTGTGGCCGCGATCGAACGCGTCGAGGAGATCTGGGCCGAACGCCTCGGCCCCGAGCGGTACGACGTACTCCGCGCAACCCTGCGCGAACTGGGCGGTTAGCCGGCCCGGTACGTCGCGATGCTGACGGCGATGTAGTGGCAGATGAAGGCGGCCACCGTGAAGGCGTGGAAGATCTCGTGGAAACCGAACCAGCGCGGGGACGGGTTCGGCCGCTTGGTGCCGTAGATGACCGCACCGATCGAGTACAGCCCGCCGCCGATCGCGATCAGCGTGACCACCGCGGCGCCGCCCTGGTGGTAGATGTCGCCCATCCAGAAGATCGCGACCCAGCCGAGGGCCAGGTAGATCGGGGTGTAGAGCCAGCGCGGCGCGCCCACCCAGAAGACCCGGAACAGGATGCCGACCAAGGCTCCGCCCCAGGCCAGGCCGAGCATCAGCAGGCGGTCCTTGCCGTGCAGCAGCACCATCCCGAGGGGGGTGTAGGTGCCGGCGATCAGCAGGAAGATGTTGCTGTGGTCGAGCCGGCGCAGGATCGCCTCGCCGGTCTTGCCCCAGTAGAACCGGTGGTACAGCGCCGAGATGCCGAACAGCAGCATCGCGCCGACGGTATAGACCGCGGCGGCCCAGCGGGCGTTGGAGTGCGGGGCGAGACAGATCAGGACGATGCCGCCTGCCGTGGCCAGCGGGAAAGTACCGGCGTGCAGCCAGCCGCGAAGCTTGGGCTTGAGCGGACCAAGGCGGCCGGACAGCTTGTGGCCGGCTTCTTGGGGCTGGGCGCTGGTAGCGGTCATCGCCGTCCTTCCGAGGGGTGTTGGGCGGTTCAGGCCTTGCGTCTTACCTACGCAACCGTAACCTACGCAACCGTAGGTTCCTATCGTCCGTAAGGGTGAAATGTAGGCGAGATCACCGGTCGGCACACCGCCGCCCGCGTGTCCGACGCACGAACTTCGGCGAAAGTTCGATCGCCTGGCACCTTGGTTCCAACCTCTTCTGTGCCCTCTCAACCTGGGGCCAATCTGGGCTAGCCTCGTCTCCGAGAGCCTTGGAGGAGACGACCCAGCCCATGCGGACACCTGGCAAACAGAAGCTGCGCAACGCGCTGTATGTCCTGTACGAACGCCGGTTGCGGCGATCGCTGGCCCCGGACCGGATCCCCCGGCACATCGGCGTCATCATCGACGGGAACCGGCGCTGGGCCCGGGCGGTCGGTGACCCGGTGTCGCGCGGTCACGAGGCCGGGGCGAACAAGATCTCCGAGTTCCTCGATTGGTGCGACGACGTCGGCGTCAAGGTCGTCACGGTGTGGATGCTGTCCACCGACAATCTGACCCGGCCGTCCGACGAGCTGGAGCCGCTGCTGCGGATCATCGAGCAGACCGTCGAAGAGCTGACCACGATCGGCCGCTACCGGATCCACCCGGTCGGTGCGCTGGACCTGTTGCCCGGAGCCACCGCCGAGGTCCTGAAGGGCGCCGAGGCGGCGACTCAGGGCGTCGACGGGATGCTCGTCAACGTCGCCGTCGGGTACGGCGGTCGCCGCGAACTGGCCGACGCGGTCCGTTCCCTCCTGCTCGAGGAGGCCGCGCAGGGCATCTCGATCGAGGAGCTCGCCGAGCGCGTCGACGTCGAGCACATCGCCCGGCACCTCTATACGAAGGGGCAGCCCGACCCGGACCTGGTCATCCGGACGTCGGGTGAGCAGCGCCTCGGTGGCTTCCTGCTCTGGCAGAGCGCGCTGAGCGAGTTCTACTTCTGTGAAGCGTTGTGGCCTGATTTCCGCCACGTCGACTTCCTCCGCGCAGTCCGAAGCTACGCCCAACGGGAACGACGCTTCGGGACGTGATCCCGCGCCCGCACCGGGTGCACGGCGTACGACGTCGTAGGTAGTAGGCGTATGTCGCTGCGCCCAGAGCGGCACCCCACACGGTCCAGAGGATGCCTGGAGCGTTGATGGCCCAGTTGTCGCCGTCCAGGGGCAATTGGGCGTTCATCAGGCCGGCTGGGATGAGTACGACGGCCACCAGCGCTGCCGGGATGATCGCGAGGAGCGGTGGGACCCGTCGGCCCGCCTTGAACCAGATCCAGCGCGGGTAGACCTCACCCCAGCGGTGGACCAGGCCGTGCGTCAGGACGCCGCCGCCGACGCCCAACAGCGCCATGCCGAGGCCCAGCTCCAGCATGCCTGGCGTGTCGGCCATCATCTGGTGGAAGTCATCGCTGATCCCCAATGGCCAGCCGAGGAACCAGGCCACCCGGGTGAACTCGTACGGAAGGTTCGCCACCACCGCGACGGCGACGGCCCACCTGCCCCAGCGCAGCGCCGACTCGGGGCTCGTCCACGCGGGTGCGGTCCGATCGCTGCGACCGCAGGAAACGCAGGCGTTGCGGCTCCGGCGGTGGTAGGCGATCGCGGTTGCCGCCCACAACAGTCCGCCGAGGAACACGATGATCAGGTTCACCCGGTGCCAGTACAGGATGTCGCCGATCCCGGCCTGATCACCCGGTACGCCGGTGAACGCGAACACGATGATCGCGGGGGAGAGCGCGACGATCGCGATCAGCGTGTAGTCCGGGATCACGAGCGCCAGTCCGACGGCCAGGACCGCCGCGATCGTCTGCAGGACCCACCCGCGGGCTCGCCTCCGCGTCATCACGATCGCGAGTACGGCGCCACCCAGCCCGATCACCGCCATCACCGGCGCCACCACCTGCACCGGCGCTCCTTCAAGGACCGAGGCGGTGGCCCGGTCGTCCACCACGTGCGCGAACGGGTAGGCGGATCCACCGAGCGCCCAGTAGACGCCGAGTACGCCGTACGCCGATGACCAGATCGCGGTTGCGTAACCGGTCCACAACGGCCAGTTCTTCCTCATGCACCCAGCGTTGCCGGGTGGTCGCCGTACCGGATCACCCGGCGGAGGGAACCGGCTCCCTCGCGCGGGTGGGAAAGTCGTAACACCCTGTTAACCCCGTGGGCGGGCGTGTCGGGCTGCGGCGTTTGCGGGACCCTCCTACCCTGACTATGACGGTCGGAGGGGAAGCCGGCTGTCCGGGAGGCCCGATCAGCTTGAGAATCGTTCGCCAGCCGGTTGCCCCATGAGGGGCAGAACGGAGTGCCCGAGACGTTACGTCTCGATCTCACTGGTTCCCGCTGTCGCTCTGGTAGCGCAGCGGTCGGGGTCTGCACCAGACCCTGGGGCCAGCTCCCGGTCCATCACCTAACCACTGGTGGGCCGGGCGTGGTGCACGTCGCGGCCCGAGAGGACGTGCGACATGGCTGCCACCCACGCCAAGGCGTCAAGTACCTCATCCACACCGGCCCAGCGTACTTTCGTGCTGGACACCTCGGTGCTTCTCTCGGACCCGCACGCGATGCTGCGGTTCGACGAGCACGAGGTGGTCGTCCCGGTGGTCGTCGTCACCGAATTGGAGGCCAAACGGCATCACCCGGAACTCGGCTACTTCGCCCGCACCGCGCTGCGACTGCTCGACGAGCTCCGGATCCTGCACGGACGTCTTGACGCGCCCCTACCAGTGGGGGAGAAGGGTGGAACCCTCAGGGTCGAGTTGAACCATACCGATCCTGAGACGCTGCCGGCCGGTTTCCGGCTCGGCGACAACGACAGCCGGATCCTGGCCGTGGCCTGCAACTTCAAGGCCGAGGGCCGCGACGTCACGCTCGTCTCGAAGGACCTGCCGATGCGGGTCAAGGCCTCGGCCTGCGGGTTGATGGCCGAGGAGTACCGGGCCGAGTTGACGCTGGAGTCCGGCTGGACCGGGATGGCCGAGCTCGAGGTCGAGACGCAGGCGGTCGACGACCTGTACGAGAACGGCGTACTGGAGCTGCCGGAGGCCGGTGAGTTCCCGACCCACACCGGGCTGGTGCTGCTGTCCGACCGGGGCAGTGCGCTCGGCCGGGTGATGCCGGACAAGCGGATCCGGCTGGTCCGGGGCGACCGGGAGGCGTTCGGGCTGCGTGGCCGGTCCGCCGAGCAGCGGGTCGCGCTCGATCTGCTGCTGGATCCCGACGTCGGGATCATCTCGCTCGGCGGCCGGGCCGGCACGGGTAAGTCGGCGCTGGCGCTGTGCGCCGGTCTCGAGGCGGTGATGGAGCGCCGCCAGCACAAGAAGGTGGTCGTGTTCCGGCCGCTGTTCGCGGTCGGTGGCCAGGAGCTCGGGTACCTGCCGGGCACCGAGTCGGAGAAGATGCAGCCGTGGGCGCAGGCGGTGTTCGACACGCTGGGTGCGCTGGCCGGTGGTGACGTGATCGACGAGGTGATGGACCGCGGCATGCTCGAGGTACTGCCGCTGACCCACATCCGCGGCCGGTCGCTGCACGACGCGTTCGTGATCGTGGACGAGGCGCAGTCGCTGGAGCGGAACGTACTGCTCACGGTGCTGTCCCGCGTCGGCGCGAACTCGCGGGTCGTGCTCACCCACGACGTGGCCCAGCGGGACAACCTCCGCGTCGGCCGGCACGACGGCGTGGTCGCGGTGGTCGAGCAGTTGAAGGGTCATCCGTTGTTCGCTCACGTGACGCTGACCCGGTCGGAGCGTTCGCCGATCGCGGCCCTGGTCACCGAGATGCTGGACGATCTGCAGTTGTGACCGGGGCGGTGGGGCGGGGAAGGTATTGGTAAGGAGCGTTGGCCCGCTTGGGTCATAGCTCCCGTGTAAAGCAGGGGTAAGACTTCGTTGGACGGTGCGGTCGCCACGCTGGCGGCCGCACCGTTCGGCTGTGACCTGCTTGTGATCACGCTCGGTTTACGCCAGAGTATGTTCTCGTTGCAGCCGACGGGGGTCGGGTTTTCTCGGAAGGACAGATGAAAGCGAAGCGCTCCGTCGCGGCTCTCTCGGTGACTGGTATCGCCGTCGTCTCCGTGGTCGCGGGTATCGACCTCTTCAGCTCCCCAGGGAGCAGCAGTGCCTCGGAACAGGTTTCCGGGCGGGCCGAGATGGCCGTGCTGAACAGCGAGAAGGCCCACGTGCCCTCAACGCCGTCGGCCAAGCCGCAGACCGCCGAGGAACAGGCCCAGGAGGTCACCCGGCTGCGGAACCAGATCGAGGCCCAGGTGGCCGAGCAGAAGGCCCTGCAGGACCAGTCCGACCTGAAGTCCGCGGCCAAGAACGCCATGCTCAAGCGGTACAAGGCGCTGCAGAAGACCGAGGCGAACTCCCGCGAGGAGCGCGCCAGCCGCGACGCCGAGCGCAAGAAGCTCGAGGGCACCCCGAAGGAGGTCGCGCTGAACCTCCTGCCCGACCACGGCTGGGGCGAGGGGCAGTTCAGCTGCCTCGAGAAGCTGTGGAACAAGGAGTCGCGCTGGCGGGTGGACGCCGACAACCCGAGCTCCACGGCGTACGGCATCCCGCAGGCCCTCCCCGGCAACCGGATGGCGCGGTACGGCAAGGACTGGCGCACCAACCCGGTCACCCAGATCAAGTGGGGCCTCGACTACATCGACAACACCTACGGCTCCCCCTGCTCCGCCTGGGGCCACTCACAGGCCAAGGGCTGGTACTGACGCTGCCCGAGCTGGCCCGCACTGTCAGTGAACGCGGTGAGGTTGTCCTGCGGCGGCGTGACGACGGTGCACTCGAGTTGCGGGTGAACGGCGTGTTCGTGATGGACGACCGGGAGACCTCGAGCGAGGAGCTGTTGGCGTCGGCCGCGCTGGCCTCGGTACGGCGTCCTGACCGGGTGCTCGTGGGTGGTCTGGGGCTCGGCTACACCGTACGAGCGCTCCTCGCCGACGACCGTGTGGGGTCGATCACGGTCGCCGAGATCGAGCCCGATCTGGTCGCCTGGATGCGATCGGGTCTGGTCCCGTCGGTCCTCGACGATCCCCGCGTCTCGGTCGAGGTGGGCGACGTCCAGGTGGTAGTTGCCGCGTCACCGGATGCCTCCTTGGACGCCATCCTGCTGGACGTCGACAACGGCCCGGACTTCCTTGTCTACAACGAGAACTCGGCCATCTACGCGCCATCGTTCCTCGAGGTATGCCGGTCCAAGCTGCGGCCGGACGGCGTACTCACGGTTTGGTCGTCGTCAGCCTCCTCCGCCTTGGAGGACGCGGTCGCCGAGGTCTTCGAGGTGGCCGCGGTGATGCCGGTGCCGGTCCGCCTGCAGGGACGCGACGAGCTGTACTACGTCTACCAGGGCTCGTTATCCACAGACTGAAGATCGGGTCCTGACGGCAGCACAGAGCGACGTACTCTGCAGGTATGGGTGATGACGTGGAATTCAGGATCGAGCACGACACGATGGGCGAGGTCAAGGTGCCTCGGGACGCGTTGTGGCGGGCGCAGACTCAGCGTGCGGTGGAGAACTTTCCGATCTCCGGGCGGCCGCTGGCGCCGGCGCTCGTGCACGCGCTGGCGCAGATCAAGGCTTCGGCCGCGGTCGTGAACGCGGAGCTGGGTGTGCTGGACGGGGAGCGGTCCGCCGCGATCGTGGCGGCGGCTGACCAGGTGACGGCGGGGGAGTTCGACGCGGAGTTCCCGATCGACGTGTTCCAGACCGGCTCGGGGACGTCGACGAACATGAATGCCAACGAGGTGCTCGCCACGCTGGCGACCCGGTCCCTTGGCGCCGACGTGCACCCGAACGACCACGTCAACGCGTCGCAGTCCAGCAACGACACCTTCCCGTCGGCGATCCACGTCGCGGCGACGGCGGGCGTCGTACAGGACCTGTTGCCGGCGCTCGAGCACCTGGCGGAATCCCTGTCACGTAAGGGATCTGAGTTCGCCGAGGTCGTGAAGTCCGGGCGGACGCACTTGATGGATGCGACACCGGTGACGCTGGGGCAGGAGTTCAACGGGTATGCGCAGCAGATCCGGCGGGGTGCGGATCGGGTCCGCGCGACGCTGCCGCGGGTGTCCGAGTTGCCGCTCGGCGGGACGGCGGTCGGCACCGGGATCAACACGCCACCAGGGTTCGCGGCGGCGGTGATCGCTGAGCTGAATCGGCGGACCGGGCTCGAGCTCAGTGAGGCCGAGGATCACTTCGAGGCGCAGGGGGCGCGGGACGGGCTGGTCGAGCTGTCCGGGCAGTTGAAGACGATCGCGGTCAGCCTGACGAAGATCTGCAACGACCTGCGCTGGATGGGTTCCGGACCGCGGGCCGGGCTGGGCGAGATCGCGCTGCCGGATCTGCAGCCGGGGTCGAGCATCATGCCCGGCAAGGTGAACCCGGTGATCTGCGAGGCGACGCTGATGGTCGCCGCCCAGGTGATCGGCAACGACACCGCGATCACGGTGGCCGGTGCCGGCGGCAACTTCGAGCTGAACGTGATGCTTCCGGTGATCGCGCGCAACCTGCTCGAGTCGATCACGCTGCTCGCCAACAGTTCCCGGCTGCTGGCCGACCGCTGCGTCGACGGCATCACCGCGAACGTCGAGCACGCTCGCGCGCTGGCCGAGTCGTCGCCGTCGATCGTGACCCCGCTGAACAGCTACATCGGGTACGAGAACGCGGCTGCGGTCGCCAAGAGTGCTTTGAAACAAGGCAAAACGATCCGCGAGGTCGTGATCGAGAACGGTCACGTCGAGAAGGGTGACCTGACCGAGGAGCAGCTGGATGCGGCTCTCGACGTACTGTCGATGACGCGGGCGGCAGAGTCGTGACGTCGGGCAACGGAGCC
Organism: Kribbella sp. NPDC051952; assembly: GCF_040680855.1. NCBI lineage: Bacteria > Bacillati > Actinomycetota > Actinomycetes > Propionibacteriales > Kribbellaceae > Kribbella > Kribbella sp. NPDC051952. The sequence goes on from NZ_JBFAXQ010000024.1 coordinate 28,254, forward strand.
GCCCCGGGAGACGGATTCTGGGAGCCGGGGACCACGATCGAGTGGATCTACGAGGGGACCGGGCGGCACGCGGACAAGCCGAACGTCCGGCCGATGACGGTCGTGCGGGACGACGAGGACGGGCTGGTTGCCTGGCTCGCTCCCGGTACGCCGCTGATCAAGCCGGTGCTCGCGGACGGTCGGGAGACGCGGCACGCCGGTCCGATCGGGATGTTCACCGAGGAGCGGGTGCTGAAGCTGGATGTCTGGCGCGGCACGGGGATTCTCAAGGTGCTGCCGCCGGAGAAGCCGTGGTCGGTGTGGCACTTCTGGGACGACGACGGGTCGTTCCGAGGCTGGTATGTGAACCTCGAGACGCCGCATGTCCGGGACACCGAGGCTCGCCGGACCAGCACGGTCGATCACGTGCTCGACCTGTGGATCCAGCCGGACCGCACGATCGAGTGGAAGGACGAGGACGAGCTGGAAGGTGCTGTCACCGCCGGGCGTTTCACGGCTGCAGAGGCGAAGGCAATCATCGCTGATGCCCACGCGGCCATTCGCGACATCGAGGCCTGGACGTCGCCGTTCGCCGATGGCTGGAAGGACTGGACGCCGCCACCGCACTGGCACATCCCGGTGGCGCCAACCTCCCACCAGCCGATACTCATCGCCGAGGAACTCCACAGTTGACCGCTGCACAGGCGCTGTTGCTGAGCGGGGTCGGAGGTGCCGGCAAGACCACTATCGCGCAGGCCGTCGCCGGTCTCCTCACCGCTGAGCAGCATCCAACGGGGGTGCTCGACCTGGATGCGGTGGCGCAGTTCGGGCCGAAGCGGGCGGGGCCGGCGCTGCATGACCGGGCTGCGCTGCCCGGACTGGGGTTCCACGATCAGTTGCGGGTCCACAACCTCGCTGCGGTGTGGGCGACGTACCGGGATGTGGGTGCGCGGTTCATGGTGGTGAGTGGGCCGGTGGATACGGCTGATGAGCGGGCGGCGTACACGTGGGCGTTGGAGGGGTGCGACGTACGGGTGGTCCGGTTGGAGACTGCGCCGGAGGTGATTGCGGAGAGGACCCGGGACACGCGTGGGCCGGAGTGGGATCTGCAGGCCGCGTTGGCGGTGAAGCATGAGGCTGTGCAGGACTTCACCGTGAGCAACGATCGGGAGCCCGAAGCCACTGCTGTGGAGGTGCTGGGGATGGTTGGGTGGCCTGGCGGGTAGCGGGCGTACAACGGGTGGATCACGGGCGGGTCTTTCCGAGCGGTTCGGTCGTACCGTGAAAACTATGTACACACTTGAGCTCGAAGCCGAGGAGCTGCAACTCCTGAGATCCGCCCTCGGTAGTTACCTCCAGGCCTTCGGCCACAACGAAGCAGACCTGGTCCGCGCCGCCCGGACCCTCTTGGTCAAACTCCCAGAGCCAGTAACCACCAAAGCAAGCTGACCCACCCTGGAACCACCGGTTGATCTTCTTTTAGCTTCTGGGGCGGACTGTTAGGGGGACTGGCTTTCTGGTGTCGGTGAAGAAGTCGTTGCCTTTGTCATCTACGACGATGAAGGCGGGGAAGTCTTCGACCTGGATCTTCCAGACGGCCTCCATACCGAGCTCCGGATACTCGAGCACGTCGACCGACTTGATGCAGTCCTGCGCCAACCGAGCGGCCGGCCCGCCGATCGAGCCCAGGTAGAACCCGCCGTGCTCCTTGCACGCCGCCGTCACCTTCGCCGACCGGTTGCCCTTGGCAAGCATCACGAACGAACCACCCGCCGCCTGGAACTGATCGACGTACGCGTCCATCCGTCCCGCCGTCGTCGGCCCGAACGACCCCGACGCATACCCCTCAGGCGTCTTCGCCGGCCCCGCGTAGTACACGGCGTGATCGCGCAAGTAGTCAGGCATCGGCTCGCCCGCGTCCAGCCGCTCCTTGATCTTCGCGTGCGCGATGTCCCGCGCCACCACCAGCGGCCCACTCAACGACAGCCGCGTCTTCACCGGCAGCTTGGACAGCTCGGCCCGGATCTCACTCATCGGCCGGTTCAGATCGATCCGTACGACGTCACTGTCATCGGCGAGATGCTCGTCGGTGGTGTCCGGCAGGAACCGCGCCGGATCCCGCTCGAGCTGCTCCAGGAACACACCCTCCGGCGTGATCTTCGCCAGCGCCTGCCGGTCCGCCGAGCACGACACCGCGATCGCGACCGGGCAGGACGCACCGTGCCGCGGCAGCCGGATCACGCGGACGTCGTGGCAGAAGTACTTCCCGCCGAACTGCGCGCCGATGCCGAAGTCCTGCGTGAGCTTGAAGACCTCTTCCTCCAGCTCCAGATCCCGGAACCCGTGCCCCAGCGGCGATCCCGCCGTCGGCATCGTGTCGAGGTAGTGCGCGGACGCGTACTTCGCGGTCTTCAGCGCGAACTCCGCCGACGTGCCGCCGACCACGACCGCCAGGTGGTACGGCGGGCAGGCCGCGGTCCCGAGTGAGCGGATCTTCTCGTCCAGGAACTTCATCATCCCGGCCGGGTTGAGCACCGCCTTGGTCTCCTGGAACAGGAACGACTTGTTCGCCGAGCCGCCACCCTTGGCCATGAAGAGGAACTTGTACGCCGGATCGCCGCCACCCGCCGGGGTCGAGTACAGCTCCACCTGCGCCGGCAGGTTGGAGCCGGTGTTCTTCTCGTCCCACATGGTCAGCGGGGCCATCTGCGAATACCGCAGGTTCAGCTTGGTGTAGGCGTCGTACACGCCGCGGCTGATCCACTCCTCGTCGACCGCGCCGGTGAGCACGCCCTCGGACTTCTTGCCCATCACGATCGCGGTGCCGGTGTCCTGGCACATCGGGAGTACGCCGCCGGCCGAGATGTTCGCGTTCTTCAGCAGGTCGAGCGCGACGAAGCGGTCGTTCCCGGACGCCTCCGGGTCGTCGATGATGCGGCGCAGCTGGGCGAGGTGCGCGGTCCGCAGGTAGTGCGAGATGTCGTGCATCGCCTCCGCGGTCAGCGCCCGCAACACGTCGGGCTCGACCTGCAGAAAGGTCCGATCTCCTGCCGTGAAGGTGCTGACACCCTCAGTCGTCAGCAGCCGGTACTCCGTCTCGTCAGTACCCAACGGGAGCAGATCGGAGTAGTTGAAGTCGGCCGACACCGTCGTACCTCCAGGGGAAGTGGTCTGAGCCCCCCAAGCCTATCCGCCGGGATCAGGGATCGGATCAGGGGTGAATGGGGGAGTTAACGGTCTGCGGGCGGGCCGGGGCGCGCGTATGGTTTTGGCGTGGCCCAGGATGAGGTTCCCCAGGAGAATCGACCGCAGGATGTCGCCCGCGCACCGCTGTCGGGTGACGAGCTGGCGTTGCGGCGCCGGGTGTCCGACCTCGAGCGCGAGGAGGTCGGCGACGTACTGCGCGAGGCCGCGGGCGAGGGCCGGCTGTCGTACGCCGAGCTCGAGGAGCGGCTGGAGAAGCTCTACTCCTCCAAGACGTACGGCGAACTCATCGAGCTCACCACCGACCTGCCGAACGGTCTGAACGCACCCGGCGTCCCGGCGACGACCCCGCAGTACAGCGGCGCACTGGTCGAGACCGGCCCGGTCGTCAACGTGTTCATGTCGGAGAGCAAGCGCATGGGCAACTGGACGGTGCCGCAGCGCCAGGAGATCAACGCGGTCCTCGGCGACGTCACCCTCGACTACACCGAGGCCCAGATCCCGTTCGACGACATCCACGTCGACGTGAAGAGCATCCTGGCCGACGTAAAGATCCGCGTCCCGCAGAACGCGATCGTCCTGCTCGACAGCAACCCGATCCTCGGGTCCGTCTCCGAACAGGAAGCCGGCCTGGGCGCCGTCCCCGACCCCAACTCGCCCGCCGCCCGCCCCAAAACCTTCCACATCCGCGGCACCGCCATCCTCGGCGAAATCAAAATCAAACGAGGCCCCCGCCTCTCCAAACGCCTCGGCCTCACCTGACCCTGGCGGAGGCGGTCCAGCGGCCGGCGGTGTGGGTTATTTGGATGGGGTGGTTGAAGGTCTGCGAGATGAGGTCTGTGGTGAGGACTTCGTCGGCGGGGCCTGCTGCTAGGACGCGGCCCTCGCGGAGGAGGGCTGCGTGGGTGGTACAGGTGGGGAGTTCCTCGAGGTGATGGGTGACGAGGAGCCAGGCCAGGTGGGGATGCGAGACGTGGATCTGGTCGAGGGTTTCGAGCAGTTGTTCGCGGGCTGCCACGTCGAGACCGGTGGACGGCTCGTCCAGGAGCAGGAGTTGCGGGTCGGAGATCAGCGCCCGGGCGATCAGGGCCCGGCCGCGTTCGCCCTGGGACAGCGTGGTCCAGGGCGAAGCGGCGAGGGCACTGATCCCTAGCAGGTCGATCAGCTCGAGCGCGCGGGATCGCTGCGCGAGCGTCGCCTCCCAGCGCGGCATGAGCTCGATCGTCCCAGTCAGCCCGGTGAGGACGATGTCCACGATGCTCAGCGGCGAGCGCAGCGGGTGCCGCGGATTGACGTGACCGATCGACTCCCGCAGCGTGCGGATGTCGACCGTACCGAGCCGCCGGCCGAGAATCTCGACGGTGCCGCGAGTCGGATGGGTGATCGCGCCACACAGGTTGAGCAGCGTGCTCTTCCCCGCCCCGTTGGGCCCGAGGAGCGCCCACCGCTCGCCCTCGCCGACCGTCAACGACACCCCGCCGAGCAGCAGTTTGCCGTCCCGGACGAAGTCGACGTCCTTCAGTTCGAGCACCCGTAAACCTCCTCGTACAACGTCTTCAGCTCCTCCGCGCTCGCTTCCCGCCCGGTCCCGTCCGTGTGCCGCTGTACGTGCTGGGCGAACGTCCGTTCCTGGTCCGGCGACAGGGTGACGCCGTACACAGACTCCAGTACGTGCGCGATCCCACCCTTACCCGACTGGCTGTTGACCCGGACCACCGCCTCGTACCCGCGCCCCACATCGGCCGGATCGATGGGCAGGTACGGCACCTCCCAGGCCCCGGAGCCCTGTACGGCGAACCCCTTCCGGATCGCGTCCTGATGCGTCCCGGAGAACGCCGTGTAGACGAGCTCTCCGACGTACGGATGCCGTGGATGGATCGGCATCCTGGTGCAGTGCTCGACCACCTCCCGGATCCGGTCGATCTGGGAGAAGTCGATCATCGGGTCCACGCCCTGCGCATGCAGGTTCAGCGCGAGCGTGGCGATGTCCACGTTCCCGGTGCGCTCACCGTTGCCGAAGATGCATCCCTCGACCCGCTGCGCACCCGCGAGTACGGCGAGCTCCGCGCAGGCGATCCCGGTCCCGCGGTCGTTGTGCGGGTGGACCGACAGGATCACGCCGTCGCGCCGCGGCAAGTTCTTGTGCATGTACTCGATCTGGTCGGCGTACACGTTCGGCGTCGCGGCCTCGATCGTGGCCGGCAGGTTGAGGATCACCGGCCGTTCGGGCGTCGCGTCCCACCGCTTGGTGAGCTGGTCGGCCAGCTCCAGCACGAAGTCCGGCTCGGTCAGGTTGAACACCTCGGGCGAGAACTGGAACCGCACCGAGTCCCCGGCCAGCTCGAGAATGTCCTCCGCGCCGGCATAGATCATCGACGCGAGTTCGTCCCGGGTACGACGCAGTACGACGTCCCGCCACACCGGAGCCGTGGCGGCGTACATGTGGATCACGACCTGACCGCGCATCCCCGCGACGGACTCGACCGTCCGCTCGATCAGGTCGCGCCGCGCCGGTGTGAACACGACGATCGTGACGTCGTCAGGCACCAGGTCCGAGGTCGCCAGCAACCGGACGAAGTCGAAGTCGGTCTGTGAGGCGGACGGGTACCCGACCTCGATCTCTTTGTAGCCGATGGCAACCATCAGCTCGAAGAACGCGCGCTTGCGTTCGGGATCCATCGGCTCGGCCAGTGCCTGGTTGCCGTCGCGGAGATCGACGGGGACCCACAGCGGCGCGGTGGTGATCCGGCGGTCCGGCCACTCGCGGTCGACCGGGGCGACCGGCACCTTGGTGAAGATGTCGCCGTACCGGTGGCTGGGCATGGGAGAGCGCTGTTGACGATTCCAGTCCATGACTGATCCTTCGGTCGTTCCAAGGGGGACCGGCGGACGACGGCACTCCACGGGGGGAGCGCCGATCGGATCAGCTCCCGCCGTGGCGGCCAAGAAGGAGAAGTGCTGCGGACATGCGAGCTACGCTACAACTCCTCAGACAAGCTGACAACTTCGATCCCTCTAGACTGGCTCGCATGATTCGCCGTCACCCCCTCGCCGAGCAGGCTGCCGAAGAGCTCCTTCGGCGGATCGGCAGCGGCGAATGGGCCCTCGGCGGCAAGCTTCCCGGCGAGACGACGCTGGCCGCGGAGCTCGGTGTCGGCCGGTCGACGATCCGCGAGGCGGTCCGTGAGCTGGCCGGCCGTCGGGTGCTCGAGAGTCGCCAGGGCGCGGGCGTGTTCGTGATCGCGCACCAGGCCGCGGAGGACTGGGACAAGGTGCTCCGCCGGGCGGACATCACCGACGTACTGGAGGGCCGGCTCGCGATCGAGACCGAGGCGGCTCGCCTCGCCGCATCCCGTCGTACGCCGGCTGATCTGAAGAACTTCCGCTACACCCTGTCCGACCGGAAGCGGGCGTCGGAGAAGTCACCGGACGACTGGTATGTCGAGGCCGACCTGGCCTTCCACCGGGCGATCGTGACGGCTGCGCACAACGCCGTACTGACCGAGCTGTTCGACACGTTCGTGCCGCGGATCCGGCGGGCGATGATCGACATGCTCAAGCTCGACGAGCAGCACCGGCACCGCCACGACCAGGCCGCCCACGAGGCGATCGCCGACGCGATCCGTGCTCGCGATCCTGACCTCGCCGCGACCCGTTCCCGCGAACACCTCAGCGCGGTCCGGAGCAGTCTGATCTAGCCCTGGTGCTCGTCCATCAAGGACCGGAGCCAGGGCGTCAGTGCGTCGAGATCCTCGACGTTGTCCTGCGGGATGGTGATCGGGCGGGCCCGGCGGTCGGCCGGACGGACCAGGACGGTGCGGAACCCGGGTACGCCGGCCGGGTCGTCGATCCGGTTGATCCCGGACCACTGCAGGCTGCGGCCACGGGTGATGCCGTCGGCGTCGATCGTGACGACCGGCCGGTTCGCGATCAGCTGCCACAACGTCCACGCGGTGCCGTAGACGAAGGCCGCCAGCGCCGTCAGCCGGAAGACGCCCAGCGCGCCGGACATGTCGCCCGCGCGGATGTGATCGAGGTTCGTCCACATGGACAGGGCCAGCAGTACGACGAATCCGAGCAGCCGGATCGCGAGCCGTCCACGCCGGGGCAGGAACACCACCCGCCCTTTGGACTCCAGTTGGGAGGTCCAGGTCTCCACGGACACCGTCATGAACCCCACTTCGCCAGGTGGTCGGCCGCGGTCGGCGGGTCGGCGCCGTGCCGGGTGCAGGTGATCGCGGCTGCTTTCACCGCGTAGTCCACCACGTTCCGCAGGTCATCGTCAGTCAAACCGGCCAGTCGCTTGGCGCCGAGCAGACCGCGCTTGTTCAGGCCCGCGATCAGCGCCGCCATCAGCGAGTCGCCCGCCCCGACGGTGTCGACCACCTCGATCGCCGGCGCCGGCACCTCGACCCGGATGTCCCGGGTGACGCCGATCGCGCCGTCCCCGCCGAGGGTGATCACCACACACTTGGTCCGCTCCGCCGTCAGCAACTCGGCCGCGATCTCGTCCGGCGAGGCTCCGGGCCGGAAGAACCGGCAGTCCTCGTCACTCAGCTTCACCAGGTCGGACAGCGCGGCCAACCGCCGTACGGTGGCCCACGCCGGCACCGGATCCGGGGTGATGGACGGTCGGGCGTTCGGGTCGAACGTCACCGTGACCGGCTGATCGACGACCGATTCGAGGAACTCGCGGATCGCCGTCGCGCCCGGCTCGAGCATGGTCGCGATCGAACCGGTGTGGATCGCCGGGCACTTGCGCGGCAGTGACATCGCCGGCGGGTCCCAGGTGATGTCGAACTGGTACGACGCGACGCCGTCCACGTCGAGGGTCGCCGTCGCGGTGCTGGTCCGGGAGCCCGGGTCGACCGAGCCGGGTGCGAGCTGCACCCCGTTCCCGAACAGGTGTGCGCCGAGCTGATCGCCGTACGCGTCGGTGCCGAACCGGGCCACCAGCTCGGTCGGTACGCCGAGTCGCGCCAGCCCGACCGCGACATTGGCCGCGAACCCGCCGGGCGCAGCGCTGCTCTTGCCGTTCCCGTTCCGGGGAACGCGCGGCGCCGGTACGACGATGTCCACGAGAGCCTCGCCGATGACGAGGACAGGTGCGGTCATCGGGCGTCGACCGGATCGACCGCGAGCTTTTCCAGATGCGCAGGTGACGTGGTCGGCTCGCTCATGCCAACGGATCGTAGCCAACCGCCTCAGCGCGATCCCCGGCACACCCTCTCGGGCCTTTTCAGCGAGATGGGACACTCGTGGCATGAGTACGACAGGTCAGGGCGCTTCCAGTGACGCCGAGGCGCGGGAGAAGGCTCGCGCGCGTGCCGAGGCGATCGCTTACCGGGAGCAGAACCGCAAGGACCGGGCCAAGGCGCGCACGCTGACCAACATGGTCTGGGCGCTGCTGGCCTGCTTCGTCGTGGTCGCGTTCCTGATGATCGTCACCTGGCGGCCGAAGGCGGAGAAGGTCCGCGCGATCGAGTACACCGCCCAGCTCCAGGACGCCCGCAAGGTCGCGCCCTGGGTGCGTGGCCCGGAGCCGATGCCGTCCGGATGGTCTGCGACCAGCGTGGAATTCCGGGCCCCGGAGCAGCAGCCGATCACCTGGCACCTCGGCACCGTCACCAACGAGAAGAAATATGTCGGCCTCGAGCAGTCCAACGTATCCGGGAACAAATTCCAGTCGGACAAACTCGGCCGCACCTCCGACGACGGTACGGCGACCGTCGGCAACGTCACCTGGCAGCGCAAAGTCCTGCTCGACCGCAAGGGCGAGAACGCCTTGGTGCTGGTCGGTTCCGGAGTCACCACGATCGTGACCGGAAACACCGGATATCCCGCCCTTGAAACGTTTGCCGCAGCCTTGCACTGACCATTTCAGCGGACATTACTGACCAGGTTCCGGACGGTCGTTGACACAACTGTCCAGCGCGGGGTTCCATCGAACCTCGGCTTGTACACGCTCGGGGAAAAGCGCGAGGAGCCCTGAGTTGGTCCTGCCGTCCCGGGCGGGGAGATGATCCGTCGATGTTCGTAACTGGGCTCCTCCTGGGCGCCGACAGTTCGCCACATCTTGGCGTTCCGTGGCAACTGCTCGCCTACCACGGTGAGACTCTGCTCGGCGCGACCTTAGACGTCGCCCGCGAGTGCGGGTTCGACCAGCTCATCGTCACGCTCGGGACCGCGTCCGAGCAGGTCCACGACCGCGTCGATCTCGAAGGCGCTCGCGTGGTCGAGTCACCGCACGCGGACACCGGCAGCTCGTCGATCGTGCCCGCGCTGGACGCGGTCGACCGGCGTACCGACGGCATCGTCGTACTGCTCGGCGACCAGCCCGGCGTGACATCGTCGACGGTGTGGTCGCTCGTGGCCGAGGTCGCCGGCCCGGCCACCCCGATCGGAGTCAGCCGGTACGACGACGGCCACGGGCACCCGTGCTGGTTCGGACGGGAGCTGTTCGGCGAACTGCGGCAGCTCCGCAGCGACGCCGATCTCTGGGAACTGATCGACGGCGGCACCCACCCGGTCACCCAGGTCGATGCCATCGGCAACGTTCCGCCCCGGGCCGGCACCTGGGACGAGTACCGCCGGCTGGTCTCCGGCTACAGCCCCGCACCGGGCCACTTCACCCCGGGCGCCTTCGACGGACCGCCCGTCGACACTCACCCGGTCCCGCTACCCACTCGCTCCCGCCCTCGCCGCCGTTCTACGCACTAGATCCCGCCAGTCGCAGCCCGACCACGCCCGCGACGATGAGGGCGATGCAGGCCAAGCGGGTAAGGGTGATCGGCTCGCCGAACAAGACGATGCCGAGCGTCACCACGCCGACCGAACCGAGCCCGGTCCACACCGCGTACGCCGTGCCGACCGGGAGGCGGTCCAGTGTCTTGGCCAGCAGGACGACCGAGATGACACCGAACACGAGGACTCCGATGGTCGGCCAGAGCCGGCTGAAGCCCTCGCTCGGCTTCAGGCTGATGGCGAACGCGATCTCGAACACCGCAGCCACCAGCAGCACGATCCAGGCCATCAGGCCGCCAGTGCTCCGCGCAGATGGCGGTGGGTGACGGTCGCGACCCGAGCGCCCAGCGCGGCGGCCGTGCGGAGGTCCGTCTCCGGCGGCGCCTTCTCGGCGGACAGGTCGGCGTCGGACTGCGCCATTGCGCCCATCCAGCTGCCGAGCCGGTTGAGGTCCTCGATGCTCGCCGTGCTCTCGGCCCAGCCGGGGTAGATGTCCAGTCCCACCCAGATCATCCCGTGCTGCGCGGCGAACACGGCCAGATCGACCAGGCTGTTCAGCTTGTCGCCCGACATCGCCTTCGAGTTCGTGAACCCGGCGGCGATCTTGTCCCGCCAGCCCAGGTCGGCGGCCCAGATCCGCACGCTCTCCTCGGCGAACTTCTTGAACACCCAGCTCGGGCTGCCCATGTACGTCGGTGCCCCGAAGATGATCGCGTCCGCGGCGGTGAGCCGGGTCCAGACGTCCTCGGTCAGCTCGTCGAGCGGGACGAGGTCGGTCACCGTGTCCGGCACGGACGCGGCGCCGGCGGCGACCGCCTCGGCCTGCTTGGCGGTGTGGCCGTACCCGGAGTGGAAAGCGATCGCGATCCGGGCGGGGTTGGTGCTCATGTGCTTCCTCCAGAGTCTTTAGCGGACTACAGTCCGTCTTATGAGCGACAGTACCGGACCGCAGTCCGCTTCACAACAGGCCCCGGCTCGTGGGCTGCCGGTCGTCGGCGAACCGCGCCCGGAACGCGCCGACGCCCGGCGTAACCGGCTGCGCGTGCTCGAGGCGGCCGACAAGCTCTTCACGCAGCACGGCGTGAAGAACGTCTCGCTGGACGCGATCGCGGCCGAGGCAGGCGTCGGCAAGGGCACGGTCTTCCGTCGCTTCGGTGACCGCGCCGGCCTGGCGGTCGCCCTCCTCGACGAACGCGAGCAGGAGCTGCAGGCGAAGATCCTGACCGGCCCACCGCCACTGGGCCCCGGCGCGCCGCCGGTGATCCGGGTGATGGCGTTCCTCGATGCCTACCTGGACCTACTCGATCGCCACGTCGAGCTCTTCATGGACAGCGAGAACGCCTCGGACGGCGCCCGCTACCGCATCGGCTCCTACCGCCTCTGGCACCGCCATCTGGCCATGCTGATCGAGCAGGCCCGCCACGAGCTCGACGCGGACTACACCGCCCACGTCCTGCTGGCCCCGCTGGCCGCCGACCTGCACAACGCCCTCCGCACCCAGGGCTTCAGCCTCGACCGCATGAAGAGCGGCCTGCAAGCAGTCGCCACCAACCTGCTCGGGCCGACCTGACGGCCAGCCCGCCACCGATCGCGGCGCACCCGGCCCTACCTGGACGCGCCCGGCCCTACCCGGCGTACCGGGTTAGTTGGGCTTTTCCTCGTGGGCTGCTTGGGCTTTGGCGAGGCGTTCGCGGGCTCCGTCGAGCCAGCGCTGGCAGGTCGCGGCCAGTTCTTCGCCGCGTTCCCACAGGGCGAGGGACTCCTCCAGCGTGGTGCCGCCGGCTTCGAGTTTGCGGACCACCTCGACGAGCTCCTCGCGGGCCTGCTCGTAGGACATCTCCGGACGGTCGCCGCTCACGTGTTCTCCTCGGACTTGACTTCGACCGCGAAGCGGCCGTCACTGACCCGCGCCTGCAACAGGTCGCCGGCCGCCACCTGCGCCACTTCCCGTACGGCGGTCCCGTCAGCCAGTTGCAGCACCGAGTACCCCCGCTCCAACGTCGCCTTCGGGGACAACGCCCGTACGCTCGCCAACCGGTGCGTGATGTCGTCACTCGCGCGGTCCAGGCGATGCGTCAGCGTCCGCCGGCTCCGGTCGATCAGCGCGCCGATCTCGTCGGACCGCCGCTGCAGATCCGTCACCGGAGCGGCGAGCGAAGGTCGACTCCTGATCGCCGCCAGTGCGTGCATCTCCCGATCCAGCCAAGAAGTGATCGCGCGCTGACCGCGCTCCCGGAGCAGGCGGACCCCGTCCAGCTCCTCGCGTACGTCGGGCACGATCCGCTTGGCCGCATCGGTCGGCGTGGACGCGCGCAGATCCGCAACCAGGTCGAGCAGCGGTGAATCCGGCTCATGCCCGATCGCGCTCACGATCGGCGTCTTCGCCTGCGAGACGGCCCGGATCAACCCTTCGTCCGAGAACGGCAGCAGATCCTCCAGCGACCCACCGCCACGCGCGATCACGATGACCTCGACCGAGTCGTCACCGTCAAGCTTCCGCAGCGCCGTCATCACTTCACCGGCCGCCGCAGGTCCTTGCACCGATGCGTACTCGATCCGGAACGCGACAGCCGGCCATCGCCGCTTCGCGTTCTCCAGTACGTCGCGCTCCGCCGCGGAATCGCGTCCGCAGATCAGCCCGATCGTGTGCGGCAGGAACGGCAGCTTCTTCTTCCGGTACGCCGCGAACAGCCCTTCGGCCGCGAGTAGTTGTTTCAGTCGCTCGATCCGGGCCAGCAGCTCGCCGATGCCGACGTGCCGGATCTCGTTGACCGCGAGCGCGAGCGTGCCGCGCCGGGCGAAGAAGTTCGGCTTCGCGTTCACGACGACCCGGGAGCCGTCGGTCACCGGTGGATCGACTGCCTCGAACACCCTGCGATTGCAGGTGAACCGGAGCGAGATGTCCGCATCCGTGTCCCGCAGCGTCCCGAAAACCGTCGTCGTACCGCGCCCGATCGAGACGTCCGTCAGCTGCCCTTCAACCCACACGGCACCGAGCTGGTTGATCCAGCTGGCAATACCGTTCGCAATCGTGCGAACGGCCGCGGGTGCATCCGCCGACGTCTCCAAAGCCACCCCCAGACCCTACGACCCCACACCGACAAACCCGGACACGCCATGCTTGACCCCATGCGCCCGCTGTTACTGCTCGACTTCGACGGTCCGTTGAATCCGCATCGGGCTGACGGGATTCCGCCTGGGTATGAGCGGTACCAGATCACCGAGGGCCCGAAGAGCTGGCGGGTGTTGCTGAATCGGCAGCATGGGGTGGAACTCACTGCGCTGGCTGAGGATTTCGACCTGGTTTGGGCAACCAGTTGGGAACACGGCGCCAACCGCCTTCTCTCACCCCTGCTGGGATTGCCGAACGATCTACCGGTCATCACCTGGCCATCGCGTACGCCGGTCCCGCGTGGCTCATGGAAGACGCCGTACGTCGCTGAATGGGTCGGGGACCGTCCGTTCGTCTGGGTCGACGACGAGGTGGGGCCGCCGGATCAGCTGGCGTTCGCCGGGCCGGATCAGCTGGTGCATCGGGTCGATGCGCGGACCGGGTTGACCGCGGACGACTTCGAAGTCATCCGCAGCTGGAAAATCCTTTGCGGGTAAGGCGTTTCGTCCGCACACTTGAGTCCTGGAACACCTCCCACGGGGGAGCCGTCCGGACAGGGCGGACGGCTCCTCGACGCCTCTTGGACCCCTCGGGTCGTCATGCTGTGCTCGTGAGAGAAGAAGACGCGGCCGGCTACGCCCGGTTGTACGGGCCACTCGCCGTGGTGTCGGTGGCGATCTCGTTCCTGCCGATCCTGCCGGTCGAGTACGGCACGTTGTGGGAGATGGCCGGCCGGCACGGCGGCGGTCCCGCGATTCTCGGCGTACTGCTGATGGGTGGCATGATCGCGCTGCTCGGGTACGCGAGTTTCCGTCCGGCCCGGACCACGCTGATTCCGGGCGCTATCGCCGTACTCGCGGGCTTGATCGTCGTGATGCTGATCACAAAGCCCGGCACGGCCAGTCCGCGCCCAGGGCTCACTTCGTTCGGTGATGCCGCGCTGGCAGTGGCGATCTGCACGCTCGCACTAGCGGGTTCGCACGTGATCCGGCTCCGGCGACGCTGATTTCGGCCCGTACCGTGCCCGTACCATGGGCGACGTGACTGCCCAGCCTGACGACACTGGTACGACGACCGCGGTGCGGACCAAGCGGGTGCTGCTCGCTGCCCCTCGGGGGTACTGCGCCGGCGTGGACCGTGCGGTCGTGGCGGTGGAGAAGGCGCTCGACCTGTACGGTGCGCCGGTCTATGTCCGCAAGGAGATCGTCCACAACAAGTACGTCGTCCAGACGCTGCAGGAGCGTGGCGCGATCTTCGTCGACGAGACCGTAGAGGTGCCCGAGGGCGAGACGGTGATCTTCTCCGCGCACGGCGTCGCCCCGGTGGTGCACCAAGAGGCGGCCGCGCGGCAGTTGAAGACGATCGACGCGACCTGCCCGCTGGTCACCAAGGTGCACCAGGAGGCCAAGCGGTTCGCCGCCACCGACTACGACATCCTGCTGATTGGTCACGAGGGCCACGAGGAGGTCGTCGGGACCAGCGGTGAGGCGCCGGAGCACGTGCATCTCGTCGACGGGCCTGACGACGTACCTAATGTGACGGTGCGCGATCCCGAGAAGGTCGTCTGGCTGTCCCAGACCACCCTGTCTGTCGACGAGACGATGGAGACGGTACGGCGGCTGCGGGAGCGGTTCCCGAGCCTGCAGGACCCGCCGAGTGACGACATCTGCTACGCGACCCAGAACCGGCAGGCCGCCGTCAAGAAGCTGGCGGCCGAGGTCGACCTGATGATCGTGGTCGGCTCCCGCAACTCCTCGAACTCGGTCCGCCTGGTCGAGGTCGCGGTCGAGCACGGCGCCAAGGCCGGCTACCTGGTCGACTACGCCGCCGAGATCGACGAAGCCTGGCTCGACGGGGTCGAGTCGGTCGGCGTGAGCAGCGGTGCGAGCGTGCCGGAGATCCTGGTCCGCGACGTGCTGAACTGGCTGGCCGAGCGCGGGTACGCCGACGTCCAGGAGGTCACCGCGGCCGAGGAGAGCCTGACTTTCGCTCTGCCTCGCGAACTCCGCAGTGACCTCAAGGCCGCCGGCCTACCCACCATCGGCACCTCAGACCACGCCTGGACTATTTGACCGTCACCGTCGTGGACCTGGTCACCGAGACCCAGTCGTTGGCGCCGCAGTATTGGATGGTGTAGCGGAAGTTGTAGGTGCCGGCCTTCGCGTAGGTGTGGGTGGCTTTCGCGGGCCCCGCCCCTCCGCCCTGGTAGTCGCCCAGCAGGACGAACGAGTCCGGTCCGCTGGCAGTGGCCTTCGCGTTCGGGCAGTTGACAGCGCCGGCGTCGGAACCGGTTGTGATGCCGTCGCCGAACGAGGTGTCGGTGCGGCCTATCACGTGTCGCAAAGGGTCGCCCTCGATGTCGCCGATCGGCACCATCGCGGTCCCGGTCAGTGTCACCTTCATGGTCATCAGCCGCCCCTGGAAGGTCGGCTTCAGGCTCACGTGCACCCCGAGCTGAGGTGCCACCGGGGTGTTGGACTTCGGCGGCGGGGTCTTGGTGTTGGGGGTGTTGGTGTTCGGTGTGTTCGTCGTGTTGGTGTTCGGGGCGTGCGCCGCGCCGGTCGTGTTGGTCGACGATGTGGTGCCCGCCACCGTCTTCTTCGGGGTTGTGGACGGTGTGCTGGTCGGCGTGGTGGTCGGCGGTGCGGTGATGATCGTGGTCGGCGCGCTGGGGGTGTTGGTCACCGGGGGCCCGCTGTTGATGTCGGTGAGGTTGCCAGCGGCAACGGCGACGGCGATCACAGCGGCCGCGGCCAGCGTCACCACGCCGGCGGTACGGCGACGCCGTACCGAACGGACCCGGGCGAACACGGCCTGGCTCGGAACTTCGCTCGGCGGTGGCGGATCGGCGACCAACTGCTCGAACTTGTGTTTGAGATTCTCGGTCATGTCAGCCCTCCTTCTGGAGCGTGGTGGGGAATGCGGTGATCAGCTCGTGTTCGCGGAGTTTGGCGAGTCCACGGGAGATGTTGGATTTCACGGTGCCCACCGAGCAGCTCATGATCTGGGCGATCTCGGCCTCGGGCAGGTCCTCGAAGTACCGCAGGACCAGCGTCGCGCGGGTACGGCGGGGGAGCGTGGCGAGTGCCCGCAGCAACAAGTCGCGGTCGTCGATCGTGTCGTACTGCTCCCGGGCCGGCGGCTCGGGTAGTTGCTCGGTCGGCGTTTCGCCACGCCATTTCCGCCGCCACCACTGGGTGCTGGTGTTCACCATCACCGTCCGGGTGTAACTCTCCAGCGCGCCGGCGCTGCGTAACGAGTTCCGGTGGAACCACACCTTGGTCAGCGCGGTCTGGACCAGATCCTCGGCCAGATGCCATTCACCCGTCAGCAGGTAGGCGAACCGTTGCAGTGCGGTGAAGCGGCCGTCCACGAACTCGGCGAACTCGTGGTCACGTCCTGGATCCATCCCAACTCCCAGAGTGTTTGTCCGTCAGAAACTGAGATGACCGGACGAACACGAAAGGTTGAGTCGTCGAGCTGGCGATATCAGGTGCTGAGTGGCTTCCCCAGATACCCGCGGGCAATCATCGTCACCCACTGATATACGGCATCCTCGGCCGGCGCCAACGGACCGGGCCGGAAATGCGGTGATTCGGCCCCGCGCTGGACCGACTCGCACGCGGCCCAGTCCTCGCGGTTGGTGATGTCCCAGAAGTCCACGGCGTACGACGGATCCGTCACCTCGGCGGGGAAGTACCAGGAGCACTCGATCGCGGTCAGGCCCGGCGTACGGGGCTCGAGGCGGTGGGTCATCACGTAGTCGGGGTGCAGCGAGATCAGCAGGTTGGGGAACAGGCCGAGGTAGTTGACCCGGCGCGGATCCACACCGGGCAACGGGATCCCGCCCGATCGCCCGTCCAGCGACATGGTCTCGACACCGTCGCGCAGGTCCATCAGGCCGCCGACCCATGCGCCGGGGAGGTTCCAGTTGTCGCCGGAGGTCGGTGGCGACACCTTGCAGAGCTCGGGATGGATCAGCGGGCAGTGGTAGCACTCGTGGTAGTTCTCGACGATCGTCTTCCAGTTCGACGCCACGTCGTACGCGTGCCGTGCCTTCAGAACAAGGGTTTCCGGCGCGTACGGCGCCACCAGGTCGGTGAGCCCACCGACGTGCTCGGCGAACGACGACGCCGTACCGGTCGCGTTCACGAACAGCCAGCCCTGCCAGGTCTCCGCGGGCAACTCGACCAGGGTGTACGGCGTGGGGTCGAAGGTGTCGCCCATCCGGGGTGCTGCCTTGACGGCGCCGTCGAGCTCGTACGACCAGCCGTGGTACGGGCAGACCACGGCTCGCCGGTCGCTGGTCTCGTCGCGTTGGAGCAGCTCGTGCCCCCGATGCCGGCAGGTGTTGGCGAACGCCCGCGGCCTGTCCCCGAACGTCAGGACGACCGCGATGTCGCCGATGGTGACCGCGCGATGCGTCGTACCGTCGGACAGCTCGTCGACCCGGCCGAGGCAGCTCCAACTGCCGGCGAAAAAGTGCCGGCGTTCCCAGGCGAGTACGGCGGGATCCGTGTAGGCCTCGCGCGGGAGCATGACCGACTCGCCATGCGGCCGCAGCGAGGCCTCGAGGGCGCGAGCATCAACGGGAGCGTTCGCCATCTGCCCACTATCAGGCGTGTACGGCGGCTCCGTCGAGCGCTAGCGCGTGCCGCTGACGTACTGGGCGAGCACGTAGTCCCAGCCGGTGTCGTAGCCGGCCCGGGCGCGCACGGCGTCTGCGCGTCGCTCCCAGCCGGAGTGCACGAGCTCGACCTCGGTGCCGTCGTCAACGGTCGCGAAGGTGACTGTCACCTGGCCCGCTTGCTGGGGGTCGCTGCCGGGATGCCAGGTGAAGCTGACCGACTTCGGCGGATCCCAGTCCGACACCGTGCCCCACGACGAGATCTCGCCGTCGTCGCCGTACTCGACGATCCGCCCGCCGACGGCGCCTTCGAGCCGCACCTCGCGTGCCTTGTCCGCACCCACCGAGTGCGACGGCAACGGCCACCACGCGGACATCTCCGCCGTGAACACCTCGAAGGCCCGCTCCACCCCCACCGGTACGACGACCTTCTTGACCAGTGGCTCGATCTCTTGATCCACGTTCATCCCCGCTCCTCCTCGGTCCGCCGGACGTGCTCGGCGTACGCCTGCAGCGCGTCACCCCAGAACTGGTCGAGCCAGTCGCGCAACTCGTCGAGCCCGGCCCGGTCGACGCGGTAGATGTTCCGCGTCCCGCGCGATTCGTGCTGCACGAGGCCGACCGCCCCGAGCACCTTCAGGTGCTGCGAGATGGCCGGCCGGCTGACGGGCACCAGCTCGGCGAGTGCGCCGACCGAGCTGGGCCCGTCTGTTCGCAGCGTCTCCAGAATCACCCGCCGGGTCGGGTCACCCAGTGCGTCCAGCACCGGGCCTGCCGCCCGCAGTGATCCGTAAGTCCCCACGAACGGTAAGGTGCCACTAACCAAGGGCGGAGTCAAGCCTCAGTTGAACGGATCGAGGATCAGCCCGGCCCGCTGCGGGTTGCCGTCGTGCACCAGGGCCTCGTGGTTGCCGACGTCGTCGAACGCGAAGCCGTACGCCTTCCCGTCGGCCATCTGGGCGTGGATCGCGCGGGAGTAGTGGTTGGTGACCGCGTCCTGGTAGAAGGCGCCGTCGTTGGGGTCGGGCTGATTGGGGTTGGTCAGCAGCGTCGAGCGGTTGAATCCCGCGCACAACGTGCGGGAGATCGGGCCGCGGACCTGGTCGTTCGGGGCGTCGAGCAAGCCCGCGCAGCCGAAGATGCTGGCCGAGTTGGGCTTCTGGAACGACGTCACGGTGGCGCCCGAGGTGTTGGTGAAGTTCATGACGTTGCCGGAAACGCGACCAAAGTACTTGATGTCCGGCTGGTCACCGAACGGCGTGACCGTGAGCGTCTCGTTGCTGTACTTCGACCAGACCCGGTTCACGTAGTCGTCCATCACACTCGCCGGGAGCGCGCCGGTCTCAACGCCGTACAGGGGTGACAAGGCCCGCAGGACCGAGCCGTCGGGTGCGGTCTGGATCAGGTTGGACCATCCACCGGACTGGCCGCGGATCGCGTCGTACAGGGCGTTGTAGCCGCCGGCCTTCAGGTGGCCGGTGGTCTTGGTGCTGCCGTCGGCGGCCGTTACCGAGACGGCGTACGGCGCCGAGACCATGTCGACCTGGGTGCTGTTGATCCAGATGCCACTGTCGTTGAGTGTGTACTCCGACCAGTGGAACAGGATGTTGCGGTTCGGATCGCTCGGATTCTGTACAGCGGGTTGCACCAGGCCACCCGTGGTCAGTTTGAAGACGAGCTTCTGGCCGTAGGAGAAGTACACGCGGCCGGAGAACTTCGGCATCTGAATGGTGAGCGACTGACCGTTGCCCGGTCCCGCGATCGACGCGTCCGGCGCCGGCGTCGGTGGATTGCCGCCGGCCGGCCAGGCATGGAAGTTGCCTGCGGCATCGGCCCAGCCCTGCTGCCCGGTCGCCAGGTTCGTGCCCAGGTTGTAGATGTAGACCGCGTCGCCGCGGCCGGAGTTGTTCGTGATCTGCAACGGAATGGTGGCCGGGACGGCTTGGGCCGCCCCTGCGATGGTTGCGGTCAGGACGCCGGCCACGCTCGCCGCGGCTGCGACGATCGCCAGCATTCGGTGTCTGATGCGCACAGTTCCTCCTTTGGTAGGTCCCCCACCCAAGAGAGCGCTCTCATCGTTGCGTGAGTTGACCCCTCACTGTCAACAGCCCACTACTGTCGGCTTTCCGACAGCGGGTCCCACGGAAACTGTCCGACCGTGGCGGCGAGGCGGGAACGGAAACTGTCGGTGGGCTTCGGCACTATCTGTGACATGACGGGTACGACGGTGTTGCTGGTGCTGCTGTTCCTCGTGATCGGGTTGCTGCTCGGCGCGGTGTTCGGGGTGCTCTGGGTGCGTGGTCGCGACGGTGCTCAGCTCGCGCGGGTGACCGCCGAGCGGGACGCCGCGGAGGACCGCGTCGTCGACCTCACGCAGGAGCGGACGTCGGTCGGGCAGCAGATGGGCGGCCAGGCCGTGGTCAAGGAGGCGCTGGATCGCCTTCATCTGCAGCTGAATCAGCTCGAGCAGGGCCGGGCGGCGTGGCAGAGCCAGCTGCATCAACAGGTCAACGAGATGCGGATGAGCGGCGAGGCCTTGCGGCGCGAGACAGCATCCCTGTCGACCGCGTTGCGAAAACCGCAGGTCCGCGGCCGCTGGGGTGAGCTGCACCTGCGTCGCACCGTCGAGCTGGCCGGGATGGTTGCCCACTGCGACTTCACCGAGCAGGCGACCACGTTCGGCGAGGACGGCGTACTGCGTCCGGACCTGGTGGTGAGGCTTGCCGAGGGTAAGAACATCGTCGTCGACTCGAAGGTCCCGCTGGCGGCGTTCCTGGAGGCGGCCGAGTCGGATGACGCCGACTTCCAAGCGGAGCGCTTGACCGCGCATGCCCGGCATCTGCGCACGCATGTCGATCAGCTGGCGTCGAAGGCGTACTGGACCCGGCTGTCACCGTCGCCGGAGTTCGTGATCCTGTTCGTGCCGGGGGAGTCGTTCCTGTCCGCGGCCCTCGACGCCGAGCCGTCCCTGCTCGAGTACGCCGCTGAGCGCAGGGTGATCCTGGCGACGCCGACGACGCTGATCGCGACCTTGCGAGCGGCGGCGTACGCGTGGAACCAGTCGGCGTTGACCGAGTCCGCACAACAGGTCTTCGAGCTCGGCCGCGAGTTGTACGAGCGCCTGAGCGTGATGGGTGAGCACCTCGGGCGGGTCGGCCGCTCACTCACCTCCGCGGTCGAGGCCTACAACGGTACGGTCGGATCCTTCGAGCGCCGGGTCTTCATCACGGCTCGCAAACTTCGCGATCTCCATGTCACCGAGGCCGAGCTCACGGCGATGGAATCGATCGAGGCTTCGGTCCGTCCGCTCACCGCGCCGGAGTTCCTGGCGGTCGAGGACACCGACACCCGGAGGTGGCCACCGTCACAGACCGGATGAGCAGTTCATGGCGGGGAAGGTGTACCCCTGGGCCTTGAGGATCGGGAGGACCTTGTCCAGTGCGGCGACCGTCTGGCTGCGGTCTCCACCGCCGTCGTGCATCAGGATGATGTTGTGGTTGTGCGCGTGGGTGAGGATGTTGTGCGCGATCGCCTGGGTGCCGGGCCGGGCCCAGTCGCGCGGGTCGACGTCCCACAGCACCTGGACCATGCCGGCGGCCTTGATGTCGGCCCGGACCTTCGGGTTGGACGCACCGTAAGGCGGCCGGAAGCAGGTGGACTTCGGTCCGTCGAAGATCTCGTGGTGCCGCTTGGCCGCCGAGATCGCGGTCAGCTGCGGGTGCGTGATCGAGTGGCTGCCGATGGTGTTGCCAGCGGCAAGCACCTGCTCGCGCAGCCCCGGGTGAGCGGATTGCATGGCGCCGAGCTCGAAGAACGTCGCATGCGCGCCGTGCTTGGCCAGGATCTGCAGGACCTTCGGTGTCCAGTACGGGTCGGGCCCGTCGTCGAAGCTCAGGAAGAGAACCTTTTTGTTGCCCGTAGCAAGCGCTGCGGTCGGGTCCGGCGCCGGACGGCGCGGTGTCGACGGCGGTGCGCTCAGGCTGGGCGTCTCAGTCGGTGTCACTGATGGCGTTGCCGACGGCGTGGTGGAGGTCTGCGTGGTCGCGGCGGCAGGCTTTGGTTGCCGCGTGTGCCCGAGTGCCAAAGCGAGCAACGAGCCGATGACGATGGCAACGGCCACGCCGGTCGCGACGAATGCTGCGAACTTTCGGGACATGATGATGCTCCCTTGCAGATCAGGCGGTTTGTTCCCCAGTCGCTCCCCCGAAGGAGCCTCACAGGAGAAAAGACGCCCGGTTACCTGCTCTGGTTGGCATCCCCATGTTGCGGTGCGATCTCAGCCGTATCGCCGTCCACCGTGTCGATCTCGGCTGCGTCAAGATCGGCCGAGGTGATGGTCGTTGCCTGCGAGGTTGCGACGGTGGCGGGCGTACCGCGGTGGTACAGGCGGCCTTCCAGTGACTTGACGCTGGCGACGAGCACGTAGCTCATGCTGACCAGCAAGGACCACGCACCGAACTTCGCCGGGTGCACGAGGTGCCAGACATTGACCTGGTCCGGATAGTTCCACGCATCCAGGAACGTGCCGAAGTTCTCCGCGATCCACAGGAAGAAGCCGATCAGTGCGAACGCCAATGCGAGCGGCATCCGATACCGCCGTACGCCGACTGTGAAGAAGACCCACGTACGACGGAGCACGATCAGCAGGCCGACTGCGATCGGGATGCGCAGGTCGGGCAGCCAGTGGTGGGTGAAGAAGTTCGCATAGATCAGTGCGGCAAGGAGTGTGGTCAGGAGTGGGCGGTAGCCGCTGACGCGGAGATCGAAGCGGCGCCAGGCCTGACAGATGTAGCTGCCGACCGCGGCGTACATGAAGCCGGCGAACAGCGGTACGCCGGCGAACTTGGTGACCGCGTCACCCGGGTACTGCCAGGACCCGATCTGCACCTTGAACAGTTCCAGTCCCAACCCGATCAGGTGGAAGCCGAAGATCACCGCGACCTCGCGCCAGGTCTCCAACCGGACAGCCCAGAACAGGAACGTCAGTACGACGCAGTAGATCAGCAGAGCGTCGTACCGGGCGATCGGGAGGTCGACGTACTTCGAGATCGCGAGACCGGCGAACAGGAAGGCCGGGAACAGGCAGGACACCAGTTCGAGCCACCCGAAGCGTAGTAATTGCAGGCATGCGAACACGAAGCGTGATGGGAATCCGGCTTTGTTCGTCCGACTGGTCACAGACTGGAGACGTTACTTGCCCTCGCCTGGTTCGGACAGCTAAATCAACGGAAAGCGTCGTGTCGCAGGGGAGGTGCCGCGATGGATCCGAAGGTGGTCTACGAGACGGACCGGCTGATGGTGCGTGACTGGGTGGACACGGACGAGGACCGGGTGTTCGACATCTACCGGCGCTGGGAGGTGTCGCGCTGGCTCGGTGCGGAGCCACGGGTGATGACAGATCGTGGCGCCGCGACCAAGGTGATCGCGCGGTGGAACGAGCGCAATCAGGACTCGACGTACGGCGTCTGGGCCGTGGAGGAGCGGTCGACGGGCACCGTCGCGGGGACCGTGTTGCTCGTGCCGCTGCCGGAGCCGTCCGACGGTACGGCGAGCAAGGGTGAGGTCGAGGTCGGGTGGCATTTCCATCCGGATTCGTGGGGTCGCGGGCTGGCGACGGAGGCGGCGCGTGGTGCGATCGGGCATGGGTTCACGGCGGGACTCAGCCAGATCCATGCCGTGGTTCGTCCGGACAACGCCGCCTCGCTGGCGGTCTGTCACCGGCTGACCATGCGCCCGATCGGCCGGACCAGCCGCTGGTACGGCGCTGAACTTGAAGCCTTCCTGATCTGAATTGGGTCTGGTCCGAGCTGGATTGGGTCTGGGCGTCTCACCCCGCGTAGTCTTGACGCCCGTGGCACTCACCATCGGAATCGTCGGGCTCCCCAACGCGGGCAAGTCCACCCTGTTCAACGCACTGACCAAGAACGACGTGCTCGCCGCGAACTACCCGTTTGCGACGATCGAGCCGAACGTCGGGGTGGTCGGCGTACCGGATGCCCGGCTGGGAAAGCTGGCCGCGCTGTACGACTCCGCGAAGGTGATCCCGGCCACCGTCCAGTTCGTCGACATCGCGGGGATCGTCCGTGGTGCGTCCGAGGGTGAGGGGCTGGGTAACAAGTTCCTCAGCCACATCCGCGAGTCGGACGCGATCTGCCAGGTCACCCGGGTGTTCCGCGACGACGACGTCACCCACGTCGACGGCAAGGTCTCGCCGGCCGATGACATCTCCACCATCCAGACCGAGCTGATCCTGGCCGACCTGCAGACCGTCGAGAAGGCGATCCCGCGGCTGGAGAAGGAAGCCCGGCTGAAGAAGGAGAACGCGGTCGTCCTGGAGGCGGTCCGTGAGGCACAGAAGCACCTCGAGGCGGGTACGCCGATCATCGCGACGGACGTCGACCGGGACGCGATCCGCGAGCTCATGCTGATGACGGCCAAGCCGTACCTGTTCGTCTTCAACTGCGACGCCGACGAGTTGTCGGACGAGCCGCTGAAGCAGCAGATGCGTGATCTGGTCGCGCCGGCCGAGGCGATCTTCCTGGACGCGAAGTTCGAGGCCGAACTGGTCGAGCTCGGCGACGAGGACGAGGCCCGCGAGATGCTCACCGAGATGGGCATCGACGAGCCGGGTCTCGACGTACTGGCCCGCGTCGGCTTCGACACCTTGGGACTGCAGACCTACCTGACGGCCGGTCCGAAGGAATCCCGCGCCTGGACCATCAAGCGCGGCGCCACCGCCCCCGAAGCCGCCGGCGTCATCCACACCGACTTCCAGCGCGGCTTCATCAAAGCCGAAATCGTCTCCTACGACGACCTAATCGCCGCCGGCACCATGACCGCCGCCCGCTCCGCCGGCAAAGTCCGCATGGAAGGCAAAGACTACATAATGCAAGACGGCGACGTCGTGGAGTTCCGCTTCAACGTCTGAAAGAAAAGACGAGGGGGGTTGGGGTGGACGGCGACGTCGTGGAGTTCCGCTTCAACGTCTGAAAGAAAAGACGAGGGGGGTTGGGGTGGACGCCGACGTCGTGGAGTTCCGCTTCAACGTCTGACGACCAAGGACCCCTTCGGGGGAGTTGATCGGGAGCGAGCTCGTGGGTTCCGCTTCAACGTCTGCGTCAGCGCGTGGTGGATTCGTAGATGGTCCAGGCGGCTTCGGCTACTAGGGTTGTTAGTTCTGGTGGGGATAGGACTTGGGCGTTGCCGGCTTGGGCGAGGACAGCGGCGCAGGCTTCGTGTGGGTTTTCCAGGTCTGTGTGGATGATCCACCAGTCGGGGTCTTCGGTGGGGAGCATGGGGGCGGTCGGGCGGAAGCGGCGGATGGCGTGGTCGCGGACGCGGAGGACGATCGGGTACGACGGGCGGGACTCGCGGAACTCGCGTTGGGAGTTGGCCCAGTAGGTGGCCAGGTCGAAGTCGGCGGGTCTGGTGAAGGGGTCGTCGGTGAGCGTCGCTGAGGTCAGGCGGCCCAGGCGGTAGGTGCGGAGGACCGTGGGACCGCGCGAGTCAACCGCTGGTCGGTCGTCGGTGCCGGGATCGCGCCGGCCGAGCCCAGAGAGGTTGGCGGGGCGGTTGGCTACCAGGTACCAGGTGCGGGATTTGGCTACCAGGCCCAGGGGAGCCACCGGGAACGGGGCTGGGTTGTCGGCGTACGTGATGGTCAGGCGGCGTTCTTTCCAGACTGCTTCTCGGCAGAGGTCCAGCCAGCGGGGAACTTCGCGGCGGTCGTCCCATCCGGCGTGGTCAATGAGCAGGCGCTGACGAGCGAACTCGGCTTCCCGGCGGGTGCCTTCGGGGAGGGACGCGATCAGCTTCGCGACGGCTTGGTCGCTCGACGCATCAAGGCCGAGGTCCGCGAGTACGTGCGCGGTCGCGCCGACGAACACCGACATCACCTCGGACGGCGTGAGCCCGGTCAGCCGACTCCGGTAGTCGGGCAGCAGCGCCCACCCACCCCCACGTCCTCGGATCGAGTAAACGGGTACGCCGGCCAGACTCAACGCATCCAGGTCACGCTGCACCGTCCGCGGCGAGACCTCGAGTGCGACCGCGAGCTGATCCACGGTCGACTGCCCGCGGGTCTGCAGGTGCAGCAGCAGGCGGAGAAGCCGTTCGGCGCGCATGTTTCTACTATGCCAGGTAAATAAGCCATCAGCTGGCGTCTTTTCTTCCTACGGTCGCTCCATGACTGTCGTGGAGGTCGACCAGCTGTCCATGTCCTACAAGGCCCCGGTTCGCAAAGGCGGCCTGCGGGCAGCCCTGACCTCCCTCGTACGCCGTGAGTACCGCATCGTCCAGGCACTCGATCAGGTGTCGTTCACGATCGCGCCGGGTGAGGTCGTCGGCTTCATCGGGCCGAACGGCGCCGGCAAGACCACCACGATGAAGATCCTGTCCGGGATCCTGCACCCGACCAGCGGCGACGTCCGCGTGCTCAACAACATCCCGTGGCAGCGCAGGTCCGGCTTCCTCACCCGGATCGCGTTCGTCCGCGGCAGCCAGCCCGTCGGCGGTTCGCAGGAGCTGACCGTGCTCGACTCACTCGAGTACCAGCGCCTGTTGTACGACGTCCCGCGCCCGGAGTACCGCCGTACGCTCACCGAACTCGAAGAACTCCTCAAGCTGGGCCCACTCCTCGAGCGGCAACTGCGCGCGCTGAGTCTGGGCGAGCGGATGCGGATCGGGCTCGCGATGGCGCTGATCTATCGCCCGGAGGTGTTGTTCCTCGACGAGCCGACGATCGGGCTCGACGTCACCGCGGGGACGCAGATCCGCGAGTTCGTCGCCGACTATGTGCGCCAGACCGGCGCGACCGTGTTGCTGACCAGCCACTACATGGCCGATGTCGCGTCGTTGTGTCCACGGTTGATTCTGATCGATCAAGGCCACGTCAAGTACGACGGACCACTCGCGGAGCTGTCCGCACGGTTGTCGCCGTACAAGCTGATCCGGATCTCGGCCCGCGGCGACGGCAACCCGGAGGAGTTCGGTGAGGTGATCGAATCCTCGGACGGTCAATGGGTGCTGCGAGTCCCGCGGGACGAGGTCGCGCAGACGACCGGGCGATTGCTGCAGGCTCTCGACGTCGTCGATCTGTCCGTCGAGGAACCACCGCTGGAGAAGGTCATCGACCGGGCGTACCGGGAAGGGCTGCGATGAGAACCACGGTCCTGCTCGGATTCCGCATCCGTCAGCAGGTGCTGGACTGGTCCGGCGCCTGGTGGTTCCTGCTCACGCTCGTCATCCAAGCCGTGATCGCACCGCTGATCGGACTGTTCGTCTGGTCCGCGGTCTACCCGGACGACCCGGCGATCGCGCGGTACTACGTCGCGATCATCCTGGTCACGTTGATGACCGAGTCGTTCGAGCAGCACACCTTCTCCGAGCGGATCTACGACGGAACCCTCAGCCACGAACTTCTCCGCCCGCAGCCTGTGGTGATCGGCGTACTCGGCGAGAACCTCGCGATCCGCGCGTGGCTGACTCTCCTCGGTGCGCCGATCGTGCTGCTGACCGGCTTCTCGCTGCATGCAGGCTTCGACTGGAGGTCCGTCGTACTCAGTCTGCCGTGCGTGATCCTTGCCGCCGCGCTTGTCTTCTTGTGGACATTCCTCTTGTCGCTGACCGCGTTCTGGACCGATCGCGTGCACGCGGTCGTGGGCTTCGGCGGCCAGCTGATCTTCCTCTTCGGCGGTACGGCGGCACCGATCAACGTGCTGCCGGATGCCTTGCGCCGGATCGCGCGGGTCCTGCCGTTCTACGGCATGAACGGTCTCCCGGCCGAGATCGCGGCCGGCACCCGGGACGGCGGCTCACTGGCCGGCGCGCTCGGGTATCAACTCGTCTGGGTGGTGTTACTCGTGGTCATCGTCTCCGCGGTCTGGCGAGCGGGCGTACGGCGGTACACGGCGGTGGGATCGTGAAGCTGCTGAGACTGTTCGGTGCAGGGTTCTCGATGTCGCTACGGCGAAGCGTCGCGTTCCGGATCAACCTCGTCTTCGACGTGCTGCTCGCGTTCACCGGTCTGGGTACGGCGATCGCCGCCGTCCTGATCCTGTTCACCCGGGCCGACACGCTGGCGGGGTGGTCGAAGGCGGAGTTCCTGGTCCTGATCGGCACGTACCAGCTGATCACCGGACTGCGGGCGGCGTTCATCGATCCGAATCTGTCCTGGTTCCCCGACACCGGGATCCGCAACGGCAAGCTCGACGGGTATTTGTTGCAGCCGGCATCGAGTTTGTTCCTGGCGAGCCTGTCGCTGTCGTCGCCGCTGGCCTTGATCCAGTTCGTGCTGGGGATCGGCGTACTCGGCTGGGGGATCGGGATCGCTGACGAGCCGCCGAGTCTCACCGGCGTACTGGGTTGGCTCTTGCTGCTGGTCGCAGCGGTGGTGGTGACCTGGGCGCTCAGTGTGCTACTGGCGTGCCTCGCGTTCTGGGCGCCGAAGTTGCAGCTCGACGTGTTCTACCACTCGGCCTGGCAGCTCGGCCGCTATCCGATCGACGTCTTCGCGCGGCCGATCCGGGTCCTGCTGACCTACGTGTTCCCGATGGCCCTGATCGCCTCGGTCCCCACCACTGCGCTGCTGCGTGGGCCGCGGGCCGGGGTGCTGGTGGCTGGAGTGGCGGCGGCGGGTGGTGCTGCGGTGCTGGCCAGGCTGGCATGGCAGGCGGGGCTGCGCCGCTATACCGGTGCCACGTCGTAAATGCAGTCGCGGCGGACCGCGTACCCGGGCTAGCGTCGCGGGATGGTTGATGCAAAGTTCGGGCAGCCCCGGTTGGCGGCGGTCTACGACGCGTTCGACTCGGATCGCAGCGATCTGGAGCACTATGCCGCGATGGTGACGGAGTTCGGTGCCCGCCACATCTTGGATGTGGGTTGCGGGACCGGTGAGTTCGCCTGCCTGATGGCGGGCCAGGGCGTCGATGTGGTCGGTGTCGATCCGGCCGAGGCGTCACTGGAGGTTGCCAAGGGCAAGGAGTACGCCGATCGGGTGCGGTGGATCCACGGTGACGCGACGAGCTTGCCGCCACTCCAGGTCGACCTGGCGGTGATGACGGGCAACGTGGCGCAGGTGTTCCTGACCAATGACGACTGGTTGGCGACGGTGGCCGGCGTACGCGAGGCCTTGAAGCCAGGTGGGCGGTTCGTGTTCGAGACGCGGGATCCCGCG
This sequence comes from Kribbella sp. NPDC051952, assembly GCF_040680855.1. Classification (NCBI taxonomy): domain Bacteria; kingdom Bacillati; phylum Actinomycetota; class Actinomycetes; order Propionibacteriales; family Kribbellaceae; genus Kribbella; species Kribbella sp. NPDC051952. Next base: position 57,093 of record NZ_JBFAXQ010000024.1, read on the forward strand.
CATCGAGTGTGGGAGGAATGGGGGCAGTGGACGCGCGAGAACACTCGCGAGGTCAAGACGGTGAACGGTGAGTCGGTCGAGACCTGGGGTGAGTTGACCGGCGTGGAGTTGCCGTACGTGTCCTTCCGGGGCACGTATGTCTTCGAGTCCGACGGCGCCGTGTTCACGTCGGATTCGACGCTGTGGTTCCGCGAGCGGGACGAGGTCGAGCTCCCTGGGTTCCGCGTCGACGAAGTGCGCGAGGCGCCGGATCGGCCGGGTAAGGAGTTCGTGTTCGTTGCTACGCGGCTGTGAGCAACGCGGTCAACGTGTGGTGGGCGGTGCGGGACATGACCGGGTTGGTCTCGACGTAGTACCAGAGGCATCCGACCGCCTGGGCGAGCGCCCAGCCCATCCCGCGGCGCCACTCGTCCTCGTCACTGCCGATCGTTGCCCTGAACACCGATCGCGCGGCAGGGTCGAGGAGATTCCAGGCCGGCTGGAGATCCATCGCCGGGTCCGAGACGGTGAACGTGCCGACATCGATGACTCCGGCCAAGCGGTCGTCCGCCACGAGCAGGTTGCCCGGCATCAGGTCACGATGCGTCCAGGCGTCCGGTTCGGTGCGCGGCGTCGTACGCAGCTCGGCCCACAAGCGAGCCAGGGCGTCGACATCGATCATGCCGCGACTGCGCTCCAGCCCGTCGCCGACGTACTCGTCCTGTGACGTCAGTACGCCGCCGCGCCAGGTGCCGGTGAACACCCGTCCCTCGGTCGGTGCCGCCCGCAACGCAAGCACGAACCGGCCCAGATCCTCAGCGAATGCGGTCGATCCGGCAACGTCCACGTCGTACGCGTTCTTACCGTCCAGCCAGGTGTTGATGGCCCAGGGCAACGGGTAGCCGAGGCCGGGCGCGCCGATCGCGACCGGTGCAGGCGTCGGGTACGGCGACATCGTCCGCAACCGGCGCGCTGCGTCGGCCTCGTCCTCGAGCTCTTTGCGGATCTCAGCTGGATCGCCGGGCAGGATCGGGAACCGCGCGACGAGCTCGGTGCCGATCCGGAACAATGCGTTGACGGTCCCAGGAGACGGCACCACCCGGATCGGCAACTCGCTCCACTCGGGGAACTGCGACTGAACCAGCCCCGTCACCAGCTCCGTCGTCACGTCCAACTGCCCAGCATGCATCGCCACGCCCAGCAGTATCCGGGTCCCCTCAGGTCACCGCACCCCAATTGCCGCCTAGGCCTTGATGAGTTGCTCGCTCAGGTCCCAGAGCCGCTGGGCCGACTCCGGGTCGACGGCGTACGCGACGACGTCCGTCGTGATGACCTCCTCGGTGCCGAAGACGATCGGTTGCGGGTCCTCGTCGAGGGCCGAGATGTCGTTGTTCCTCAGGTAGACACCACCGATGTCGGCGAGCAGTGGGCTGGTCGCGGCGAAGACCGTCGTACTGGCGCCCTGCTGCGCGGTCTTCTTCTCCCGTTCGGGGTCGATGATCGGCCGGCCGGATTCGTCGATCAGTCCCATCGCGAAGTTCGCGGGGCTGAAGTTCATCGCGATGGTGTCCGGGCGGGCGAGGCTGACCACGGATGGCATTGATGGGCCGATCGAGCTGGAGGCGGGCGACGTGGCGATCCTGAACGGTCGCTCGTGGCTGCGGCTCGAAGGTGGGATTGGCGACGGGCTGCCGCGCGAGGTTGAGCCGGACCCGGACTTCGCCTCGCTGCGCCAAGTCGGCGGGGACGACATCGTCGTCGGAGGTCACGTCGACCTGAACCCGGCCGGCCGGGCGTTGCTCCTGCAGGCGCTCCCGCCGGTGGGTCACGTCCGCGAGTCGGCCGGGACGGCGAACCTGCGCGGCAGCCTGCACCGGCTGTTCGACGAGGTGACCGGAAACCGGATGGGCTCCGCCTTCGCGAGCCGGCAACATGGCCAGCTCCTTCTGCTCGAAGTGCTCCGCGCGTACGTCGTTCGCCGAGCGGTTCCGGACCGTGGCCGGGATGCCACCGCTCGCATATCTCAGCCACTGGCGGATGCTGCTCGCCCAGCGCGCGCTCCGGGACGGCGATGTCCGGGTCGGCGATGTCCGGGTCGGGGAACTGGCGGTCGAGCTCGGGTACGGGTCGGAGGGTGCGTTCAGCACCGCGTTCAAGCGGGAGGTCGGCGAGTCGCCGCTGCGCTACCGCTACCGCGTCCGCGCCGAACAGTCCCGCCGTGCGGACGCTGTCCACGCCTGAGCGCCGCCGTCAGCGGAATTCCAGTCGCGGGTTATGGTCACAGTTCGTTAGCTTTGGTTCGTACGCCTGACGGTTTGTGAAGGAGACGGTATGAGCGACAAGTCCAGCAAGCCGGCGGACGATCTGCAGAAGAAGTTCCGTGAAGCGCTCGAGAAGAAGAACGCGGGCAACCACGCGCACCCGGGATCCGGGAACAAGCGCGAGGGTGTCGGCGAGGCGCACAACGACAAGCAGAAGCGCCAGTTCCGGCGCAAGTCCGGCAGCTGAAGTCAGCCACACCTGTCCATCCGTCCGCCTGAGCCCCGGGTTACCGCCCGGGGCTCGACTTTTGTCCGGGGCAACAACAGGGGAACGGGACCCGCGCTCGTCTAGAGTCGGTCGGGTGAGTGTGCCGCTGCATTTCGTGGTCAAGACCCGGTTGATCGAGGTGGTGGAGCGGCTGGGGGAGGGCGCGGCGCTGCCGCCGGAGCGGGTGCTGGCCAAGGAGTTCGGGGTCTCCCGCTGGACGATGCGGCAGGCGATCCGCGAGCTGATCGCGGACGGCCGGTTGCGAGCCCGGCAGGGGCAGGGCACGTTCGTCGCGACGCCGAAGCTGGTGCAGCCGCTGGCGCTGGTGAGTTACACCGAGGCGCTCCGCGCGCAGGGGCACACGCCGAGCCGCGAGCTGGTGGTGTTCGACGAGATCGCGGCAGACGTCGTACTCGCGGGGCAGTTGAAGGTCGGCGAAGGTGAGCCGGTGCATCGGCTGGAGCGGGTGTTGCTCGCGGACGGGCAGCCGATCGGGCTCGAGACGACGTACCTGTCCACGAAGCGCTTTCCGACCCTGCGTGAGGTGTTGCAGCCGACGGGATCGCTGTACCGGTGCCTGACCGACGAGCTCGGCGTGCGGTTCGGTGAGGGCGAGGAACTGGTCGAGACCGTGATCGCCACACCCCGCGAGGCCGAGCTGCTGAAGGCCACGCAATCGCTGCCGATGCTGCTCCTGCACCGGACCAGCCGCGATACGGACGGTGAGCCGATCGAGGCGGTCCGATCCCTGTTCCGCGGCGACCGCGTCGGCTTCCGCGCCACCCTGCGTCCCTAATACGCACCTAGTAACTGTTTCCTGGCGGTTCACCCGCCGGTCGATCTCCCCGCACGTTCTCTTCATTGGTCCGGACCAATCTTGGAGTCACATCAAGCGAGGGAGACGCCCGTGCGGGTGGTTGTGGTCGGTGGTGGAGTGCTCGGCACGATGCACGCCTGGGAGGCGGTACGGCGAGGGCACGAAGTGCTGCAGGTGGAACGTGAGCTGGAGGCGCGCGGCGCCAGTGTGCGGAACTTCGGCCTGGTCTGGGTCAGCGGCCGGGCCGACGGTGCCGAGATCGAACTCGCGCAACGCGCCCGGGACCTCTGGGAGCAGGTGCCTGGGATCAGCTTCCGGCCGGCCGGATCGCTCACGGTCTGCCGTACCGAGGCCGAACTCGCGGTCGCGAAGGAGGCCGCCGCCCGGCCGGACGCCACCAAGCGCGGGTTTCAGGTCCTGGATGCGGAACAGACGCGTGACCGCAACCCGGTGTTGAAGGGTGAGCTGCAAGGTGCGCTCTGGTGCGACCGGGACGCGATCGTCGAGCCGCGCGAAGTGCTCGCGGCCTTGCGCGACGAGCTGGCCAAGAGTGGCCGCTACGAGTTCCGAGGTGGGAGGGAGGTGCGGGCAGTCGAGTCCGGTCGGATTGTCGACGATCACCAGGAAACTCACCACGGTGATCTGATCCTGCTCTGCACCGGTGCCTGGCACAGCGGCCTGATCCGCGAGCTGACGCAGGACCTTCCGGTCCGCCGGGTTCGCCTGCAGATGCTGCAGACGGCGCCGCTCGACGACACTCTCTCCACCGCCGTCGCGGACGCGGACAGCTTCCGCTACTACCCGGCGTACACAGGTCCTGCCGTGCAAGAACTGGAGCCGCAGGCAACTGTTGCCGCGGACAACGCCATGCAGTTGCTGATGGTCCAGCGCACGCACGGCGGGCTGACGATCGGCGACACCCACGAGTACGCCGAGCCGTTCGGCTTCGACGTACAGACGGACTCGTACGACTACCTCCAGGAGACGGCGGAGCGGATCCTCGGCCGGTCGTTGCCGAAGATCGTCCGCCGCTGGGCCGGCGTGTACTCCCAGACGACCAACGACGAGGTCGTCCTCCGCCGCGAGCTCGCCGCCGGCGTCCACCTGGTCACCGGTCCGGGCGGTCGCGGGATGACCATGGCACCGGCCATCGCCGAGCAGACCTTCGAGGAGCACTCATGATCCAGCTGGCCGTGCTCGACATGGCAGGTACGACGGTCACCGACGACGGGCTCGTGGAACGGGCCTTCACCGCGGCGATAGGTGCCCAGGGCATCGATCAGGGTATGCCGGAGTACGACCGCATGATCGACTACGTGCGCGCCACCATGGGCGAGTCGAAGATCACCGTCTTCCATGCACTGGTCGAGACCGAAGACACCGCACAGCAGGCGAACAAGGCCTTCGAGACCGCCTATGCAAGCCTCGTCGACGAGGGGCATTGCAGCCCGATCGACGGCGCCGAAGACGCGATCAGGCAACTGAAAGCCGAAGGCATCAAGGTCTGCCTCACCACCGGCTTCGCCGAGACCACCCAACACCGAATCCTGTCCGCCCTCGGCTGGGAAGACCTGGCCGACCTCACTCTCTGCCCGGCACAGGCGGGCCGCGGCAGACCGTACCCGGACATGGTCCTCAAGGCCCTGCTCGACCTCCAAGCCGACGCGGTCGCCAACGTGGCCGTGGCCGGCGACACCGCCTACGACATGACGACGGGGATCCGGGCCGGTGCCGGGATCGTGGCCGGCGTCCTCACCGGTGCCCACGGCAAGCAACAGCTCGCTGCCGCCGGCGCCACGCACGTTCTCGAGTCGGTCCGGGACCTGCCCGGCCTGCTCCTCGATCGAAAGCTGGAGAAGTGAAGGCACTCAAGATCCTGCTCGCCGCCACCCTGCTGCTCGCCGGTACCGCTGCCTGTGGTGGCACCGGCGCCGCTTCCACCACCGACGGAACGAAGACCGTGACCGTCTACACCGCGGACGGTCTGGCCGACTGGTACAAGACTCGCTTCGACGCGTTCACCCAGAAGACCGGGATCAAGGTCCAGACGGTCGAGGCCGGTTCCGGTGAGGTGGTGTCGCGGCTGCAGAAGGAGAAGTCCAACCCGCAGGCCGACGTCCTCGTCACGCTGCCGCCGTTCATCCAGAAGGCGTCCAAGGACGGCCTCCTGCAGAAGTACGACGTACCTGGCAGCGACCACGTGCAGGGCGTCAAGGGTGACGACTACGTGGCGGTCGTGGACAACTACCTGTGCTTCATCGCCAACCAGAAGGCGGGTACGCCGAAGACCTTCGACGACCTGCTCGACGCGCGCTTCAAGGGAAAGCTGCAGTACTCGACCCCGGGCCAGGCCGGTGACGGCACCGCGGTCCTGATCCTGCTGCAACACCTGCTCGGCAAGCAGGGTGCGCTTGACTACCTGAAGAAGCTGGAAGCCAGCAACGTCGGGCCGTCCGCGTCGACCGGCAAGCTGCAGCCGAAGGTCAGCAAGGGCGAACTCCTGGTCGCGAACGGCGACATCCAGATGAACCTCGCGTCGATCGCTGTCGACAAATCTGCATTCAGGGTGTTCTTCCCGACCGGTCAGGACGGCAAGAAGACCACCCTCGGGCTTCCCTATGTGATGGGTCTGACCGCGGGCGCTCCGAACGCCGATGGGGGCAAGCAGTTGATGGACTACCTGCTCTCCACCGACGCACAGCAGACCGTCTCGAGCGATGCGTACGGGACTCCGGCCCGCGACGACGTGAAGCCGACCGACGCGAACTTCGCCTCGGTCCAGAAGGCGATGACCGGAGTTGAGGTCTGGCAGGCCGACTGGAGTGCTGTCCTCACGGACCTGGACGCGGACGTCGCCGCGTACACGAAGGCCGTCGGATGACTGTCCAGCTCGAGGACGTGACGGTGCACTTCGGCCGCACGGTCGCGCTGGAAGGGCTGGACCTCACCGTCGCCAAAGGTGAAACGGTCGCGCTGCTCGGGCCGTCCGGCTCGGGCAAGTCGACCGCGTTGAAGGCGGTGGCCGGCTTCGTTCGGCCGACGCGCGGCCGGATCAGCCTGGCCGGTCAAGACGTCACCGATCTCCCGCCGGCCAAGCGGGGGATCGGGGTGGTGGTCCAGCAGTACGCGCTGTTCCCGCATCTGCGCGTGGCCGACAACGTCGCCTTCGGTCTGCGGGCAGCCCGCAAACCGAAGGCGGAGGTGACCCAGCGGGTCGCCGAGATGCTCGAGATGGTCGGCATGACGGCGTACGCGCGGAGGTTTCCGAGGGAACTGTCCGGGGGCCAGCAGCAACGGGTCGCGATCGCGCGGGCGCTCGCGATCCGGCCACCGGTCCTGTTACTCGACGAACCGCTGGCCGCGCTTGATGCGCAACTGCGGGCGGACATGCTTGGCGAACTGCAGAAGCTTCGTCGCGAGGTGCCCGACGTCGCGATCGTCTACGTCACGCACGACCAGTCCGAGGCGCTCGCGCTCGCGGACCGGATCGCCGTGATGCGGGACGCGCGGCTGGTCGACATCGCGCCCGCCACCGAGTTGTACGCCGCTCCGCCGTCAGCCTTCACCGCGTCATTCCTGGGTGGTGCCAACCTGCTGCCGGTGGAACCTATCGGCGACGGCATCAAGGTTGCTGGTCACGTGCTTCCCGGTGTTCAGGCGGTGCCGGGCAAGGAGCTGCTGTGCATCCGGCCGCATGCGGTGAAGCTGGCTGAAGGTGGACTGCCCGGACGGTTGGTCGCGGCCCAGTGGCGTGGGGCCTCGAATCAACTCACCTGCATGATCGATGGTCTGCCGGACGTGCCGGTGCGGATCGACCTACCGGCGGACGGCCGGGTGCCGGAGCTCGGATCGCCGGTGTCTGTGGTGTTGCCGGCGGAGGCGTGCAGTCTGGTTCCGGCGGAGACGCGCTGATGGCGGTCGAGGCGCTGACGGCACCTGTTGCTATCAGCAATCAAAAGCATCGCGACGCCAGATCGTTGTGGCTGCTGCCGCCGTTGCTGTTGATCGGCACATTGGTTGTCTACCCGTTGGTTCTCGTGGCCGTGCAGTCTGTTCCGGCCTGGGGCGCGGTCATCGGGTCCGCAGAGTTCCGGGACGCGCTGGTGCGAACCGTGCAGATCGCAGTGAGCTCGACCGCCGGGTGCTTGGTGGTCGGAACGTTCCTGGCCGTCGTGATCAGCTTCGTGTACTTTCCCGGCGCGCGAGTTGTTGCCGGTCTGGTCGACACGATGCTCGCGCTGCCGTCGTTCCTGGTGGCGTTGTCGTTCACCTTCATCTACGGCTCCACCGGGATCCTGCGGGCCGGTGGGTTCCTGACTTCGCCGTGGGCGGTCGTCCTGGCCGAGGTCACCTTCTACACGCCGTTCGTGATGCGCCCGTTGCTGGCGGCAATGAGTCGGTTGCCACGAGCCCAGCTCGAGGTCGCAGCCAGTCTGGGTGCCGGACCGTGGCGGGTGCTGCGGCAGATCGTGCTGCCGGAGGTTCGGCCGGCGCTGGTTGCCGGCGGCAGTCTGACGTTGCTGTTGACCCTCAACGAGTTCGGCATCGTGCTGTTCCTCGGTGCGAAAGGCACGACCACACTGCCGATGCTCGTGCACACGAAGGGCATCGTGATGTTCGACTACCCGGGCGCTTGCGTGATCGCCGTCGTACAGATCGCATTGTCGCTCGGCCTGTACGCCGTACTGCGAACGGCACTCGGAGGTCGTCGTGCTCGTCTGGACTAGAACGGGGAAGGCGGTCACCTGGACCGCGTTCGCCCTGGTGTTCGGGATCCTCGTCCTCGCGCCGTTTCTGGTGGTGATCGCGGCCGCGTTCGCCGGCTCGTGGAACGGCGTACTGCCGTCGGATCCGACCGGGACTCATCTCCGCGAGGCCTTGTCGGGTGACGAGTTGGCCTCGTTGTCGGTGAGTCTGCAGACTGCGTTCCTCGGTGGGCTGCTGGCGGTGACGGTCGGCACCTGGGGTGTGCTGGCCGCGCACGAGAGCCGATGGGCTCGCGTCGCGGACGCGCTGCACAACCTGCCCATCGCCGTACCGTCCGTCGTGGTCGGCCTCGGCCTATTGGTTGCGTTCTCCCGGCAACCGATCCTGCTCAACGGCACGAAGTGGATCGTGGTGATCGCGCACCTCGTCCTGATGGTTGCCTTCAGCTACGGAACGGTCGGCGCCGCACTGCAACGGATCGATCCGTCGTACGCCGACGTCGCGGCATCGCTGGGCGCATCACCGGCGCGGGTGCTGTGGCGGATCCGACTGCCGATGCTGCTGCCGGCAATCTCGTCCGCGGCCGGACTGTCGGTCGCGCTCTCGATGGGTGAGGTGGGTGCCACGATCATGGTCTACCCGGCATCGTGGCGGACCCTGCCGGTCAGCATCTTCGCGTTGACCGACAGGGGTCAGGCCTTCACCGCGGCGGCCGAGGCCGTGGTGTTGCTGGTGGCAACCGTCGTACTGGTGATCAGCCTCGATCGGCTGCGGGGTCGGGCTGCCGAACGCTGAGCAGTTCGACCAGTCGGAGCACCTCCGGGTCCCAGCCCAGCTGGTGGTTCGCGGCATCCTCGGCGTCGGCGAACCCGGTGTGGGTGAGCAGCATGCGGGTGCCGTCGGCGACCTCGGACAGCTCGACCTCGACCTTGGTTGGTTCGTCGTCGGTGCCGTCCCACTTCCAGCTGAACGTCAGCCGGTGGGGCGGCTCGACCTCGAGATAGGTGCCGCGGACAACATGCGGTCCCATCTCGACGACGTAGTCGCCGCCGACCCGGACGTCGGCCTGGACCTTCAGTTCCAAGGCCGGATTCGGGCAGTACCACCGGGCGAGCAGGTCGGCCCGGGTCCAGGCGTCGTACACCCGCCCGATCGTTGCCGGCAGCACTCGGTCGATCCGGATCTCAGCGTCCACGGTCGTCCTCTCGCAACAGTTCTTCCAATCGGTCCACGGCGCTGTTCCAGTACGACGTGAGGTCGCCGAGCCACTCCTCGACCTCGGCGAAGGCCTTGGGCCGGATCGTGCAGACCACGGTCCGGCCGACCTTCCGCCGGCTCACCAAGCCGGCGTCGACCAGCACCCCCACGTGCTTGGTCATCGCCGGCAAGGTGATCCGGTGCGGCTCGGCGAGCTCGCCCATCGTCGCGTCGCCCCGGCTCAGCCGGCCGACAATGGCCAGCCGGGTCGGGTCCGCGAGCGCTCCGAAGGTCGACGTCAGCACGCCAACACTTCACCAATTGGTTAACTGATTGTCAAGGCCGAACTTCGAACACCAGGTTGAACGGCGTCTGCGCGACCGTGCGGAACCGGGTGAACCCGGCTGCCGTCGTGACGTCCTGGATCCGGGCCGGACCGGCCTGCGTCCCGAGTGCCAGGCCTACCGGCTGCGAGAGCGATGCCGGCGTACAGAGCAACGTGGAGAAGCCGTAGTACGCGCGACCGACCGGGTTGAGGTTGTCCTCGACGTGATCGCCGGCCATCGGTTCGACCAGCATCCAGGTGCCGTCCGGTGCCAGTGCGTCCCGGACATGCCGGGCCGCACCGACCGGGTCACCCATGTCGTGCAGCGCGTCGAAGGTCGTGACCAGGTCATAGCCGGTTCCGCTGAATTCGGTCGCCGGCGCTACCTCGAACCGGACGCGGTCGTCGACACCTGCCTCGGCTGCTCGCAACCGCGCCGTCTCGATCGACTCCTGGTGGTAGTCCGATCCGACGAAGCTGGACTGCGGGAACGCCGACGCCATCAGGATCGTGGACGAGCCGTGGCCGCAGCCGATGTCGGCCACCGTCGCACCGCGCTCCAGCTTGGCCACGACACCTTCAAGCGCGGGCAACCAGCTCGGCAGCAGATTCGCGTTGTACGACGGCCGGAAGAAGCGCTCACAACCGACGTGTACGTCGGACGTGTGCTCGTGCCATCCGATACCGGCGCCACTGCGGGCCGCCTCGATCGTCTGCGTGGTGTGCTGGATCGTGCCCAGCGCGATCTGGAAGAAGCCTGGCAGGTACGCCGGACTGTTCGGGTCGGTCATCGCAACGGTCTGCTCGGGCGGCAGCGTGTAGCGGCCGGACTCCGCGTCGTACTCGACGAAGCCGCCTGCTGCCTGTGCGTTGAGCCATTCGCGGGTGTAGTGCTCGCTGGTGCCGGTCCGCTCGGCCAGCTCGGCCGGAGTGGTCGCGCCGTGGTCGGCCAGTGTCTGGTAATAGCCGAGGCGATCGCCCATCACGACCAGAGCCGCGTTCAACGTTGCCCCCACCTCGTCCACTGCCCGGAAGACGAAACCCATCAGCTTGTCGCCATCGATTGCAACAGTCATTTGCTTTGTTCCCCCTAGGTTTTCGTGCCCTTCTGTACGCCGAACGTAGGTAGGCGCGCTCGACCGTCGCATCAGGTGGGTCACCTGGTGCACACTGCGGAACATGCTCATCGGGCGGGAGACGGAGCGCCGGGTGATCGAGCAACTGGTCGCGGGGGCGCGGGTCGGTGCCGCCGGCGTGCTGCTCGTCACCGGCGAAGCCGGCATCGGCAAAACCGCTCTCCTCGACCAGGCGGCGGCTCATGCCGGCGGACTGCGAGTTCTACGAGCTCGTGGCACGGAGGCCGAGCGGGAGATCCCTTTCGGCGCATTGCTCCAGCTACTCCGTCCAGCCCTCGCAAACCTCGACCGCATTCCCGGCCCACAACAGGCGGCACTCGCGACCGCACTGGCGCTCCAAGGCGGTCCGGACATTCCGGCCGATCGCTTCGCCGTCGGTGCGGCCACACTCAGCCTGATCTGCCGGTACGCCGAAGAGGCACCACTCGCGCTGATCATCGACGACGCACACCTGCTGGATCGTCCGTCCGCAGAAGCCCTGCTGTTCGCGGCGCGGCGCTTGGTGGCTGACCCCATCGTGCTGTTGATCGCAGCCCGCACGCATGAGCCGCATCCACTGGCCGATGCGGATCTTCCGACCCTCCAGCTCGACGGACTGACGCTGGACGCGGCCCGGCAGATCGTCCACCACCTTCCGGGCGACCTGGTCGAAAGGCTGCACCAGACTGTCGCGGGCAACCCACTGGCGTTGCTGGAGCTTGCCGACGATCCAGACCAGCTCCACCGGATGCCGCCCGGCGTACCGTTTCCTGTTCCGGCTCTGCTCGTGGACGCCTTTATTGCCAGGGCAAACCGGCTCAGTGCGGATGCGCGGACGGCACTGCTGGTGGCTGCGGTCGACGACTGCGAACTCGGCGCAGTGGCTAGAGCGTGCGAAGTGCTCGACGTAGCGGTCGCAGTGCTGGAAGAGGCCGAGTCGGCTGGGCTGGTGGCCATTCGCGACGGTGAGGTGCAGTTTCGGCATGCACTGGTCCGTTCGGCGATCTATACGAGTGCTGAGCCCGCAGAGCGTCGTACTGTGCACCGGGCCGTGGCTCGGGTCACGCCGGACCAGGACAGGCGCGCCTGGCACCTGTCAGAGGCGGTGCTGGGTACGGACGACGAGGTGGCGGCCGGATTGGTGGTCGCGGCCGACCATGCGACCGATCGTGGCGCACACGCGGTCGCAGCGACTGCCCTTGAACGTGCGGCGCGCCTCAGCGAGGGAGTGCAGGATCGGGCGCTGCGCTTGGTCGCCGCAGGTGAGGCGGCGTGGTCGGCCGGCCTGGCCGACTGGGCCGACGCACTGCTCGACGATGCGCTGTCCCTGGATCCGCCGCTGCCGGTCCGGATCGGCGCGCAGGAGATCCGCGCGGACATCGCGGTCAAATGTGGATCACCGGCGCAGGCGCGCGACATCCTGGTCGCGGCTGCCGCCGAGTGCGAGGACCCGGCCGTCGCCACTGTGCTGCTCGCCGACGCGGTAGGTGCGTGCTTTCGGCTCTGCGACACGGCTGCGGGCCTCGAGGTGGCCCACGACATCGATCGGCTGCTGCCCAGCGTCGAACGACCCGGTCCGCGGATCATCGGCATGCTGGCGAGTGGGGTCGCCAAGATCCTGGCCGGCCAGGGCGGGACCAGTCAGATCCGTACGGCGATCGCTTTGGCGCCCACGGACGAGCTGGATCGGGACCGGCGCAGGCAGGTGTGGATGGTGCTCGCCGTGCTGTTCCTGCGGCAGAGCGGCGCCGGTCGGGCGATGCTGCAGCAGGTCATGCTCGAACGGCGTGAGGAGGTTGCTCTGGGCGCGCTGCCGGGCCTCCTGTTCGTGCTGGCTCGTGACGATGCCACTACGGACCGGTGGGCCGACGCGGCGACGTCGTACGACGAAGGGATCCGGCTGTCCCGGGAGACCGGTCAGACGAGCGAGCTGGTGATGAATCTGGCCGGACAGGCCTGGTTGGCTGCGCACCAGGGGCGTGTGGAGTGTCAGACGCTCGCAGCGGAGGCTCTGCGGATCTGCACCGAGCGGCAGATCCATCTGGGCACGGTCTGGTCGCTGTTCGCGCTTGGGGACTTCGAGTTGGGGCGTGGCGATCCGGCTGGCGCGCTACCGCAGTACGAGGCGCTGGTCGACGTACTGCTGGCCAACGGGCTCAAGGATGCGGACCTGTCGCCGGCACCGGAGCTGGTCGAGGTGTACCTGCGGTTGGGGCGGTCTGACGACGCGGACGAGACGGCCCGGGAGTACGCCGTACTCGCGGAGGCGAAGGGGCAGCCGTGGTCGCTCGCGCGGGCTGCGCGGGCACGTGCGCTGGTCGACGAGAGCGAGACGGACTTCGAGCGAGCGCTCTTGTGGCATGCGGAGACGCTGGATGTGTTTGAGCTGGCCCGGACGCGGTTGGCGTACGGCGGTTGGCTGCGCCGCAAACGGCGACGGGTGGATGCGCGACTGCAGTTGCGGGAGGCAGTGGCGGCGTTTGACGCGTTAGGCGCAGCCGACTGGGCGGATCAGGCTGCTGCGGAGCTCAAGGCGACAGGGGAGACCGCACGCCGCAGGGTGCCGAGCACAGTGGATGAGCTGACGCCGCAGGAGCGGCAGATCGCCGTACTGCTCGCCGATGGACAGAGCATCCGGGAGGCCGCGGCCAGGCTGTTCCTCAGTCCGAAGACCGTCGAGTACCACCTCCGCAAGGTCTACGCGAAGCTCGGCATCCATTCGCGGGCCGAGTTGGCTGAACACCTGCGAACGTAAGCTGGCAAGCATGAGGCAGCCGTTCACCGAAACCAGTGGGATCGCTCGTCATTGGGGCTTCGAGGACCTGGCGGCGAAGGGCCCGCTGCAGCACCTCACCCTGTTCACCGGCGTCCCGGTCTGGCTCGTCACCGGGTACGCCGAAACCCGCGAACTCCTCGCCCATCCGGACGTGGTCCGCTCGCCGATGGACGGCCCGCACCGGGACACGGTCGAGGACGAGCTGATCAGCCGCACCGAGCGGCACATGCTCGGCGCCAACCCGCCCGACCACACCCGCCTGCGCAAGCTGGTCACGGCCGCCTTCACCCGGCGCCGGATCGAGGCGCTCGAGCCTCGGATCCGTGAGATCGCTTCTGGATTGCTGGACGAGATGGCGGCCGGCGACCGCACCGATCTCGTCGAGGCCTACAGCTACCCGCTGCCGATCACGGTGATCTGCGAGCTGATCGGGATCCCGCCGGTCCGCCGCGAGGACTTCCGGCAGTGGTCCTCGGTGTTCGTGAACGCGACCATGCACACCGCCGAGGAGTACGTCGAGGCGACCACGCTGATGCTCGGCTTCGTGCACGACCTGATCGAGGAGAAGGCGGCCGCGCCGGCCGACGACCTGCTGTCCGGCCTGATCACGGCCCGGGACGGCGGCGATCGGCTCAGCGAGGACGAGCTCACCTCGATGATCTTCCTGCTGCTCGCGGCCGGTCACGAGACCACGGTCAGCTTGATCACGAACGGCGTACACGCGCTGCTGCGGCATCCCGACCAGCTCGCCCTGCTCCAGGCCGAGCCCGATCGGCTCCCGGCCGCGGTCGAGGAGCTGCTGCGGTACGACGGACCTCTCCAGGCCGCGATCCCGTACATCGCCCAGGCGCCGATCGAGATTGCCGGCGAGCGGATCGACGCCGGTGAGGTGATCGTGTTCGCGTTGCTGCCGGCCAACCGGGACCCGCGCCGGATCGATCGGCCGGCGGAGCTCGACATCACCCGGACCGAGAACGCGCATCTCGCGTTCGGGCACGGGATCCATCACTGTCTCGGGGCGCCGCTGGCCCGGTTGGAGGGCCGGATCGCACTCGGCCTGTTGTTCGAACGCTTCCCGAATCTGCGGCTGGCCGAGCCGGAGCGGGATCCGGCTCGGACGCCGGGGCTGCTGATGAATGCGATCCGCGAACTGCCCGTAGTGCTGTGAGTGCAGCCTGCGGTTGGGGCTGAACATCGGGTGAATCACGGTCGAATCACACCCATGGGATTGCAAAGGATCCGCCCGGAGGTGGCATCCTTGCCCAGATGACAGAGTTGATGGAGGTCGCGCGACAGTTGCTCGCCGTGGCGATGGCCTCGCATTGGCTGCTGCTCATCCTGTTCGCCGCCGCCGCGATCGACGCTGTGTTTCCCGTCGTACCGAGCGAAGGCATGGTCGTGACCGCGGGGATGGCCGCCGCTGTCGGCCACCAGAATCTGCTGTTGGTGATCGCGGTCGCGACGCTCGGCTCTGTCATCGGCGAGACCACCTGCTACTTCCTGGGCCGCGGTTCCGGCCCGGCGCTGCACCGCTGGATGAAGCGGCAGCAACGTCGGCAGGCCATGTACGACAAGGTGTCCGGCGCGTTGCACTCCCGCGGCGGACTGATCCTGATGACGGTCCGCTACATCCCCGGTGCACGGATGGTCGCGACGCTGACTGCGGGCGCGACCCGGTACTCGTTCAAGAAGTTCATCGTCTTCACCTTCGCCGGCGTGACCATCGCCTATACGTACGTCGCTCTGCTCGGCTATCTGGGTGGCGACGCGTTCGCGCACGACTCGCTGAAGGCGCTCGCGTTCAGCCTGAGCCTCGCGGCGGTGATCGGGCTGGCGATCGAGACGTCCCGCCGGATCGCGGTCAAGCGCCGGGCTGCCAAGATCACAGCCGGTTAACGATCGGCCCCCGGGTTTCGGCCCGGTTGCGTGTCCCGAGCCAACCTGACCGGTCCCGCATGCGTCAGTAGAGGCGTGGTGAGGCCTGGGGCAAACCTCGTGGCCGTCGTGCTTGTCGTGGCGGCGGTGGTGGTCGGGTGTGCCGACGTACCCCTTGAAGGTGCTCCTGGTCCTAGCGCTACGGTTACCACTCGTAAGCCGTCAGCGTCGCCGTCGCCGTCGTCTTCGCCGTCGGTCAAGCCGTCTGTGACGCCTTCTGCTACGCCTTCTGCTACGCCTTCTGCTACGCCTTCTGCTACGCCCACGCCTGCGCCGCCTGCGCCTTCTGGGAAGCTGTTGGCGGCCGCGCCGGTGACACGATCGTTCCCGGGGCGGTTGCCGAGCGGGAAGCCGCCGCTCTTCGTGGTCGTCTCCTTCGACGGTGCCGGCGATCTCGCGCTCTGGTCCCGCTGGCGGGCCGTCGCCAAGCAGGTGAACGCGCGGATGACGTTCTTCCTCTCCGGCCCGTACCTCTACCCCGGCGACCATCGCACCGACTACAAGCCGCCGCTGCACAAGCCCGGCGCCTCCGATATCGGGTGGGGCGATCCGAGCAACGTCCTCGCGCGTACGACGGTCCTCCGGCAGGCGATCGCCGAGGGCCACGAGATCGGCACCCACGCGAACGGCCATTTCTGCGGCAGGACCGGGATCGGCGGGTGGACCTCGGCGCAGTGGGCTGCGGAACTCGGCGCGTTCGACCAAATGGTGCGGACCGGTCCTTCGCTGGCCGCGGGAAAGACGGTTGCGCCACCGTTCGACCCGGCGACTGTGAAGGGCATGCGTACGCCGTGCCTGGAGGGCAATCGACCGGCGTACCGACAGGTGATGGTCCAGCGCGGGATGCTGTACGACGCGTCCGCCACCGGGTACATCACCTGGCCGAAGAAGGTCGACGGTCTCTGGAACTTCCCGCTGCAGTCGGTCAACCTCGCCGGCACCAGCAAGTCGACGCTGACCATGGACTACAACCTGTGGTTCAGCCAGACGGGTGCCAAGACCGCGCCAGTCGCTCAGGTCCCCGCGCTGAAGGCCCAGGTCCTAGCCACCTACCGTCAAGCCCTCGCAAAGTCCCGAGCCAACGGCAACCCACCCTTGTTCCTGGGCAACCACTTCAACCGCTGGAACAACAGCGTCTACTCAGACGCCCTGACCACCTTCGTCAAAGAAACCTGCACCCAGCAAGACGTCCGCTGCGTAAGCAACATAGAACTAGCCACCTGGCTAGCCAAGAACGGCCCCCCAACCGGCCGCAACCGCCCGTCCTGACGGCCCCTGGGGAGGATCTTCCTCCCGAAGCGGACCAGAATCCTCCCCGCCTGCTACAGGTGCAGGTAGCCGAAGGCGCTTTGCCAGGTGCCGCCGGACTTGATTCGGTTGACGACCAGGCGTTGGAGGGTGGTGTCCTGGGGGAGTTCGTCGAGGTGCTCGGTGCCGTGGCGGCGGAAGGTGAAGAAGATGGCGCCGTCCTGGCTGTCGGTGGGTTCGCCGTACGGCGTGAACCGGCGGCCGAACCGCACCATGTTCGAGTCCTGCGGCAGGTTGTCGAGCAGGTAGGGATCGATCAGCCAGGACCACAGGTTCGCCGTCTTCACAGGGAACTCCGGGAAGTACCGCGGGAAGAACTCACGCGCCTGCGCCAGACTGTCGTCCACCAGCGCAGGCGTCAGCGGTCCGGTCTCAGGGATGTGTACGCCGATGATCCACTCGCCCGGCTCAGTACCAGGCACGGGGTTGTCCGCCGGGACCTGGTGGAGCAGGTACTGGAGCCGGCCGAGCGCGTACAGCTGCCCGGTCCACGCGATCGTGACCCACCAGTGCGTCTCGAGGCTGTACTCGCCGTGCGTCCGGCGGCTCACCTTCAGTTGCTGCCCGAGGTCCGCGAGGCTGGCCCAGCTGATGTCGTCGGGAATCCCGCGCTCCTGGTGGTACCGGCGGATGTCCGGCAGGGTGTCGAGGAACGCCTGCACCGAGTTCCGCGGATCGTCCGGCATCGTCAGCTTCGGCTCCTGGCCGAGCTTCCCGATCTCGGCGCGGATCTGATCGGCCAGGTTCTTCACGACGGTCGGATCCGGGGTGAATGCCTCGGCCGCCTCCCGGTCGGCGTCGGCGAAACCCAGCAGGCGGTACTCATCAGCAGTCGTCACTCGTCAACCGTAACCGATCGTCCCGTGCCAGAGACTTACGATCTACTCCGTGGGCTACCAGCGTTTTCCACCACCGGAGGAACTGCGTGACGTAGTCGAGTTACGCCGGCGTCGAGCCCAAGCCCTGGAGGATCGCAGCCCACGATCGCGTGGATCGAGGTCGACGACCTGAACGCGACACTGGACGCCGTCCGCGCGGCAGGCGGCGGCCAGGTCGGCGAGGTCCAAGAGCTGCCCGGGATCGGGCGGCTCTGCTACGTCCGCGACACCGAAGACGTACTGATCGGACTGCGTCAGCGTTCCTCGGCCAGCCCGAGGTAGAGGATCGACGGGTTGGACGGGTTGAAGGCGAGCGACGGGATGCCGTCGTTGCGGTTGTGCTGCTTGCTGAGCTCGCCGGTCGACGGGCGGAAGCGGTAGAGGTCGGCGCCGAAGTTGGCGAAGGACGTGCCGTAGCTGAAGTACAGCAGGTCAGGGTCGGCCGGGCTGGCCCACATCTTGTTGCCGTTGATCAACGTGGCACGGCTCTGGTCGAGTACCTCGCGGAACTTCAGCCCACCGTCGCTCGATTCCCAGATGAACCGGGTCGCCCGGTCCCGGTCGTACCCCTCCATCCAGACCTTCGACGGATCGGTCGGCGAGATCGCCAGGCTGAACGCGTTCACCCGCTCGACGGGCCGGGATCGGGTCCAGCTGCGGCCGCCGTCGTACGTCACGTAGACGCCGTTCGACGACGCGCCGATGACGATGTGGTCCTGGTTGCGCGGGTCCACGACAGCGTCGTACAGGAAGAGATTGGGATCCGCCGGTACGCCGGCACGCTGCCAGCTCACGCCGTCGTCAGACGAGTCGTACACCTGCCCGCCGCCCGCGACGACCCGCAGCCGACCAGGCCGGGTCGCGAGCGTGGCGAGACCCCTGTCCTTGACCGGTCCCTGGACGGTGGTGACGGTGCTTCCGTGCACGCGGTGGATCGGCTGGTCGTTCACGCTGTAGATGTACGCCGAGTCGCCCGGTCCCGGCTCGACGTCGTACGTGCTGAGATCGTCGGGGGCCTTGTCGAGCAGCTGCCAGCTGCATCCGGCATCGCTCGAGCGTTGGATCGACTGGCGGCCGATCGTGATCAGCGTGTTCGGCTCGGCGAGTGCGGCAACCTTCGCGTAGGTGACCGGCCGCAGCTTGCCGGTCGTCGGCGCGAGCGTCGCGCCGTCGGTCTCGGTGATCGTGACGGACCCATCGCCGTACACGGTGTCGCAGTGTGGGCGGTTCCAGAACCAGCCTGGGTCGGAGGCCTGGGCTGGTAGTGGCAGGAGAGCGATCACGAGGGCGGCGGCAGTACCGAGGGCGAGGCGGCGTGAGGTCATGCCCTCAAGTGAAAAGGCCTCCCGAGCCTGTCTGCCAGCACTTGCGCTGGCAGACAACCGCCATGACGGGAAGAAGCCAGTTAGCCGGCTGCAGTGTCGATGTGCCGGGCGAGCACGAGGTCGTCCTCGGTGATGCCGCCGGCCTCGTGGCTGCTGACCCGGAACGTGATCGTGGTGTAGCGGATGTCGATGTCCGGGTGGTGGTTCATCGACTCGGCCAGCTGGGCGACCGTCGCGACCAGCCGGATGCCGTCCAGGAACGTGTCCTTCTTGACGCTGCGGACCAGTTCCTTCTCCACGACCTTCCACTCCGGCAGGTGGTCGCGGATCGCAAGGTCGATCTGGTCGTCGGTCAGCAGCTCAGCCATGGAGCTCACTCTAGACCCCAATCCGCTGCCAGAACGCCAGCCGGTGCTCCTGCGCGTAGTCGACGGTGCGGATCGCCTTCGGAGCCAGTGACAGGACGGTGTCGGGAGTACTGAATTTCGGCCATTCCGGCAGCCCGTCGGCGTTGGGATCTCCGTTGTGGGCGAACGTGGACCAGTACCGGATCATCGTGTCGGACAGCTCCACCTGTTCCTCGGTCAGCGCATCCTTGTCGTTGCGGAAGATGTACTGCACATCGCCGGCATGCCACGCGCCGGGCTGGAATCCCTGCGGGAACGGGATGTCCGCGGGCGCCTGACGATCCGCGAACTCGTAGAACCACAACGGGTTCTTTGCCGAGAGCAACTGGTTCTGCCGGAGCTGGGCCCGGGCCCACATCCGGTCGGTGATCACGGACGCCCAGGCCAGCGCGGGCGTCGGGTAATCGGTCAGCGGGTACTCGGCGGCAATCGTCGCAGCCTGGTCACCGAAGGCGGTCCGCAGCAGTTCCGGGTAGTCCTGCGCGGTGACCGGGTTCCCGGCCAGCTCGCGGAAGAATGCGACGAACGTGGTGTGCTCGTCCCGCGTCGTACCCGACAGCACCGGGACGTCGGCGAACTCGCCGGTCTCGAGGGCCTTGGCCGGATCCGCGGGGAGCTGGTCGTTGCCGAGCGCGTACGGCTGGAAGATGTTCATCACCTGCGGTGCGGCGAGGATCTTCTCGACCGGGAGCTTGCGCAGGCAGGCCAGGTCCTCACAGCCAAGTTGCTGCGCGAGTGCGACGCCTTGGGTCCGGGCGCCTTCCGTTGTGGTCCAGCCGTACCACGGCAGCGCGGGGATCCCGGGGTAGACGACGCCGGCCGGCATGTCCATCAGGGTGAAGCCGCTCTGCATGATCACCTTGTGGAACAGGCCGTGTGACTCCTTCGACATCAGGTGTGCGCTGGTGGCGGTGGCGCCGTACGAGACACCGAAGAGGGTCACGTTGCCGGGATCGCCACCGATCGCGGCCGCGTTCTGCTGGACCCAGCGGAGGACGGCGCGCTGGTCCTGCAGGCCGATCGTGCCGGAATCCTTCAGCTCGGGATGGGCGAAGGCGCCGAAGACGCCGAGGCGGAAGTTGAACGTGACGACCACGACGTCGCCGTCGACCGCAAGCCGGGTCGGGTCGAACTGATCGCCGGAGCCGATCGCGCCGTCGCCGTGGATCCACACCATCACGGGCTTGCGGTGTTCGGGTGACGCGGTGGCGGGCGTGGTGACGTTGAGGAACAGACAGTCCTCGTTCGTACCGGAGAGGTCGGCGATGGCGTTCTTGAGCTGCGGGCAGGGACTGCCGGGCTTGGTGGCGTCGCGTTCGCCGGTCCATGGCTGGGCGGGTTGCGGGGGTGCCCAGCGGAGGTCGCCGACCGGGGGAGCGGCGTACGGAATGCCTTCGAAGGCTCGGTGATCGGGGTGCACGACACCGCGGACGGTGCCGGACTCGGTGTGGACGGTCGCATTCACGGAAGGGGTCACATCCTTGCTACAGGCAACTAGGGAGAGGAGGAGGGCGGCGAGGAGGAGCCGGCGCATGTCAGGGCTTTCGGGTGGCCGCGCTCACGAGTTCGCCGAACTCACGCGCTACCGCGTCGAAGTCGAGGGCCGGGTCGAGTTCGAGCTGCCGGATGATGCCGTCCCGGACGGACAGGATGAACACGGCCATCAGGTGCGGGTCGAACGCCCGGAAGCTCCCGTCGGCCTGCCCGCGTCGCAGTACGTCGGCCAACTGGGCCTGATCGGATCGGGCCAGCTCCCCGGTGTCCGGCTCGATCCGGACCAGGGTGGCCGCATGGGCGCGGTGGTTCTCGAGGAACGCGAGGTTGGCCGTCACGAACGCCTGCAGGACCTCGGCCGGCTCCTCGATCCCCGAGGTCCGGTCGAGCACGAAGCCGCCGAAGACCGCGAGGATCTCCCGGCCGACCTCCTCGATCAGCTCCTGCCGGTTGGCGAAGTGATACGAGATCAGGCCGGTGCTACTGAGCTCGGCCCGCTCGGCGATCGCCTTGAAGCTCGCCTGCGGTCCGCTCTCGGCAATCACCTCGATCGCCGCCGCCACGATCTGCGTACGGCGAGCCTGTTCGGTCATCGTCCGTTTTGCTCGCACAAGCAAACTTTAGCTCATGCAAGCAAAATCCGGTCAGGGGTGGTGATCAGTGGGACGGCGGCTGGAAGTAGACGTGCGTCGGCCGCGGCGGGATGTTGCGGGCGAGCAGGCGGTAGGT
Organism: Kribbella sp. NPDC051952; assembly: GCF_040680855.1. Taxonomy (NCBI): domain Bacteria; kingdom Bacillati; phylum Actinomycetota; class Actinomycetes; order Propionibacteriales; family Kribbellaceae; genus Kribbella; species Kribbella sp. NPDC051952. The sequence goes on from NZ_JBFAXQ010000024.1 coordinate 78,614, forward strand.
GAGCGCGGTGAGGATCGCACCGACGACGAAGATCGCCAGGCCGAGCAGCTGGAGTTTGGTGCCCCAGAGGCCGGTGTAGGTGTTGATCTCGTCGGACTTCTGCGCCCCGCCGGTGATCACGCACGCGATCCCGCCGAGGAACGCGATCCCGGCCACCGCGATCGCCGCCAGCACTGCGATCACCCGTCGTCCCGTGGGGCTCATGCCTCCAGAGCCTAGCGGCGGGCTGATCCCGATCGGTCGAATGTCAGCTTGCTGCCGCTGGGCTGACCCGACCGGCGCTCAGTAGGCCCAGGAGCGCGACGGCCGCACCGGCGGTGATGATCGTGCCGAAAACCCAGGGATGTGGGTTGTCGGCGTTGAACGCGAGCAGGGTGCCGCTGGTTGCCAAGGCGGTGGCGATGCTCATGGTTCCGGCCATCTGGGCCGCGCTGCTGTTCCGGCCGGAGTTGTTGTGGTCGGACAGGTCCAGCGTCAGCACCGAGAGGCTCGACGAGCTCAGGCCCATCCCGACCCCGGCGAATGCCCAGCCGATGAATCCCCACCAGGTGGTCGCGTCGGACCAGGCCAGCAGGGACGTGACGGCCAGTCCGCCGGTCATGAACGCAAGGCCGGCCCGCAGTACGTTGACCCGCTCGATCCCGTGCTCGCGACCCTGCAACCACGACCCGAACGCCCAGCTGACACCGGTGATCGACAGCGTCACCCCGGCCCGCGACGGGCTGAAGTGATGCTGCAACGTGAGTAGCAGCGGCAGATACGCACCGACACCGGCGAAGGCAGCGCCACCAAGCCCGCGTACGGCGACCACCGCCGGGAACCCGCGCCGCGCCACGAAGGTCCCCTTCGGCATCACTCGTACGGCGGCCAACCCGAGGATCACCAACGCCACCGGGATAGCGATCCCGCCGATCACCGGATGCCCCTCGAGCTGGTCCCCGGCCAGCGTCATCGAGAACAGCGCGACCGATGCGGCGAACGCCCACGGCAGCGCGGACCGTGAGGCCTCCAGCTCTGCCGCATCCTCGGTACTCCGTTCCGGTGCGGGCGACGTCAGCGACTGGCGCATCGCCGGACCGAGCAGCAGCCAGCTCGGCACCAGGAGGACGACCGCACCGAGGAACACCCACCGCCACCCGAACTGCTCCGTCACCACACCGGTCAGCAGCGGACCGAGAACCGACGGCAGAATCCACATCGCCGCGAACAACGAGAACATCCGCGGCCGCAGTACGGCGGGCAGCGTGCGGGCGACGAGCACCATCAACGAGACGTCCAGGAGGCCTTCCGCGAGCCCGCTGAGCAACCGTCCGGTGACGACCATCGGCATCCCCACCGCGGTGCCGACCAGCAGCTGGGCCAAGGCGAACGCGATCGCCCCCGCACGCAGCGTCGGGATCGGGCCGCGCCGGTCGGACCACAGCCCGGCGATCGCGAGCGAGATCAGGTAGCTCGCGTTCGGGGCAGCGCTCGCCAGCCCGAAGCTGCCCAGTGCGTCGAACTCGCGCACCATCGTCGGCAACGCCGTACCGACGGCCCGGTTCTCCAGGGCGGCGAGGGTGACGAGGCCGATCACACCGAGCACGAGCGGCAGATGGTTGCCGCTGAACAGCCGCGGGCGAGGGGCGTCGACGGACACGGTGGAGGTCATGCCCGCCATCGTCGGAGTTAAAGCCAACTTGAAGTCAAGCAGACCTGTTGTCCGGGAGCCGGAAGATCAGGACGAGAACGCGCAGGACCAGGACCGCGCAGATCACCAGCAGGTTGTACCCGAACAGCTGGAACAGGCTGATCGACTCGGTCACCTTCGGGCCGCCCGGCGTACCGAGCAGCAGGACCGCCATCAGGCCGGCGGTCGCGCCGAGGATCACCAGCAGCGCCTGATGTAGCAGGCCGGTGAAGTGGCGGCGATCGCGCTCGTCCGCGAACAGGCGGACGTTCAGCCCCAGCCGGCCGCTCTCGGCCGCGGCCGCGATCCGGTCGATCCGCCGTGGCAGCCGCCGCAACATCGGCAACAACGTGGCCAGTTCCTCGGTCGCCGTACGGCGTAATGAGTCCGGCGTGAGGCGGTCCGTGACGTGGGCCGCCGCGAACTGGCGGGACGCGGCGACCAGGTCGAACCCGGGGGAGATCCGCGAGATCGTGCCCTCGATCGTCGCCAGCGCACGGAACACCGCGGCCACCTCGGGCGGAACGCCGAGGTCGTGCGAGGTGATGATCTTGAACAGGTCGTTGAACATGGCCGGACCGAGCGCTACGCCTGCGGCGAGGTGCTTGGTCATGAACTGGCCGACCGCGCGTTCCAGCGCACGCTCGTCGATCACGTCCGGCCGGTAGACGATCTCCAGCAGCGCGTCGGTCGCGGCGACCGGATCGCCGTGGTCGATCGCTAGCAGGAAGCGTTGCAGCGCCTCTCGGGTCGCGGGGTCGAGCCGGCCGACCGACCCGAGGTCGAGCATGCCGATCCGGCCGTCGGCCAGCAGCAGGAAGTTGCCGGGATGCGGGTCGGCGTGGAACACCCCGTCGATCGCGACCTGACCGAGCAGGCACTCGAAGAGCGTCCGGCCGAGCCGGGCAGCGTCCAGACCACGCTCCGCGATCGCCTGGGCCGCACTGCCGAGGCCGATACCGTCCAGCCGCTGCATGGTCAGGACTCTGCCGGTGGAGCGGTCCGGATACAGCTTGGGTACGACGAGGTCGTTGCTGCTGGCAATGGACTGGCCGGCCGCGACCGTGGTCATGTTGCCGGCCTCGACGGTGAAGTCGAGCTCCTCCCGCATGGCGTCCGCGAACCCGTCGGCGAGGGCGCGGACACCCATCGAGCGGCCCCAGTCGGTGTTCTTCTCGAGCAGGCGGGCGAGCCGGCGGACGATGTCGAGATCCTGGTCGACGATGCTCGCGATACCGGGGCGCTGGACCTTGACGACGACCCGCGGCCCACTTGGCAGTCGGGCCGTGTAGACCTGCGCGACCGAGGCTGCGGCGAGCGGTTCGCTGTCGAAGTCGGCGTACAGCTCCTGTGGTGGGGAGCCGAGCTCTTCGGTGAGGACCTGCTCGATCTGCGGCCAGGGTGCGGGGGAGACCTGGTCCTGCAGGCGGCTGAGCTCGGTGGCGACCGAGGCGGGGACGACGTCGCTGCGGGTGGAGAGGACCTGGCCGAGTTTGACGAAGGTGACGCCGGCTTCATCGAGGGCGAGGCGCAGGGATTGGGCCAGCTCGGCCTGACCGGCGGCGTTCTCCCGGCCGGGGCGACGGCGGCCGCGCAGGTACGGGCCGAGGCCGTGCTTGATGGCGATCCGGAGGATCTGCAGGTAGCGCCTGGTTCGCGCGATCCGGCCGGTCAGGTCGCGGCGCAGATCACGGGCCCTGGGCAAGGAACCGGTGGGTACGAGCGCCTCCGCCAGCACGAGGAACACCAGGCCGGCCAGCATCGAGCAGATCGCGGTCAACGCGAGGAACGCCACGGCGGCGGCGTCGGACCCTTCGAACGGCAGCCGGCCGACCAGTGCGTTGGCGATCGGACTGAACACCGACAGCGTCAGCGCGGCCCCCAGCGCGAGCCGCACCAGCCCGAACCGCACACCCAGCAGCCGTTGCGACACGGGGACGAAGATCCCCATGAAGATCGCAAGACTGAACAACCCGGCCACAACGATGCCCATGCCCGAAACCCTAGGCGCCCGAAGGTCCCACCCACCTCCCCCACGCGAGTGACCACCCCCGGACCCAGCCACAACCCCCGAGATCGGGAGGGAGGGTACGACGAACCCCCTGGCTCCGGGTGGGGCCAGGGGGTTCGTGGGGTGGATCAGGCCGGGCGGCGGCGGATCTTGTTGCCCAGCCAGACCAGGGGGTCGTACTTGCGGTCGGCAACGCGTTCCTTCATCGGGATCAGCGCGTTGTCGGTGATCTTGATGTGCTCGGGGCACACCTCGGTGCAGCACTTGGTGATGTTGCAGAAGCCCAGACCGTGCTGGTCCTGCGCCTCGTGCTGCCGGTCGGCCGCGTCGAGCGGGTGCATGTCCAGCTCGGCGATGCGCATCAGGAACCGCGGACCGGAGAAGTTCTCCTTGTTCTCCTCGTGGTCGCGGATCACGTGGCAGGTGTCCTGGCACAGGAAGCACTCGATGCACTTGCGGAACTCCTGCGAGCGCTCCACGTCGACCTGCTGCATCCGGTACTCACCGGGCTTCAGGTCGGCCGGCGGCGTGAAGGCCGGGATCTCGCGGGCCTTCTGGTAGTTGAACGACACGTCCGTGACCAGGTCGCGGATCACCGGGAACGTGCGCATCGGCGTGACCGTGACGACCTCGTCCTCTTCGAACGTGTTCATCCGGCACATGCACATCAGCTTCGGCATGCCGTTGATCTCGGCGCTGCAGGAGCCGCACTTGCCGGCCTTGCAGTTCCACCGCACCGCCATGTCCGGCGTCTGGGTCGCCTGCAGCCGGTGGATGACGTCGAGGACGACCTCGCCCTCGTTCACCTCGACCTCGTAGTCCTTCAGCTCACCGCCGTCGGAGTCCCCGCGCCAGACGCGGAATTTGCCTGTGTAACTCATTTGGCCGGCAGCTCCTCATCCGTCAGGTACTTCTGCAGCTCATCGAGCTCGAACAGTTCGAGCAGGTCCTCGCGCATCGGGATCTGCTGCTCCTCGGTCACGTTCACGCCACCGTCGGCGTCCAGCGCGCAGACCAGCAGCTTCTTGCGCCACTCCGCGTTCATGCCCGGGTAGTCGTCGCGGGTGTGACCGCCGCGGGACTCCTGCCGCTGCAGCGCGGCCTTGGCCACGCACTCCGACACGGTCAGCATGTTGCGCAGGTCGAGCGCCAGGTGCCAGCCGGGATTGAACTGACGGTGACCCTCCACCGTCATCTTCGCGATCCGGCCGCGGAACTCGGCCAGCCGGCCGAGCGCCTGCTCCATCTCCTCTTCCTTGCGGATGATGCCGACCAGGTCGTTCATCGACTGCTGCAATTCCTGGTGGATCGAGTACGGGTTCTCGCCGCCCTCGAGCTCGAACGGCGCCAGTGCCTCGGTCGCCGCCGAATCGACATCGGCCTCGTCGATCTTCGGCCGCTCCTGCAGGGAGTCGATGTACATGGCCGCACCCATCCCCGCGCGCCGTCCGAAGACGAGCAGGTCGGAGAGCGAGTTACCGCCAAGCCGGTTCGAGCCGTGCATGCCACCGGCGACCTCACCGGCCGCGAACAGGCCCGGTACGACGGACTGCGCGGTGTCGGGGTCGACCTCGACACCACCCATCACGTAGTGACAGGTCGGACCGACCTCCATCGGCTCAGCGGTGATGTCGACGTCCGCCAGCTCCTTGAACTGGTGGTGCATCGACGGCAGCCGCCGGGTGATCTCCTCGGCCGGGAGCCGGGTCGACACGTCCAGGAACACCCCGCCGTGCGGCGTGCCCCGGCCGGCCTTCACCTCGGAGTTGATCGCGCGAGCGACCTCGTCCCGCGGCAGCAGCTCCGGTGGGCGCCGGTTGTTGTCGGCGTCCTTGTACCAGCGGTCGGCCTCTTCCTCGGTGTCCGCGTACTGCGCCCGGAACACGTCCGGCACGTACTCGAACATGAACCGCTTGCCCTCGGAGTTCTTCAGTACGCCGCCATCGCCGCGGACCGACTCCGTGACCAGGATCCCCTTCACCGACGGCGGCCAGACCATGCCGGTCGGGTGGAACTGGATGAACTCCATGTTGATCAGCGTCGCGCCGGCCCGCATCGCGAGCGCGTGCCCGTCACCGGTGTACTCCCAGGAGTTCGAGGTGACCTTGAAGGACTTGCCGACACCACCGGTGGCCAGCACCACGGCCGGAGCGTCGAAGAGGATGAACCGGCCGGACTCACGCCAGTACCCGAAGGCACCCGAGACCGCGTCGCCGTCCTTCATCAGCTCGGTGATCGTGCACTCGGCGTACACCTTGAGGTTGGCCTCGTAGTCGCCGGTCGCCTGGAAGTCCTCCTGCTGCAGCGAGACGATCTTCTGCTGCAGGGTGCGGATCAGTTCCAGACCGGTACGGTCGCCGACGTGCGCGAGCCGTGGGTAGGTGTGGCCGCCGAAGTTGCGCTGGCTGATCCGGCCGTCGGGCGTCCGGTCGAACAGTGCGCCGTACGTCTCCAGCTCCCAGACCCGGTCGGGGGCTTCCTGCGCGTGCAGTTCGGCCATCCGCCAGTTGTTCAGGAACTTCCCGCCGCGCATGGTGTCGCGGTAGTGGACCTGCCAGTTGTCGTTGGAGTTCGCGTTGCCCATCGCGGCCGCGCAGCCGCCCTCGGCCATCACGGTGTGCGCCTTGCCGAACAGGGACTTGCAGATGATCGCGGTGCGCTTGCCCTGCTCGCGGGCCTCGATCGCCGCACGCAGACCGGCGCCGCCGGCCCCGATCACGACGACGTCGTAGGAGTGTCGTTCCAGCTCAGTCATGAAGTCTTCAGATCCCGTATGTCAGTTGATGAAGCGCAGGTCGGAGAACCAGCCGGCCGAGACCGCCATGATGTAGAAGTCGGTCAGGATCACGGTGAACAGCGACGCCATCGCGAACGTGCCGTGCTTCGGGTTCAGCTTGGACACGAAGGTCCAGTAGCGGTAGCGCAGTGGGTGCTTGGAGAAGTTCTTCAGCCGGCCGCCGACGATGTGCCGGCAGGCGTGACAAGACAGCGTGTACATCCACAGCATCACCAGGTTGACCCAGATGATGACCGTGCCGAGGCCGATACCGAAGCCGCCGCCGTCACCGTGGAAGGCCTGGATGCCGTCGTAGACGTTGAGCAGACCGAAGACCAGCGCACCGTAGAAGAAGTAGCGGTGCAGGTTCAGCGCGATCAGCGGGAACTTCCGCTCGCCGGTGTACTTCTTGTGCGGCTCCGGGACCGCGCACGCGGCCGGTGCGAAGAACAGCGACCGGTAGCCCGCCTTGCGGTAGTAGTAACAGGTGCCACGGAAGCCGGCCAGCACCACGAAGGTGATCAGGCTCAACGGCAGCCAGCGCGGGAATCCGCCGAACCAGGTGCCGAGGTGGCTGGAGCCGGGGACACAGCTGTCACTCAGACACGGCGAGTACAGCGGAGTGAGGTAGTGGTGCTCGTCGACCCAATACCACTTGTTCATGAAGATCCGGACCGTCGCGTAGACGATGAAGAAGAGCAGGATCACGCCGATCCGCAGCGGCGCGAGCCACCACCGATCACTACGTGCCGTCTTCAGTCCGACCTGCGCCCTCCCGGGCGCCTCAATACCGGTCGCCATCAGAATCGTCCTCGCTTCGCTGCGGGCGATTCTGCTGGCGAGTGGCCACTCTGCTTATTGGTTCTCTCGCTGCGCTCGGTCACGGGGCGTGCCTATCGGGCGCGCCGAAGCCTTCGTGCTCCGCGTCTGTCCACATGGACGCGTCATACTCCACGTCGGGAATCTCCTCGAGTTCCTCCGGAACGGGTCCGGGTCTGTGCCGGGGGTCGGGTTGGCCGAGCTCAGCGAGATCGTCGTTCAGCCGGGCCACGTCGGACACCAGGCGGCGGATGCCGAGGGTGTCACCGTACTCCTGGCTGAGTTTGCCGACGGCAGCGTGTAACCCTTCGAGCGCGCGGACGACCGCGGCAACGCTGTTGTTGCCCTCACCCATGCCGACTCCAGTAATGGTTTTGTAGCTGTCAGTATGGGCACACTTTGCCCTCGCGCGGCGCCCAACGGAAGACCCCTCGGTACGGCGTGTTCCCAGTTAGGGTTGCCTCAGTTGCGACCTGCCGACGGGTGGAGTAATGGAACGAATCCGGCCTGCAGTACAACGAGATTCGCCGGTGGTGTGAGGACGGCGACCTCGCGCAGGCCGGGTGGCCGGCGAGGTTCGGCGTACCCCTCCCATGACCAGGGCAGGACGTGCCGGTCGAGGACGAGGGCGGGGCGGCCGTCGTACCGGATCATCGCTCCGTCGGGCAGTTCGGCGAGGTCCTGGATGGTCGTGCGTTGCTGCCGGGTTCGGGGCTCGACGCGTTCGCTGTGGAGTTGTGCGTCCATCGTGGCGGCGCGTGGGCGCTCGTCGAGATTGCGGGCCTTCGCCCAGGCGCCGGCGTACAGGAGGAAGTCCCTGCGACGGCAGTAATGGCAGGGGCGATGGCCGGCCGCGAGGGCGACGGCCTCGTCGAAGAAGAACAGTGCGGTCCAGCGTCCGGGTGGCATCGGATCGCGCTGAACGCCCTTCCAGTCAAGGACGCAACAAATCCACGCCTTCGAGCGCCAGCGGGTCGTGCCGAGGCGGCGATCCGGGCTGTGCAGGCTGCCGCGGTTGCCCATCAGGAGGCCGCGGCCGGGGTCGGCGACGATCTCTTGAGTGGGGAGAACCCTGTTCTGCAACGGCATGCGAGTCATCTTGCCTTTGATCGCCGACAGTTTCTGGCAGAGTCGCCCTGACCGCGGGGAAGGAATGAAAGAGTGCAGGTTGTGGTGGGAGTGGCCGTCGTACGGGATGGGCTGGTGCTGGCGGCGTACCGGCCAGGGGCTGAGGGCGGTTGGGAGTTCCCCGGCGGGAAGGTCGAGCCGGGGGAGACCGAAGAGGAGGCGGCGGTCCGGGAGATCCGCGAGGAGCTCGACCTGGAGATCAAGGTCGGAGCCTCGCTCGGGCCGGCGGTAGCGATCTCCGAGCGCTACCAGCTGCGCGTCTATCTGGCCTCGATCGTGGCCGGCGAACCAGTACTGCGGGAGCACGCCGAGCTCCGGTGGTTCGGGGCGGCAGAGCTGACCGAAGTGGGCTGGCTGGTTCCGGATCGGCCCTTCGTCCGGGAACTGCGCGAGCGGCTCTGAGTGGCGGAAGTCACACGGCCTCCGAGCCTGCGGAGAGCCATCACGGGTTCACCCAGCGAAACTGTATGGGTCGTTTGTATGGGTTGTACCTGGTAGCGGATTAGACCACCCGACAGAATCCTTGCTCTGAAAACTTCCTGGGGAGGAGTGTGGAATGTCGGTCCACCAGGCCGTTCCAGCTGTGCGCAGAGAGGACTTCGCGCCGGACGTCGTCTGCGAGGTCTACGAGCTCGGGTCGCGGCGGCAGACCCCGGCCACGGTCAAGGAGCTGACCAGTCGTCAGGTGGCGATCGGCCGGATGATGTCGACCGGTGCGAAGGACGCCGCGATCGCCCGCGAGCTGGGCCTGTCGCTACGCACCGTGCGGGCGGAGATCAGCGCGCTGATCCTCGGTCTCGGCGCCAAGTCCCGCTTCCAGGCGGGCTGCCTGCTGGTCCGCCGCTTCGGCTGAGCGGCCTTTCGGCTGATGCCCGTCGGTCGAGCGGTCCTTCGGTCGAGCGGTCCTTCGGTTGAGCGGTCCTCCGGTTTCTGTCCGGGGGTCGACGTAGGCTTTCGGCATGGTTGAGCTTCCTGAGCGCCGGCTGCTGCTGGTGCACGCCCACCCGGATGACGAGACGATCAACAACGGCGTGACGATGGCGCGCTATGTGGCCGAAGGTGCTCACGTCACGCTCGTGACCTGCACGCTCGGCGAGGAAGGCGAGGTGCTGGTCCCGGACCTCGAGCACCTGGCCGCGGACCAGACCGACCAGCTCGGTCCGCACCGGATCGGTGAGCTCGCCGACGCGATGTCCGAGCTCGGCGTGACCGACCACCGCTTCCTCGGCGGCGCGGGCAAGTATCGCGACACCGGGATGATCTACAACGACGAAGGCAACGCGGACGTCCCACCGGACACCCGGCCGGACAGCTTCTGGCAGGCCGACCTGGTGACCGCGGCCGACGACCTGATCCCGATCATCCGCGAGATCCGCCCGCAGGTCCTGGTGACCTACGACCAGTACGGGAACTACGGCCACCCGGACCACATCAAGGCCCACCGGGTCGCGACGTACGCCGCTGCCCTGGCCGGCGCACGCTCGTACCGGGAGGACCTCGGCGAGGCCTGGGACATCCCGAAGATCTACTGGACCGCGATGGCCGAGTCCCGGATGCGGGCGCAGTTGCGGGAGCTGCGGGACGCCGGTGACACCACCACGTTCGAGGGGATGGACCCCGAGGGTCCGCTCGGGCCGATGATCACGCCGGACCGGTTCATCGACTGCGTGATCGACGGTGAGGGCTACCTCGACCGCAAGATGAACGCGATGAAGGCGCACGCGACCCAGATCACCGTCGACGGACCGTTCTTCGCGCTGTCGAACAACAACGGCAACCAGATCTGGAGCACGGAGCCGTACCGGCTGATCAAGGGCACGGCCGCGCCCGGCCCCGACGGCTTCGAGCACGACCTCTTCGCTGGTCTGTAGGTGACTGTTCCCACACGCTCGGTTGAGGCATCAACCTTCCAGCGGGCATAACCTGCTGGGGTGTCCTCAACCGAGCCGAGCGGGAGTGTGGCGCCCGCGGAGTTCCGCGCGGCGCTGGGCCGGTTCGCGGCCGGAATCACGATCATGAGCACGCTGCAGGACGGCGTGGCGCATGCGATGACCGCGAACGCGTTCACCTCGGTCTCGCTGGACCCGCCGCTCGTACTGGTTTGCGTCGACAAGGGTGTCCGGATGCACGCCGCCGTACTGGACTGCGGCTACTGGGCCGTGTCGGTGCTGTCCGCGGACCAGGGCGCGATCGCGGACCGGTTCGCCCGGTCCGGACGCGACCTCTACAGCCAGTTCGACGGCATCCGTACGGCGGCAGGCCCGAAGACCGGCTGCCCGCTGGTCGAGGACGCCCTGTCGTGGCTCGAGTGTCGGACCTGGGCGACGTACGACGGGGGCGATCACACGATCGTGGTCGGTGAGGTACTGAGTCTGGGGCTGGGCGAGCCGGCCGACCCGAGCGCGCTGATCTACTACTCCGGTCACTACCGGAAGCTGCCCGACGCCTGACCGTGATCCTGCCGCCGGGAGCCCCGGGCACGCTCTGCCCCGACGGTCAGAACGGCCTGCCCCGTCCCGTAGGATGTGCCCTTGTGCCCGCGCTCTGTTCGCGTGCGCGCGGCCTGTCCATGGCTTCGAGCAGGAGGACTCTGTCCGGTGGGGAGAAAGCAGCTCGCGGGGATCATCGCCGCGGCGGGGCTGGGTGTGCTCGTGGTGGGTTATGGAGCAGCCTTCGCGTTCGCCGGCGACAAGATCCCTGGTGACACCACCATCCTCGGCGTCCCGGTCGGCGGCCTCTCCGAGAAGGACGCAAAGGCCAAGCTCGAGGCCGGTCTCAAGGACCGGGTCGCAGCGCCGATCGCGCTGAAGGCGGGCGAGTCCAAGTTCCAGGTGCAGCCGGCCGACGCCGGGCTGGCCGTGGACGCCGACGCCAGCGTGGCCGCCGCGGGTGCGGGCCGCAGCCTGGCCCCGGGCCGGATCTGGCACGCCCTGACCGGCGGCGCCGAGGTCGACGCGGTCGTCACCAAGGACGACGCGAAGCTGAAGGCGGCCATCGACAAGCTCGCCACCCAGGTGAACCGGCCGGCCACCGAAGGCACGATCACCTTCAAGAACGCGAAGCCGGTCCAGCACGAGCCGGCCGACGGGCTGCAGCTCGACACCGCGAAGGCCACCGACGCCGTGATCGCCGCCTACCCGGCCGACGGGGACGCGAAGGACCTCCCGGTCAGCGTGACCCAGCCGCAGGCCGGGACCGACGCGATCGAGAAGGCGATGAAGGAGTACGCCGAGCCCGCGATGTCCGGCCCGATCCGGCTGACGGTCGGATCCAAGTCGGTCGACCTGCAGCCGGCCGAGTTCGCGCCGGCGCTGACGCTGACCGCGAAGGACGGCGACATCACGCCGTCGTTGAACGCGAAGACGCTGGAGCCGCTGTTCCAGACCAGGTTCAAGGCCCTGGAGACGCTGCCGAAGGACGCGACCGTCCAGATCGTCGGCACGAAGCCGCAGGTCATCCCGGCCGTCGACGGCATGGTGGTCGACCGGACCAAGGTCGGGCCGGCCATCCTGTCGGTGCTGAACAAGCCGAGCGGCGAGCGCCGGGCCGCGGTCGGGCTCGCGCACAGCAAGGCGAAGGTGACCACGGAGGCGGCGGCCGCACTCGGGATCAAGGAAGTGATGGGGGAGTTCACGACCCGCTTCCCGCATGCGCCGTACCGCAACACCAACATCGGCACCGCGGCGGCCAAGATCAACGGCACGCTGCTGAAGCCGAACGAGATGTTCAGCCTGAACAAGATCGTCGGTGAGCGGACCAAGGAGAACGGGTTCACCGAGGGCAACATCATCAGCGGCGGGGTGTTCGTACTCGAGCTCGGTGGCGGGGTGTCGCAGTCGGCGACCACGACGTTCAACGCCGCGTTCTTCGCCGGGCTGAAGGATGTCGAGCACAAGGCGCACAGCGTCTACATCAACCGCTACCCGGTCGGCCGGGAGGCGACCGTGGCGTGGCCGACGGTCGATCTCAAGTTCCTGAACGACTCCGGTCACGGGATCCTGGTGCAGACGATCTTCCACGCATCCACGCCGGGTAACCAGGGCAGCATCACGGTGAAGATCTGGGGTACGAAGGTCTGGCAGATCACCGCGGGACAGTCGGAGCGCAGCAACTTCCGGCAGCCGAACGTGGTCTACGACACCTCGGCGAAATGCCGTACGCAGGCGCCGAGCGTCGGTTTCGACATCACGGTCTCCCGGTACTTCGCGCAGAACGGCGTACGGAAGAAGACCGAGTCGTTCACCACGAAGTACAACCCCGCCGACGACATCCGCTGCGGCCCCAAACCAGGCTCCACCCCACCCCCCACCACCACCCCACCCGCCCAAGGCAAACCCACCCGCCCCCCAAGCTAACAACCGCCCGGGCGACATCCCCCGACGTGCCGCGTTGTCGGATGGTGTCAGGGGCAGAACCCACGCCCCGAGTGGTTATCCCATGGCATGGCGGGTCGTCCGGTGGTGTGGGGGAGAACCGACGCCCCGAGGCTTATCCCCTGGCGTGGCGGGTTATCGGATGGTTGTGAGAGGGGAGAACCCACGCGCCGAGGGGATATCCCATCAGCGGGCTGGTGCTCTGGCGCTCTGGCTCTGGCTTGGATCCTTCCGGGGGATGTCCGGTGGTGTTGTCGGTTCTGTGGTGGTGTGGGAGGAGGAGAACCGGCAACGCGAGAGGTTATCCCCTCGCGGTCCCCTCGGCACACCCGCAGCCTTGCCAGCTGTGCTTCCCGACCTGGTACACCCGTGGCCCTGCTGGTCGTGCTTCCCGCCCTCGGCGCAACCCGTGGCTCTGCTGGATGGCTTCCCGGCCCCAGCATCACCTGTCCACCGCATCTGACGACCTGCCGGGGGATAACCGGTGGCGTTGTCGATTGTCAGTTGTCGGGTGGTGTGGGACGGGAGGACCCGTGCCCTGAGGGGTTGTCCCCTGGTGTGGTGGGTTGTCGGGTGGTGTGGGAGGGGGAGAACCCGTGCCCTGAGGGGTTATCCCGTGGCGTGGTGGGTTGTCCGGTGGGGTGGGAGGGGGAGGACCCACTTCTCGCGGGTTATCCGTTGCGTTGGTTAGGTGCGGTGGGTTTGGTGGAGGTTGGTGGCTACCTGGGTGAAGAGGTCTTCGGGGATTACGGCGCCTTCTCGGCGTACGTGGGATTTGTCGATGCGGAGGACCCGGTCCAGGCGGACCTCGCTGGGGCGGCCTTCCTTGTCCCAGGGGCCGCCGCCGATGTCCATCCAGACCCGGCCCCAGCGCGCCTCGTCGGCGGCGTCGCGGTCGTGGTCCTTGCTGGTCAGGATCAGCGCGAGCAACCACTCACCGTCCGACCCGACCACGAGCACCGGGCGGTCCTTGCCGCGGGTGTAGTCCTCCTCGAACGGCACCCAGGTCCACACGATCTCGCCCGGATCCGCCACCCCGTCGTCCGGGTGCGGCGTGTACTCGACGTGCACCGTTCCCTCGAAGTCCCCCGCGTACTCGGGGCGTTCAACCGTGTGATCCGCCATGGCACCTGAGCGTAAACCCCTCACATCACACCCGCCTCACACCGTTCCACTCACGTGCCCATCACGTTGCAAGCCAAGACCACCAACCGGACCGCGATCCTGGCCGTCCTGCTCACCGGCCAGTTCATGGCGAACATCGACACCGCGGTGGCGAACATCGCCGGCCCGTCGATCGGCGCCGACCTGCACGCCTCGGAGGGGGCCGTCGGCCTGGTCGTCTCCGGGTACGTCGTCGCCTTCGCCGTACTCCTGATCACCGGCGCCCGACTCGGCTCCTCGCTCGGTTACCGTACGACGTTCCTCCTCGGCCTGACAGTGTTCACGGTCGCCTCGCTGGCCTGCGGTATCGCGCCCGAGATCATCACCCTCGTCGTCGCCCGCTTCATCCAAGGCGCCGGCGCCGCGCTGATGGTCCCGCAGGTGCTCAGCGGCATCCAGCTGCACTTCCAGGGCCGCGATCGTCTCAAAGCCCTCGGCTACTTCTCGATCGCCCTCTCCGGCGGCGCGGTCGTCGGCCAGCTCCTCGGCGGCGTCATCATCGCGGCTGACCTCTTCGGTACCAGCTGGCGCCCGATCTTCCTCGTCAACGTCCCGATCGGGATCGCCCTCGCCGCAGCCTCCCGCCGCGTCCTCCCCGCCGACCCGACCGGTGAACGCGACCGCCTGGACCTGATCGGCGTACTCACCCTGTCCACCGCAGTCCTGCTCGTCATCGTCCCGCTCCTGCTCGGCTCCGAACGCGGCTGGCCCACGTGGTCCTGGATCTGCCTCGCCCTCAGCATCCCGACCCTAGTCTTCTTCGAGTACGGCGAACGCCGGACAGCCGCCCGTGGTGGCCGCCCACTCATCGCTCGCCAGGTACTCGGCAACCGGTCGGTCCGGGCCGGTCTCCTCGCTCACGGGTGCACGTCGGGCACGTACTTCGCCCTGCTGTTCGTACTCGCCCTCTACCTCCAGGACGGCCTCCACAAGGGCCCGGCGTACTCAGGGTTCGCCATGGTGATCTGGGTGGCAGCCTTCGGGCTGGCCGGCCCGATCCTGCCCAGACTGCCCCGGGAGATCCGCTCGATGCCGGTCATCGGCTGCCTGGTCCTCGCAGCCGGCTACCTGGCCGTCCTGGCGTACCTACTGCTCGGCGGCCACACCGGACCGCTCCTCTTCGCACTGCTGGGCATTGGCGGCCTGGGCCTCGGCATCAGCGCGAACACCCTCATCGGCGCTGTCACCTCGAGCATGTCCCCGCAGTACGCCGCTGACCTGTCCGGTGTCGTCGCCACCAACGCGCAGCTATCCGGCGCACTCGGTGTCGCGCTAGCAGGCTCGACGTACGCCGCTCTCGCCACGGACCCCGGCCGGGCGCTGAGCGTCGTACTGGCGGGGTTTGTCGTGCTGACGCTAGTTGGGGCGGGTGCGGCTCACCGCTTGGTCAGGTAGCGGTAGCGGTACGCCTCCCGGTAGCCCAGGCGGGTGTAGGTCGCCAGTGCGGCCGTGTTCTCCTCCAGGACTTCCAGATAGGTACGGCGGCCACCCAGCGCACCGGACCATCGGGCCAGACCTTGGACTACCGCGGTGCCTAAGCCACGGCGACGGTGTGACGCGGCGACCCGGATCGCGTCCACGGCCAGCCAGTGGCCGGTCATGGACCCACGCCCAACCGCGACCGTCTGCCCGTCGACCGCGATCGAGGCGAACACGGCCTTCGGTGCGCCCTCGAGCACCGTTGGTGCGTGCCCTGGCACCGGTCCGTCGAAAGCGGCCGCGTACCAGGCCTCACCGGGGCGCTCTGCGATCAGTACCTCGTACTCCGGCGCAGCGTTCACGTGATCGAGCGTGGTGTGCATGACGAGTACGTCGGACTGCTCTGGCCGGGCGTCCACCCACCCACAGGCCCGGAGCTCGTCCGCCTCCGGACTACCGAGCCGTACGAGCGCCTGCGGAGGCAAGCCGCGCTCCTCGTAGAAGGCTTCAGCGTGCTTGAGGGCCTCGGCGACGGGCATCCCCGGGCCGCCGGTGGGCAGGAGCGAGTTCCCCCGCCCGGTCCAGCCGGACGATGCCCGCAGCAACCACTGACCGACGTACGCCGTCTCCGCGGCCGGGCGGCCCAGTGCGGTGGTCAGGAACAGCTGTTCGACGTCCACGGGCCGAAGTGGCATCTCAGGGATCGTTTTCGCGGCTGTGATGTCACTGGCCGCGATCTCGTGCACATTGCCGTCGGCATGCCGTACGGCGAGCGTTTGGGGGTCCCAGGACGCCAGTACGCCGATAATGTCGGTCAGTCCGCCCGGAATGCGGTGCCGGACGACGACACGGTGGCCGATATCACGGGCACGCAGGCCTGACACGATGCGGACTCCTGGCAGAGTGGTCGAAGGACTACCGTGATACTAGAGACCCCGAATTGAACACAGCATCACCGCATCGCAGCACACCAGTCCCAGCTGCGCTTGCCTGCCATATAGGAGGAGTAGCAGTGACCTACGTCATCGCGCAGCCGTGTGTTGACCTGAAGGACCTCGCGTGTGTCGAGGAGTGCCCCGTCGACTGCATCTACGAGGGCAACAGGATGCTGTACATCCACCCCGACGAGTGTGTCGACTGCGGAGCGTGCGAGCCGGTCTGCCCGGTGGAGGCGATCTACTACGAGGACGACACTCCGGAGCAGTGGAAGGACTACTACACCGCGAACGTCGACTTCTTCAACGACCTGGGCTCCCCGGGCGGAGCCTCCAAGATGGGCAAGATCGACAAGGACCACCCGTTCATCGCAGCCCTGCCGCCACAGGAGCACGACGAATAAAGGGAAAGCAAAAGCTGGGGAGTGGCGGAAATCGCAGCGCTGCCCCCGCAGGAGCACGACGAATAACAGCTGGGGAGCAGGAAGCCGCTGCGGCGAGTAAGCGGTTGGCTACAGACTGATGGCGGGGCGTCCTGGCGGGCGCCCCGTTTCAGGTCTACTTCTCGATGACGTCTACGTGGACGTGGTCGAGGTGTCGGAGGATTGCTGGGTCGCCGGAGCGTTCCGGCGGGGTGTAGTCCCGCCACCCGTTGTCCGAGCGCCCACCAGCGGTCCAGATCTTGTCGCTGAAGATGACCGTCTTGATGTTCAGCAGGTCCGCCCGAGCGACCAGGTACTGCGCCATCGCCCAGCCCTTGGTCGTATTCGCCGTGGAGATCGGCCGGACGAACACATCGACCGCCCGCCCCTCGTAATGCGCCGACCCCGCCATGTGCCCGGTCGACACCCCACCCGCTGCGTATCCGCCGGTCGACAGCTTGCCGAAGGTCTTGATCAGATCCTTCCGCACCGCCTCCGCCCGCGGCGTCAGACCGTTCTTACCGATCTGCTCCGCCGGCACCGACGCCGGGTTCACCGTGCAGCTGAAGACACTCTTCGACTGCCCGGTCAACGCTGAAGCCAGTACGCGCGCATCTGCTTCGTGATCGGCGTACGCGTTGGGGTAGGCGCTGCGCTGCACCGCGTCAGCCGCGACCGTGACCGCGATCTTCTGGTAGTTCTTCACCTTCACCAGCGCGTCGTAGAACTTCCCGGCCGCGTAGTGCGGATCCCGGACCTGCGTCTCCGTACCCCAGCCCTGCGAAGGCCGCTGCTGGAACAACCCAAGCGAGTCCCGGTCCCCATGCGGCAGGTTCCGCAGCCCCGACTCCTGGTACGCCGTTGCCAGCGCGATCGTCGCCGCCCGCGCCGGCAGACCACGTCGTACGGCGACACCCGCGATGATCGCGGCCGACTCGGCCTGCTCAAGGTCCAGTACGACGGTCTGGCCGCTGACTGTTGCCTCGCATTGCTCCGGCGGCGGCAGGATCGACCCGAGGTTCTTCCCGCCGATCCACGCGATGCCGGCGCCGACCGCCAGCGCGAGCACGCCGACGGCACTGACGGCCACCACCGCTCCACGCTTTATCGGCATACCGCTCCCAACGTGCGGGGGCGGTGGCGGGGTTCCGGTCGATCGGTCACGAACTGGTTGACGTGTGCAGCCTCACGTCGGTTGGCGAAGTCATACTTTCGGAGGGTCACGCGTTGGCGTGCAGGGCTTCGTTGAGCGTGATGCCCTCACCCTTGCGCGGACGTGCCTCGACCGCACCGGTGACCGAGTTGCGCAGGTACAGCAGACCGGGCTGCCCCGAGAGGTCGCGCGCCTTGACCACACTGCCGTCCGGGAGCGTGACCTTGGTGCCCGCGGTCACGTACAGGCCGGCCTCCACCACGCAGTCGTCGCCGAGGGAGATGCCGGTGCCGCCGTTCGCGCCGAGCAGGCAGCGCTTGCCGATCGAGACGACCTGCGTACCGCCGCCGGACAGGGTGCCCATGATCGATGCGCCCGCGCCGATGTCGCTGCCGTCGTCCACCACGACTCCGGCCACGATCCGGCCCTCGACCATCGACGTACCGAGCGTGCCGGCGTTGAAGTTCACGAAGCCCTCGTGCATGACCGTGGTCCCCGCGGCCAGGTGGGCGCCGAGCCGGACCCGGTCGGCGTCGCCGATCCGCACGCCGCTCGGTACGACGTAGTCCGTCATCCGCGGGAACTTGTCGACGCTCGTCACCGACAGGTGCTGGCCGGCCGCTCGCGCCCGCAGGCGGACGTGCTCGATCTCGTCGACCGGGACCGGGCCGAGCGACGTCCACGCGTTGTTCGGGAGGGCGGCGAAGATGCCGTCCAGGTTCAGGCCGTGCGGCTGGACCAGTCGGTGTGACAGCAGGTGCAGCCGCAGGTACGCGTCCGCAGTTCCGGCCGGAGCCTCGTCCAGCGTGATCTGGGTCGTCACGACCTCGCGCCGTACCTGCCGCAGGTCGTCGTTGCCTTCGGCCGCAATCAGCTCGGCGGGCGCCTGCGCGTCGGCCGGCTGCTCGCCGAGCTCGGGGGCCGGGTACCAGACGTCCAGGACGGCGCCGGCGGCGGTGACGGTCGCGAGGCCGAAGCCCCAGGCATGCGTGGCGTTCTCGGTCATGGCCTCAAGCCTGCCAGACGCGGGTCCGGCGCCCTGACCCCGACCGGTATTTGAGTTTCCGGGGTGTGCTCGCTGTGATCTACTCGTCTGATGCTTCCCGCCTGGCTTCCCTCCGGTCCGGTGCTCGAGGCGACCGAGGCGCCGTCGGTCTCGGCATTGCACGGTGAGCTGCTGCGGCAGTGGGGATCGTCCGAGGTGTGGCGGCTGTCGTACGGCCTGCGCAGCGTGATCGTGAAGCGCGGGACGGACGGTCAGGCGGACGAGGCGGCGGCGTACGCGCGTTTCGTCGTACCGCTGGACTTGCCGGCGCCCAGGCTGATTCACGGCCACCGTGACGGCGCGGCCGGTGTGCTGGTGCTGGCCGACGTAGGACGCCTGACGCTGGAGCAGGAGCCGTCGGCGGCTGGGTTCCTGGAGGCTGCGTCATTGCTGGCCCGGATCCGGGGGACCGCGGTTTCGGGGTCATCGGAGTTCCCTGCGGAGCTGGTGAAGGAACTCGGAGCGCGGATCGGCCGGATCGGGTTCGAGCTCGACCCGTTGGCCGAGGCGCTGGCCGGGTTGCACCGGGATGCACCGGTGCGGGTCGTGCACGGCGACTTCGTACCGAAGAACCTCGTCACGGACGGGTCGCGGTGGACCGCGGTCGACTGGCCGCTCGCCTATCTCGCGCCGCACCTCAGTGACCTCTACATGCTGGTCCGCGATGCCGTTGCCCTCGGCCACGACCGTGGTCCGATCGTCGCGCAGTACGTCGAGGCCGCCGGCGCGGACTCGTTCCTCGTCGACCGTCAGGTGCTGGTCGGTGGCGGCTGCTTCTGCCTGCGTGCACTGGACTTCGTCGTCTCCGAAGGTCTCCGGACGATCCCGGGTTCAGAGGACTGGATCGACCCGTTGCTGGCCGAGCTCGAAGGCATCGTGAAGCAGCTCTCGTGAAGCTCCTAGTCCTCGGCGGCACGAAGAACCTCGGCCGCCACGTCGTCTCGGCCGCGCTACGCGACGGTCACGAGGTGACGCTGTTCAACCGCGGCCGCACCAATCCCTCGTTGTTTCCTTCGGTACGCCGGTTGACCGGTGAGCGCGCGGATCCCGGCGTACTGGCGACGGGGGAGTGGGACGGCGTGATCGACATGTCCGGTTTCCTCGTCCGCGACGTGGGGTTGACCGCGGACGTGCTCCGGGATCGGGTCGGGCACTACACGTTCATGTCGTCGATCGCGGTCTACGCCGGTAAGTCCACACCTGGCATGACCGAATCCGCCCGGTTGTTGCCCTGGCCACCCGGTGCTCCCGAAGACCACTTCACGATGGACCTCTACGGCCCCTCCAAGGTCCGCTGCGAGTCTCTCCTGGCAGACGTCTTCGGATCCCGGACCTCCGCCGTCCGCTCCGGCTTCGTCGTCGGGCCCTACAACCCGGACTTCGGCAACTGGGGTTCCGCCCTGGCTCACGGCACCCGGATGGAGTGCGCCGCCCGGCCCGACCAGCCGATCCAGTACATCGACGCCCGGGATCTGGCCGACTTCCTGCTGCTCTTGACCGTGAATCGGGTGAGCGGTCCGTTCAACGCGGTCAGCCCGACCCAGACCATGGCGGAGCTGGCCGACGCTTGGCGTTCCGTCGTACCCGATCCAGCGCCGATGGACTGGTCGCCGGCCGTGGACCGCTTTCACCTCACCGACGACGGCCTCTTCCAGCTGGACACCACGCGAGCCGTCGCGGCCGGCCTCCGGCTGCGGGCGGACGAGGAGAGCGCCCGCGATTACGTGGCCTGGGTCCACGATGGAAACATTCCTCCCGCACCGCCGCATTGATACGTACCATTGCGGCCGTGATCATCGAGATGGGTGGCGGCCCGGGTGGGCCTACCAGTACGACGGCCGGGTTCACCAGCGTCGCGGGGACCCGGTATTCGGGGACCGGTGGGGACGAGGCGGCGTTGCCGGGGATCGACGCTGTGGTGCGGTCGGGGGACCGGCTGCGGTACAAGATCTATCCGGAGCTCGATGAGCAGCTGACGTACGGAGCGACGTACGCGGTGGTGGATCTGGTCTTTGGTGACGGGACCCGGCTGTCCGAGATCGGGGCTGTGGATCAGTACGGGATGCCGTTCAGCCCGGCCGGGCAGGGCGCCGCGAAGATCCTGTACGCCGACCAATGGAACGACGTACAGGTCGATCTGACGGCGGTGGCCGGGAAGACCGTCGAGCAGGTGCTGCTCGTGGTTGACGCGCCCGGTGCGTTCCAGGGGTGGGTCGACGATGTCCAGATCGGTCCGGCGCCGGCGCGGCTCGACGGGTCGGACCTGGTCGCGTACGTCGATACGCGGCGGGGGACCAATGCGAGTCACGGCTTCTCGCGCGGCAACACGCTGCCGATCACCGCTTGGCCCAACGGGTTCAACTTCTTGACCCCGGTGACCGACGCGTCGACGCATCGGTGGCCGTACGAGTACCAGCGGGCGAACAACGCGGACAACCGGCCGGAGCTGCAGGGCCTGACGTTCTCGCATCAGCCGAGTCCCTGGATGGGGGACCGGGACCAGCTCTCGATCATGCCGGTGGCCGCGGCCGAGCCGCTCGGGGATCCGGTCGAGCGAGCCGTTGCCTTCAGCCACGATGACGAGATCGCCCGGCCGGACCTGTACTCCGTTGCCCTGGCCAACGGTGTGCGCGCCGAACTGGCGCCCACCGACCACGGCGCGATCTTCCACTTCACCTTCCCGGACGACGCGGTCGGTCGGCACCTCGTGTTCGACACGATCGACGAGAACGGCGCCTTCGAGTACGACGGAACCGCGCTGACCGGATGGGTCGAGAACGGCTCGGAGACCGGCCGGACGCGAATGTTCTGCTACGGCGTCTTCTCAGGTGATGTTGTTGCCTTCGGCCCCGCGG
Source organism: Kribbella sp. NPDC051952 (assembly GCF_040680855.1). Taxonomy (NCBI): domain Bacteria; kingdom Bacillati; phylum Actinomycetota; class Actinomycetes; order Propionibacteriales; family Kribbellaceae; genus Kribbella; species Kribbella sp. NPDC051952. The sequence goes on from NZ_JBFAXQ010000024.1 coordinate 100,383, forward strand.
TGCGGGGTCGTGAGAACGCACGGGCGGCAACGTTTGCGGATGGTGAGGTCACGCTGCGGATCGCTACGTCGTTCATCGGCGTCGACCAGGCTCGCCACAATCTCGAGCTCGAGCTCGACGGCCGTAGCTTCGCAGACATTCAGGCTTCGGCGAACGAGGCGTGGAACGAGCGGCTCGCGGTGATTCGCCCCGAGGGTGCGACCGAGCCGCAGCTGCGCACGGTCTACGGCAACCTCTACCGTCTCAACCTCTACCCGAACTCGCACTTCGAGAACACGGGCACTCTTGCCGAGCCGGCGTACCACTACGCCAGTCCGGTGCTGCCGGCTCAGGATGGGTGTGCGGTCGTGAAGCCCGGCAAGATGTATGTGAACAGTGGGTTCTGGGACACCTACCGCACCGCGTGGCCGGCGTACGCGTTCCTCTACCCGGAGCTGACCGCCGAGCTGGTCGACGGCTTCGTGCAGCAGTACCGCGACGGCGGCTGGATCGCCCGGTGGTCGTCACCTGGGTACGCCGACTGCATGACCGGGACGAGTTCCGACGTCGCGTTCGCCGACGCCTATCTCAAGGGTGTACCGCTGCCTGACCCGTTGGCGACGTACGACGCTGGTCTGCGCAACGCGACCGTCGCACCCGAGGCGACCGAGGTCGGGCGGAAGGGCGTGGCGACCGGGTTCTTCACCGGGTACGTCAGCACCGACACCGAGGAGAGCGTGTCCTGGGCGCTCGAGGCGTATCTGAACGACTTCGGTCTGGCGCTGATGGCCTCGCGATTGGCGGACGATCCGTCGGTGCCCGTTGAGCGGCGCGCGCAGTTGCGGGAGGAAGCGACGTACCTGCACCACCGTTCGCTGAACTACGTGCTCCTCTTCGACCCAGACATCAACTTCTTCCAGGGACGGCGGCCGGACGGCCGATTCGCGAAGACGCCTTCGGACTTCGATCCGTGCGAGTGGGGTGGTGACTTCACCGAGACCGACGGGTGGAACTTCGCCTTCCACGTCGCCCACGACGGCCGCGGTCTGGCCAACCTGTACGGCGGTCCGCGCGGCCTGGAAGCGAAGCTCGACGAGTTCTTCGCGACCCCGGAACTCGCGGTGAAGAAGGGCACCTACTCGATCGTCATCCACGAGATGCTCGAGGCGCAGGCGGTCCGGATGGGCCAGTTCGGGTTCAGCAACCAACCGGCCCACCACATCCCGTACATCTACAACTACGCGGGTACGCCGTACAAGACGCAGGCGATCGTCCGTGAGGTCCTGCAGCGCCTGTACGTCGGCGAGGAGATCGGCCAGGGCTACCCCGGTGACGAGGACAACGGCGAGATGTCGGCGTGGTACCTCTTCAGTGCCCTGGGCATCTATCCGTTGCGGGTCGGTGCACCCGAGTACGCCGTCGGTGCTCCTCTGTTCCCTCGCGTCACAGTCGCCCCTGCCGGCGGTCAGCCGATCGTGATTACGGCCGCCAACCACGAACACCCTTACGTGCAAGACGTTCTGGTCGATGGGAAGCAGTTGCCCGTAGCATCCATCGGTGACGCGGAGCTGCGGTCCGCCCGACAGATCGACTTCGTCCTCGGCCCGGAACCGTCCGACTGGGGCACCCTCACCCCGCCGCCGGCTCTCACCACTGACGACGCGGTCGCTCGCCCACTCGTGGATCTGATCCCGCGGCAGGATCACCCACTCTTCGACGACGACTCGTCAACCGAGACGGTGATCGACGGGCCCATCACCTGGTCCCTCCCGGAACCGGTGACCGCCACCATCTACACCCTCACATCGGGCCACTCACCCGGCGACCCAACCGCCTGGCGCCTCGAAGGCTCCCCGGACGGCACAACCTGGTCTCTTCTGGACGAGCGCACCAACCAACTCTTCCCCTGGCGCCGCCAAACCCGCCCCTTCACCGTCGCCACGCCCGGCGAGTACCAGCACTACCGCCTATCAATCACCACCTCAACAACACCCCCCTCCCTAAGCGAACTAGAACTACTCGCCTAACAACCACGGCCCGCTACCCGTCTCCAGGAAAGGACACCGCTCGCGGCGGCAGTCCGATCGGCCGCCGCCGGCGTGTGTGCGCCGTGCCGGCGTATTGCGCCAGGTGCTGTGGGCGAGTGAGTGCACGCCAAAGGACTCCGCTTCTCGGCGACAGTCCTTGGCCGCCCTCGGTGGTGTGTATCTCGTGTCAAGCTTGGCGTGGTGGACGCGAGGAAGCCTGGCGGGCGGGGGTTCGTGGGGCTGGCAGTTGGTCGACTTGTGGGAAGTGGTTTGGGTGTGCCCGGGAAGGGGATCGCGGGAGATCGTCTCGTGGTGAGCGCGACGGACTGTGCACGGGTGGGTGTGCATCTCTGCATCATCCAGCAGTCGGCCGCCAAGCTACTCGGAGTGCGCAACTCCAACTGTTGCCTATAGCAAATAAACGAGGGTTGTTCACAGGTGCTCTTGTTGTGGACAACCACCGTACTCCTGTGGATAGTCCTAGTGCCTTGAAGATAAGGGGTTCTGGGGTTCGGAAACTGTCGGTGGGGGTGTTTATCGTTGTGGGTATGGAGATCCTGGGGGAGCGGCCGATCTGGTCGATGAGTGGAGACGAACTGTTGTCTGCTCTCGATACGGACGACGCCGAGATCGCCCGGCTCCTCACCCGGCGGATGCAGATGGTCGCCCGGCTCGACGAGATGGGCCACGCTCAAGAGCTCGGTGCCCGTGATACCGCCGAGCTGATCGTGATGAGGTACCGGATCGACCGTCGCGATGCCTACCGCGAGGTCAAGCTGGCCCGCGTCCTACCCCGCTATGAGGCTGTCGCTGCTGCTCTCCCGGATCCGGCAGGTCCCCTGCAGACTCCGGCGTTGCGACCGGCGCAGGCTCAGGCGATCGTGTTCGCCCTCGAGTCGGTTCCCGATCGGGTGCCGGTCGAGGACGTCGTGGTGGCCGAACGACAACTGGTGAACCTCGCCCAGCACCTCACCCCGACCGAGCTCCGCAAGGCCGGCAAGGAGATCCGCGATCTCCTGGACTCCGACGGCCCTGAGCCCGCAGAAGAGAGGGCCTATCAGCGGGAGTCGCTGACAATGACCGACACCGACAACGGTGTCGCATTCAAGGGCTTCCTGGCCAATGAGAACGCTGAACTCTTCCGCGCCTCGATCCATGCGGGTGCGCGCCCGCACAAGACGGTGGATGGTGAGCTGGATCCCCGGTCCCGCGAGAAGCGCCAGGCCGACGCCCTCACCTCCAGCTTGACCACCGCAGCGGCAGCCGCCGAGATCGGCGCAGTCCCCGGGGTCGGGGCGAAGGCCAACATCACCGTGACGATCGACTTCGAGGATCTCAAGGCGGCCACGGCGGACGCGGTCGGCCACGTCATGTACGGCGACGCCCTCTCCGCCGCCACCATCCGGCGCCTAGCGTGCGACGCCAAGATCATCCCGCTAGTCCTCGGCTCCAACTCCGAGCCCCTCGACGTAGGCCGCGCCGAACGCCTAGTCACCCCCGCGATGCGCCGCGCCCTCAACGCCAGAGACAA
>NZ_JBFAXQ010000025.1:0-102322 GCF_040680855.1 Kribbella sp. NPDC051952
CCTAGCCGCCGACTACCCCGAGGCCGTCCTCTGGACCCTCACCAACTACCCCCAAGCCCAACGCTTCTACGAATCAACCGGCTGGACCCCCGACGCCGTTCCGGATCAGCTCCGGGAGCGAAGTCGCCGGCCCAGGTATCGATCGGTGTCTTGTGCCGGATGTCGCCGACTTTGATGCCGCGCGCAACCAATTCCTGGTGGGCCGCCTCGATGTCGGCGACGACGAGATAGTTGGCGCGGGCGGATCCCGGCGAGGCGTCGCTCAGACCTTCGCCGAACTGGATCGAGCAGGCCGAACCGGGCGGCGTGAACTGCACGACGCGGAAGCCGTCGCGCGGGTGATAGTCCACGTCGAGGTTGAAACCGAGCGAGGTGTAGAAGGCCGAGGCAGCGTCAACGTCGGTGACGGCCAGGGTGATGACTTCGAGCTTGTAATCCATCACATGTCCAAAACGAGATCGGTGGTTGGGCGGGCACAGCAGATCAGGGCCTGGCCGCTCGGAGGCGACTCCAGCGGTGTGGGGGAGTAGGTGACCTCGCCGGACAGCACCGGCGTCACGCAGGTCTGGCAGACACCGGAGCGGCAGCTGTAGCGAGTCGGTACGTCGCATGCCTCAGCCAGCTCGAGCAGACTGCCGTCCCCACTGGCCGTGGAGATCCCGCTGCGAGCAAAGGTCACCAGAGGTCCGGTGCCAGCCTCCGCGGGCTGATGAGGCGGCCGTACGGTCCGGTCGGTCACACCTGGGTTGATCGCGGCCAGTGCACCGAACAGCTCGGTGTGGATCCGTTCGATCCCCACCGCGGTCAGCGCCTCGCGCATGTCGGTCATGAAGCCGGCCGGCCCGCAGATGTACGCCGATGCATCGGCAGGCAGCTGCAGTTCGGCCAACCGGTCCTTGGTGAGTCGTCCGCCGGTCGAGGAGTAGTAGATGTGCTCGTGCGCGTTCGGCAGCGTGCTCAGCAGCTGCTGCGCTTCGGCGGCCAGTGGCTGCTCAGCCGGACCCCGAGCGGTGTGAATCCACCACACCTCGCGAGTACTGCGTTCCGCTGCCAGCGTCTGCAGCATAGACATCACCGGAGTAACCCCGATCCCGGCCGAGATCAGCACGACCGGTTCGGTGCCGTCCTCGAGCACGAACTCACCACGCGGAGCAGCAACCTCCAGTACGGCGCCAACCGCGAGCTTGCTGGTCAGATAGCCGCTCGCAACTCCGTGCGGCTCGTGCTTCACGCTGATCCGGTAACTGCCGGCCCCGGGGAGGGAGGACAGCGAATAGCTGCGCACCGGGACCGGCAGGCCGGCATCCGGCAACCGGAACGTCAGGTACTGACCGGGCCTGGCCGCCGGCAGCTTCATGTCGTCCACAGCGGCCAGACTGATCGACGAGACCGTGGCCGTTTCGGGGACCACATCGACCACCCGCAACTGCCGGAACCCCTCCCATGCCGGCGGGGTCGCCGCGGACGCGCCCGCCGCCGTGAACGTGGTCTGCTCGCTGGATGCCTCGAGCAACTCGCGGAACGAGCCCTGCCAGCCCGGACTGAGGGCCGGGATCTGCAGAGCACGCCGTACGGCGTCGAGGTCGCGGTCCGGCAGATACAGCAGGGCATCCGTGTCGGCGACGGTCAGCGCGCCTGGTCCGGTCCGGGTCTTCACGATCGCGTCGCCGGCCTGGATGCGGCCCTCCGTGATCACCCGGAAGTAGAACCCCGGCCGGTGATGACTGACGAGCAGTGCGGGCAGCTCGGGCTCGCCCATCCGCATTCCGACGCGGTAGCAGGTGACTCGCGGCTGTGTCACCTCGAACTCGGCCTCGCCGATCTGGTAGCGGTCGCCGATACACACCTCGTGGTCGGGCAGCCCGTCGACGGTCATGTTCTCGCCGAACTGCCCGTAGACGAAGTCGTCCCGGCCGAAGTGCTGCGACCAGTGGTGATACGAGTCCATTTGATAGACGAAGACCGCGCGCTGCTCACCACCGTGGCCGCCCTTGTCGCCCTGACCGTCTCCGTCGAGGTTCAGCCGCCGGGCCATCACCGGGCCGTCGACCTGCTCCTTCCAGACGCCGGTGTAGACGGTCTTCCCGTTCCAGGTGACGTTCTTCGGCAGGCCGACATTCACCGACAGCAAGCTGGCACTGGTCATCCGGACAGTTCCTCCACGGTCAGATCACGGTCGATCCCATGCGAGACCACACCCTGCCCAGGCTCCTGCCGCAGCCGCTTCCCGTCCAGTTCCACCTCGATCTTGTCCGGCTCGAACGAGACCATGCCGGAGATCCGCCGTACCTCGGTCCAGGCGTCCTCGTAGGACCACGCGGCGCCGTCGGCGTAGTAGCTGCACAGACCCTTGTAGGGGCAGAAGGTCTGGCCCTCGACCGGAGTCAGCGCGTTCTCGTCCACGTCCTCGCGCGGCACGTACCACCGCGGCGCGAAGCCCGATTCGTAGAGCACCAGCGGCCGCGAGGTGTCCGCGATCACCTGGTCGCCCTTGCGAACGATGAGGTGCCGGCTGGTCTGCCGGATGTCGATCCGGTGGTAGGCGTCGGCGGCGTGCCCGACGATCCGCTCGTCCTCCTCGTAGAACGCGTCCATCGCCCGCCAGGCGAACGCGACCCGTCCCTTCAGATCACTCGCGTAGTCAGGCAGCTCGGTGTGCTGCCAAGCGGCCCGCGCCTTGCTGTCCGACCCGGCCGCGACGGTGAACCACGACGTCACGCCGAGGTCCTTGTGCTTGGTGGTCCGCTCTTCAGCAGTGAGTACGTCGGCCACCACGTCACCCAGCGGGAAGTACGCCACCGGATACCGGGCCGGCTCGTGCAGCAGTACGACGTCCTCACTGTCAGCGATCCAGGTGTCGCCGAACCGGACCCGCATCCGGCGACGCAGCGGCTCCGCGAAGAGCAGTCGCTCGGGGAGCTCGACCGGAACCAGGAAGCGGCCGATCGAGGCGGTGGCGAGCGGTCCTTGTTGCCAGGACAGTCCCATCAGTCGTCTCCTGTCAGATCAGTGGTTCGCCGCCGTCGACGCGGAGCGTCGTACCGGTGACGAAGGTGCTGGTCATCGCGTACAGAACGGCCTCCGCGATGTCGTCCGCGGCCCCGATCCGCCGGGCCGGATTGCGTGTGGTCAGGTCCTGGAAGTACTTCGCCTTGCCTTCGTCACCGAGCGCGTCCCAGGCGCCGGTGTCGATCACACCGGGGGAGACGGCGTTCACCCGGATCGGCGCGAGCTCCAGTGCGAGCGACCGCGCGAGTACGTCGGCAGCACCGTTCGTGATCGCGACGGCGAGAGTGCCGACCGCGATCTTGTTGGCGGCGACACCGGAGAAGATCGTGATCGAGCCACCCTCGTTGATGCGTGGCGCGAGGTGCTTGGCCAGCATCAGCGGGCCGATCACCTTGGTGTCGAACGACAGCCGGACCGAGTCCCGGTTCAGGTCGGCGAGCTTGCCGCGAGCCCGGGCCGAGGCGGTGGAGACGATGTGGTCGATGCTTCCGACCCGCTCACCCAGGGCCACGATCGAGGCCTCGTCGGTCAGGTCGACGTACTCGGTGCTGACACCGGGCTCATCGGCGTACGCCTCGGCGAGCTTCTCCTGACTACGCCCCGCGGCGATGACCTGGGCTCCGGCCTCTCGTGCGGCCATCGTCACCGCCCGGGCGATCCCGCCGCCGCGACCGACGACGAGCACGGTCTTGTCCTTGAGCGTTCCGGTCATGAGGAGGTCCTTCCGAGAGCTTGAGCGATTACGGATCCCGAACGGCGACAACGGGCAGTCAGCGGCTCGGTGCGCACTGCATGAGCGTGCGACCTGGGCAACCTCGCTCGCATCCGCCAGTGGCTGGCCACCTCCACCAGTCGGCGCCAGGAGATAGCGTGAGCCTGTGCATGGGCCTGCGGTGTCGAAGTTGGCGCTGACCGGCCGCCAAGCCGAGTGCGGCGTACTCGATCAGGTGATTGGGGCAGTGCGGTCGGGGGAGAGTCGCGCGCTGGTGCTGCACGGGGAGGCAGGGGTCGGCAAGAGCGCCCTGATGGACTACGTCGTCTGCCAGGCACAGGACTTCGACGTCACGCGGGTCGTGGCTGTGCAGTCCGAGATGGAGCTGGCGTTCGCCGGCCTGCACCAGCTGTGTGCGCCCGCGCTGCATCTGCTCGGGGAGCTGCCGGCACCGCAGGCCGAGGCGCTGCGGACCGTGTTCGGCATCAAGGCCGGTCCGCCGCCGGACATGTTCATGATCGGACTGGCGGTGCTGAGCCTGCTGTCCGAGGCGGCGGCGCACAAGCCGCTGGTGTGTCTGGTCGACGACCAGCAGTGGCTGGATCGGTGCTCCGGGCAGATCCTCGCCTTCGTGGCGCGTCGGCTGGGTGCCGAATCGGTCGGGCTGATCTTCGCGACCCGTGCAGTCGGTGGCGTCCTCGATGGCGTACCTGAGCTGCCGGTCCACGGTCTGCGAGACGCGGACGCCCGGCGGTTGCTCGACGCCGAACTGTCCGGACCGATTGATGCGCAGGTGCGTGACCAGCTGGTGGCCGAAGCCCATGGCAATCCGCTCGCCCTGCTGGAGCTCCCGCGCGGCATGACTCCGGCGCAGCTGGCCGGCGGCTTCGGTCTGCCCGGTGCAGGCAGCATCGAGGAGAGCTTCGTACGCCGGGTGACCGCGATGCCGGCCGAGACCCGGCGGCTCCTGGTCCTCGCCGCAGCCGATCCGACCGGCGACAACGCGCTCGTACGACGTGCTGCCGGCCTGCTCGGGATTGGTCCGGAGGCGGCTGCGCCGGCGACTGATGCCGGGCTGGCCGAGTTCTCGACGCGGGTCCGGTTCCGGCATCCGCTCGTACGGTCGGCGGCGTACCACTCCGCGTCGGCGGGGGAGCGGCGTGAGGTCCACCGGGCTCTGGCCGAGGTGACGGATGCCGAGGCCGATCCGGATCGGAGGGCTTGGCATCGGGCGCAGGCCGCCGCCGGACCGGATGAGGAAGTCGCCGCGGAATTGGAGCGGTCAGCCGGGAGAGCGCTGGCCCGGAGTGGATACGCCGCGACGGCCGCGTTCTTACAGCGGTCGGCCGCACTGACCCTGGACCCGGCGAAACGAGGCGATCGTGCGGTCGCGGCCGCGCAGGCTGAGCTGAAGACGGGTGCGTTCGAATCGGCGGCCGAGCTGCTTGCCATGGCCGATGCGGAGCAGCTCAGCGAATTCCAGCGGGCCAAGGCCGACCTCATTCGGGCCCAGCTCGCGTTCTGCACCAACCGCGGTAACGACGCGCCACAGCTGATGCTCGCGGCGGCCAAGCGGCTGGAGTCCGTGGACGTCGAGCTGTCGAGGGCGACGTACCTTGATGCCTTCTCGGCGGCAATCTTCGCGAGTCGGCTGGCCACCCCGGGCGGTGACGTCTTCGACATCGCGCATGCGGCCGCTGGGGCACCACGGCCGCCGGTGACTCGTTCAGTCGACCGGCTGCTCGACGGCACCGCGCTGTACTACGGGGACGGGTACGCGGCGGGTGCGCCGGCACTGCACGAAGCACTCGCGTGCTCCAGCACCGACCTGACGGTCGATGAGGAACTGCAGTTCCTCTGGATGGCGACCACGACGGCGCTGCGATTGTGGGACGCAGATCGCTGGGAACAACTGTCCAGGCGGCATGTGCAGCTGGCTCGGGAGACCGGTGTTCTCAGCAACGTCGGCCTCGCGCTGACGTCGCTCGCCTACGTGTCCGTGTTCGCCGGTGAGCTGGATGCGGCCGCGACCCTGACCGACGAGGTCCAGACGGTCAACGAGGCGACCGGCGGCCAACTCGCGCCGTACGGGCGGCTGGCGCTGGCGGCGTACCGCGGCGACCGGGACGAGACGCTCGCCCTGGTCGAGGCCACCAAGCAGGACGGGACCCGGCGCGGTGAAGGCATCGGCATCGTGTTCGCCGAGTGGGCGGCCGCTGTGCTGGCCAACGGTCTCGGCCGGTACCAGGATGCGGCCGTCGCGGCACAGCATGCGACCGAGGACTCCCGCGACGCTCGGTCGATGATGCTGGCCCCGAGCGAACTGGTCGAGGCCGCGGTCCGGATCGGGGCGATCGACACCGCACACCGTGCCGGCCAGGTGCTCGCCGACATGGCCACCGCGACCGGCACTGACTGGGCGCTCGGGGTACACGCCCGCTCCCAGGCGTTGCTGAGTGCCGGCGAAACCGCGGAACGCCTGTATCGCGAGGCGATCGCGTACCTGGAGAAGACCCGGCTCAAGGTCGAGCTTGCCCGCGCCCACCTCCTGTACGGCGAATGGTTGCGCCGGGAGCGACGCCGTACGGATGCGCGCGAGTACCTGAAATCGGCGCACGGAATGTTCGAGGCGATGGGGATCGCCGGCTTCGCCGAACGGGCCCGCCGCGAACTCCAGGCCGCCGGCGGAACCGCTCGCAAACGCGTCGTCCCGGCGGAGAGCGAACTCACCGCGCAGGAGGCCCAGATCGCCCGGATGGCTCGCGACGGCCTCTCCAACCCGGAGATCGCGACCCGCCTGTTCATCAGCGCCCGCACGGTCCAGTACCACCTCCGCAAGGTGTTCCCGAAGCTCGGGATCACCTCCCGCAGCCAACTGGACCAGGTCCTACCGCGCTAGCGGTAGCGGCTCCGTCAGCGCAGTGCGGGCGTCGAGCGCATCGATGGCGGCGAGTGAGGTTCGGTACCAGCGCACGCTGTGCTGGAAGACCGACTGGAACAGGTTGCTGAACAGCGCGAAGCGGAAGTCCCACCAGCAGAGGTCCCAGCTGTAGTCCGGCACCCCCAGGGCCTTCCAGTAGTACCGCAGCAGCTCCCGATCCCGGCTGGGTCGGTCATCGGACGGCACCACGCTCAGGCAGTAGGCGAGATCGTGCGGCCCGAGGCCGGGCTTCAGTTCGGACCAGTCGATGACCTTCGGTCGCGGGTCGCTGCCGGTGAAGAACACGTTGCCGAGGAAATGGAAGTCGCCGTGGATCAGGGTGATCGCCCGGCCGCCGGCGACGCGGGCCTTGAACTGCCGCTCCCACGCCTCGAGCACCTCATCGATCGTCGCGCGCTCCGCGTCGTCCAGCTCGGCGGCCTCGGCGAAGAACCGATCGGCCTCACGACGTACGGCGGCGGCCTGTCGTGTGATCACCTCCGGCGGCCAGGCCTGCGCGGAGCTGGTCGCCGAGGGCTCGAGTTCGGGCGCGCCGCTGACGTCGTTCCAGAAGTGCGCGTGCAATCCGGCCAGCGCGTCGATGGCGCCGTACAGCTGCTCGTCCGACACCTCCGCGCCGACAATGCGGTAGCCGGCCGCGAGCAGGTCCTCGCTCACGAGCAGGACAGGCCCGTCGCCGCCCGGATCGATTGCGCCCAGCAACTGTGGTGCCGGGTGGTCCCACTGTGGCGCGAGCTCGGCGAAGAACCGGATCTCCCGACGGGCCGCTGCCACGCCGGGCCCGGTCGCATGCTTGGCGATGACGGTCCGGCCGGAGCCGTCGGCGCTGCGCACGAGCAGCCGGGCGACATCCGCCGACGAGGCCGCGAAGGTGTCGATCACCTCGACCGCCGTAACCGGCGTACCGAGAGCGGCACTCAGCTCGGTGGTGGAGAAGGTCATGACGGCTATGTTCCACCAGTGGGACACCGTTTTCCGAGGTGGGGTGGTCTGACGTAGGTTTGTTGCTCATGGCCATGTTCGATCTTTCCCTCGACAAGCTCCGCGAGTACCGGCCCGAGGTCGCCGTACCCGCTGATCTGGTCGACTTCTGGCGCCGCTCGATCGAGAAGGCGCGCACCGACGACCTGTCCGCCTCGTTCACGGCGATCGACAACAAGCTCGCCGTCATCGACACCTACGACGTCACGTTCGCCGGTTTCGGCGGCACGCCGGTCAAGGGCTGGCTGCATGTGCCGGCCGGCGCCACCGGACCGCTGCCGACGGTCGTGCAGTACTTCGGCTACTCCGGTGGCCGCGGCTTCGCGCACGCCACGAACCTGTGGGCGCAGGCCGGGTACGCCCACTTCGTGATGGACACCCGCGGTCAGGGCTACAGCGCCGGCGGCATCGTCGGTACGCCGGACGACAGCGCGTACGCCGGTCTGAACCACACCCCGGGCTTCATGACCGCGGGCATCACCGACCCGGAGACGTACTACTACCGGCGCGTGTTCATCGACGCGGTCCGCGCACTCGAAGCCGCCCGGACCTCACCGTTCGTCGACCCGGACCGGATCATCGTCACCGGTGCCAGCCAGGGCGGCGGTATCGCGATCGCGGCGGCCGGGCTGGCCGGACTGGCCGGGATCGACCTGCTCGGCTGCGCTCCCGACGTACCGTTCCTGTGTCACTTCCAGCGTGCGCTGGAGATCACCAACCGGGAGCCGTACGCCGAGATCACCCGGTACCTGAAGGGGTTCCGGCAGGACGTGGATGCGGCGCTGCGGACGCTGGGGTACTTCGACGGCGTCAACCTCGGGCGGCTGGCCACGGCGCCGGCGCTGTTCTCGGTCGCGCTGATGGACGCGACCTGCCCGCCGTCGACCGTGTTCGCGGCCTTCAACCACTACGGGAGCGCTGACAGGTCGATCGAGGTGTACCACTACAACGAGCACGAGGGTGGCCAGACGTACCAGCAGGTCGCTCAGCTCGACTGGTTCGCGAAGATCTTCGGAACGGAATCATCGCCGGACCGATGAGTTTCCGGGCGGCGCTGCGTTACACGGTCAACAGCGTCGGTCAGACTGAGGCCGACCCGAACGCAGGAGGCCGTCATGGACTGGAAGCTCGAACTCGTCATCGTCCCGGTATCGGACGTGGACCGGGCGAAGAAGTTCTACGTCGAGCAGCTCGGATTCCACGAGGACGTCGATCACAGCGTCGGTGACTCGTTCCGGGTCGTACAGCTGACCCCGCCGGGATCGGCATGCTCGATCAGCATCGGTATCGGGCTGACCAAGGCCGAGCCGGGCACGTACCAGGGCACGCACCTGGTGGTGACCGACATCGAGGCGGCCCGGGCCGAGCTGGTCGAGCGGGGCGTGGAGGTCAGCGAACCGTTCCACTTCGGCGCGCAGGGCCAGCAGCCCGGCGTCAGCCCGAAGCGCGGTGACTTCGAATCCTTCCTCACCTTCGCGGACCCGGACGGCAACGGCTGGACGGTCCAGGAGGTCGGACACAACCGCCGCCCATGACGACTCTCGAAGAGGCGGCGTTCGCGGGGGATGAGACAGCGTTCGCCGACCTCGCCGGGCGGCATCGGCGGGAGTTGCATGTGCACTGTTACCGGATGCTGGCGTCCTTCGACGATGCGGAGGACGCCGTCCAGGAGACCCTGCTGCGCGCCTGGCGTGGCCGGGGCTCGTTCGACGGCCGGACCTACTTCCGGGCCTGGCTGTACCGGATCGCAACCAACGTCTGCCTCGACGTCGCCCGGCGTACGACGTCATCCGGTGAGGTGGCGTGGTTGCAGCCGTACCCGGACCGGATGCTCGACGAGATCGCCCCGCCGACCGATCAGCCCGACACGGTCGCGGTGGACCGGGAGACGATCGAGCTCGCGTTCCTGATTGCGTTGCAGGCGCTGCCGGCCCGGCAGCGTGCGGCGTTGATCGCCCGCGACGTACTCGGCTGGTCGGCCGCGGACACCGCCGTACTCCTGGAGACCAGCGTGGCGGCGGCGAACTCCGCCTTGCAACGAGCCCGGGTGACCATGCAGCAACGGTTGCCGGCTCGGCGCGCCGACTGGACCGCGCAGCCGACCGCCGAGGAGCGCGAGGTGCTGGATCGGTTCATCGACGCGCACCAGCGGTGCGACGCCGCGGCGGCGATCGCGATCGCGGCCGAGGAACTGCGCGTGTCGATGCCGCCGAACCCGGCGCGCTTCGACGGACTCGCGGCCGTGCTTCCGCTGTTCGAACGAGCGTTCGGGCCGGAGCGGGACGGCGACTGGCGGCTGGTGCCGACCTGGGCGAATCGGTTGCCTGCGGCAGCTTCTTATCTGCGCCGGCCGGGGGACACGGTGTTCCGCGCGTTCAAGCTCGATGTGCTCCGGATCGGCGACGGCAAGATCGTCGAGATAGTGACGTTCGGCTACTCCCGTTTCCCGGCCTTTGGCCTCCCGGCCCGATTGACCGCCTAATGTGGGCGACATGCTGGGACTGCCTGCCGAGATCCGGGTCTGCCTGTTCGACCTGGATGGCGTGCTCACCGATACCGCCGCCGTACATGCCGCCGCCTGGAAAGAGATGTTCGACCAGTTCCTGCGCGACTACGCGCAGGAACACGGCATCCCCTTCGTCCCGTTCGACGCCCGCCACGAGTACGACGCGTACGTCGACGGCAAGCCCCGGGCCAACGGCGTCCGGGACTTCCTCACTTCCCGCGGCATCACGCTGCCCGACGGCCTCCCGGACGATCCACCGGGCGCGATGACGGTCAACGGACTCGGCAACCTCAAGAACGACGCAGTCCAGCGCCGGATCCGGACCGACGGCGTACACGTGTTCGAGGGCTCCCGGCGCTACCTGCAGGCCGCCGAGCAGGCCGGGCTCCGGCGAGCGGTGGTGTCGTCCAGCGCGAACACCCGCGAGGTGCTCGACGTCACCGGACTCGCGCAGTACGTCGAGGAGATCGTGGACGGCGTGACGATCCGGACCGAGGGACTGCCCGGGAAGCCGGCGCCGGACACGTTCCTGGCGGCGGCTCAGAAGTTCGGGGTCGAGCCGTCCGCGGCGGTGGTGTTCGAGGACGCGCTGGCGGGGGTGACGGCCGGCCGGTCCGGGCGCTTCGGGTTCGTGATCGGAGTTGACCGTGTCGGACAGGCCGACGAGTTGAAGCTGCACGGTGCTGACGTCGTGGTGCGCGACCTGGCCGAACTGCTGGAGGGCGAATGATCAACCGCGGACACCACCCGATCGAGCCCTGGCGGCTGCGGGAGACCCGGCTGGCGCTCGACAAGCTGGCCCAGTCCGAGTCGCTGTTCGCCTTGTCCAACGGGCACATCGGGCTGCGCGGCAACCTCGACGAGGGTGAGCCGTACGGCATCCCCGGCACCTACCTGAACTCGTTCTACGAGCAACGCCCTCTCCCGTACGCCGAAGCCGGCTACGGCTACCCCGAGTCCGGCCAGACGCTGGTCGACGTGACCAACGGCAAGCTGATCCGGTTGCTGGTGGACGACTCGCCGTTCGACCTGCGCTACGGGTACCTGAGCAAGCACGAGCGCTCGCTCGACTTCCGCACCGGCATCCTCGAGCGGGACGTGGACTGGACCTCGCCGGGTGGGAAGCGGATCAAGATCCGCAGCCGCCGGATGGTGTCGCTGACCCAGCGCGCGGTCGCCGCGATCGAGTACACCGTCGAGGCGGTGGACCAGCCCGCGCGGTTCGTGATCCAGTCCGAGTTGGTGGCCAACGAGGCGCAGCCGAAGCTGTCGGACGATCCGCGGGTGGCCGCTGTCCTTGACAACCCGTTGAAGCCGGTCAGCCACGACGGTGGTGAGAACGGCGTCGTCCTGATCCACCGGACCACGCGCAGCCGTCAGCTGATGGCCGCCGCGATGCACCACGAGGTGGACACCACGGCCCGCTATGCGATGGACCTCGACGTCCGCGAGGACTGGGCGCGGTCGACGGTGATCTGCCAGCTGCAGCCGGGCGAGAGCGTGCGCGTGGTGAAGTACCTGGCCTACGGCTGGTCCAGCCTGCGGTCGGAGACCGCCGTTCGCGATCAGGTCGCGGCTGCGTTGGCGAGTGCTCGCTTCTCCGGTTGGGACGGGCTTACCAAGCAGCAGGTCGACTTCCTCGATGACTTCTGGGACGGCGCCGACGTGGAGGTGCAGGGGCACCCGGAGCTGCAGCAAGCTGTGCGCTTCGCGCTGTTCCACGTCCTGCAGGCCGGTGCGCGCGCGGAGCGCCGGGCGATCCCGTCGAAGGGACTCACCGGCGCCGGCTACGACGGCCACACGTTCTGGGACACGGAGGGTTTCGTCCTGCCCGTGCTCACGTACACGATGCCCGACGCGGCTGCCGACGCATTGCGCTGGCGACATTCGATCCTGCCGATGGCCCGCGATCGCGCCGGGGAACTGGGCCTGCGCGGCGCAGCCTTCCCGTGGCGGACGATCCGCGGTCAGGAGTGCTCGGGTTATTGGCCCGCTGGTACGGCGGCGTTCCACCTCAACGCGGATATCGCCGAGGCGGTGATGAGGTACTTCCGAGCGACCGGCGACGAGCAGTTCCTCGAAGAGGTCGGTCTGGAGCTGTTGGTCGAGACCGCCAGGCTGTGGATCTCACTCGGCCACCACGACCGGGACGGACGCTGGCACCTGCCCGGCGTGACCGGACCGGACGAGTACAGCGCTGTTGCCGACGACAACGTTTTCACGAACCTGATGGCCGCGCGCAACCTGCGCTCCGCCGCCGAGACCGCGGCCCGGCTGCCGAACCTCGCGCGGGAGTTCGGTGTCGACGCGGAGGAGGAGGCGTCCTGGCGTGACGCGGCCGCCGCTGTGTATGTGCCGTACGACGAGGAGCTCGGCGTACACCCGCAGTCCGAAGGCTTCACCGGGTACGCCGTCTGGGACTTCGAGGCGTACAAGGACAAGTACCCGCTGCTGCTGCACGCGCCGTACTTCACGCTGTACCGCACGCAGGTGATCAAGCAGGCCGACCTGATGCTGGCGACGTACTGGTGTGGCGATGCGTTCACGGCCGAGGAGAAGGCGCGCAACTTCGACTACTACGAGCGGCTGACGGTCCGGGACTCGTCTCTGTCCGCGTGCGTGCAGGCCGTGATGGCGGCGGAGGTCGGTCACCTGGACCTGGCCTACGACTATGCGTACGAGGCTGCGCTGATCGACATGCGGAACCTGCACCACAACACCGGGGACGGCCTGCACATGGCGTCGCTGGGTGGTGCGTGGAGTGCGCTGGTGGCCGGATTCGGTGGCTTGCGGGACAACGACGGGCGGCTGTCGTTCGATCCCGCGCTGCCGCAGGGGCTGTCCGGGCTGAGCTTCGCGATCCGCTGGCGTGGGGTCCGGGTGAAGGTCGAGATCGATCCGGTGGCGGTGAAGTACTCGGTGCACGACGGCGAGGACGCCCGGGTCACCTTGTGGCATGCGGGGGAGGAGATCATCCTCACCCCGGACCAGCCGGTGATCCGGACGTTGGAGAAGCGCCGGCCGTTGCTGCCCCGGCCGCCGCAGCCACTCGGCCGCGAACCGCGGGCGGCGATGGCCAGCAACGACCCGGAGAGCTGAGGGCCGGCGCTTCTGGTGTGGTGCCAGTTCTTGGGGTCTGGTGCTAGTTCTTGGCCTTCGCCGAGAGCGACTCCGCGGTGCCGACCAGCAGCACCGAGGCGACCACGGCGGCGATGAAGCCGAGGATGTTCAACTCGAAGATGCCGCCGGTACCGAGCAGGCTCGCGATCGTGCCACCGATGACCGAGCCGACCAGGCCGAGCAGCAGCGTCGCGAGCAGGCCGAGGCGCTGCTTGCCGGGCGTGAAGAGCCGCGCCAGTGCTCCGATGATGAGTCCGGCGACGATGAAGCCGATCATGTTCTGTGTCCTCCGTGTGCCAAGGGGTTCTGCTCTCCAGTCTCCGGCCACCCGGACGTCCGGGGCAGGGGAGTTCACCCTGATCGCACCCGGATCCGACCCCTGGTCAGCCCTGCGCGAGGGCGTCGTACAGCCTGGTGGTCTCGAGGAGTTCCGGCGTGCCCTCTAGCACGTTGAGGACCGAGGTGCCGGTCTGCTGGGCCGCGTGCTCGTCATTGCCGAGCAGGGCCTTGTAGCCGGCCCGGCAGCTGGACTTCGCGCCGAGGATCTCGGCGTAGAACTCGGCGCCCTGCAGGTCGGGGTGTTCCTTCAGCAGTTGCAAGGTGTTCTTCGTGCATTTGAGCAGTGCCGGCGCGGCCTTGTTCGCCTTGAATTTCGAGAACAGGGAGTCGGCCAGTCCCTTCGCGACGAAGTACTCCGCGCTCGACCGCTTGTCCCGCATGTAGCGCACGCCGGCTGGTTCCTTGACCACGTCGGTGAGTGCGCAGACGGCCCACTGCGGCGGCACGATGAACACCTGCGTCAGCGGCACGTACGCCGGCAGTCCGCTGTCGACTCCCAGGCTGCCGGAGTTGACCGCCGCGCTGAGTGCGGCCTTCGACGCATCGTCGGCCGGACTCGCGTACGGCGCCGCGACCAGCCGCGTGGTGAAGTCCGCATCCGGTACGACGATGACGGACAGGCTGCCGGTGTTCTTCAACAGCATCGAGGTGAGCGTCGGATCGGTGCTGGCCTCGAGCTGCACGCCCTCCATCTCGGCCTTCGGTGCCAGTGCCACCGTCGACTGCTTGCAGTCCTTGGCCGGCGTCGCCTTCGCGGGACTGGTCGGAATGATGATCGACGGAGTCGATTCCGGAGCTGCGCTGCCGTCGCTGTAGTCCGCGCCCTCGGCCTTCGAGCAGCTGACCGCGGTCACTGCCACGAGTAGAACTGTCAAGGGCACAAAAGCCCGATCACGTACCGCCACGACGCCCCCCTGCACCATCAGGTCCCCACCTGCTCCCAGTCTCGCATTACAGGCAGTAGTGGACAACGCCTGACACGTTCCCCGCCGGAACTGTCGATGGTTTGGCCTAGCCTTCCGGTCGTGACTCCTCACCAGTTGTCCCGCCGCGACGCCCGCCGGATCGCCGTACGGGCGCAGTTGCTGACGGCCGAACGGCCGGACGATCTGTTCGAGCTCGTGCGGGGTCTGACCATGATTCAGCTGGATCAGACCGCTTATGTCGCGCCCAATGCGGACCTGGTGGCGTGGAGTCGACTGGGTTCGTCGTACGACCCGAGGGAGCTGGCGGACGCGTTGGAGTCGCAGCACCTGCTCGAGTTGCGTGGGTTCGTCCGGCCGTTGGAGAGCCTGGTGCTGTATCGGGCCGAGATGGCGGAGTGGCCGGGGCGCGGCGAGCTGAATGAGTGGCAGGAGTATTTGCGCGACTGGGTCATGGCCAACGAGGGCTGCCGGTTGGACATCCTCGAGCGGTTGCGTCAGGACGGCCCCTTGGTGCTGCGGGAGCTACCGGACACTTGCGTCGTACCGTGGCGGTCGTCGGGCTGGAACAACAACAAGAACGTGCCGCGGTTGCTCGATCTGATGGTGCAGCGCGGCGAGGTGGCGGCCGCGGGCCGGGAGGGTCGCGACCGGTTGTGGGATCTGGCCAGCCGGATCTATCCCGACGATCCGGTCGTGCCGTACGAGGACGCTCGCCGGATCCGGGACGAGCAGCAGTTGCGTTCACTCGGGATCCTCCGTGCCAGAGGTCTCGAGACAGTTGGGGAACCTGCGGTCATCGATGGTGTCCGGGGCCAGTGGCGCGTCGATCCCGAGCTGCTCGGTCAGCCCTTCTCCGGACGTACGGCGATCCTGTCGCCACTCGATCGACTGGTGTACGAGCGGAAGCGGATGACCGACCTGTTCGAGTTCGACTACCAGTTGGAGATGTACAAACCCGTTGCCGAGCGCAAATGGGGATACTTCGCGCTGCCGATCCTGTCGGGTGACCGGCTGGTCGGGAAGGTCGACGCGATGTCTGATCGCAAGGAGGGTGTCTTCCGGGTCGACGCGATTCACGAGGACGCGCCGTTCTCGAAGGCTCTCAGCGCCGCGGTTCAGCGGGAACTGCGTGACCTGGCCGACTGGCTCCGATTGGATCTGATGGTCGTCAGCCATTGACTGACGGTGGATGTTCACGTGAACATCTGGTCGTGAGATCAACCGCCCGCCGTATCGCGTCCGTCGTACTCGCCGTCGCCGCCCTCGCCGGCGCCCTCACTGGCGCCTTCGTCATGCCCGCTGCCGCGAGCGGCACGAACGACTTCCGGGGGGTGAACTGGGCCGATCCGCGGGACAACTACGCCGACGACGAGGTGGTCCCGTCCGGGCTGAGTACGGCGGACGACTACCGCACGACGTACCGGAAGGCGACCGGGATCGTCAGCGAGTTCCGGACCGAGCTGAAGGCGAACACGATCCGGCTGCCGATCAACCCGTCGAGCGTGGGGACCACCTGGTGGAAGTCCTACCGCGCGGCGATCGACGCCTCCGTCGCGAACGGTTACAAGGTGATCCTCAGCTACTGGGAGGCGGACAACGCGAAGGACGGTCGCGTCGATGACCCGGCCAAGTACGCCGCGATGTGGGACACGGTCGTGAAGGCGTACGGCAAGAACTCGCACGTGTACTTCGAGCCGATGAACGAGCCCTTCGGCTACTCGCTGACCGAGTGGGTCGCGCTGACCTCGTCCTGGATCGCGCGGCATCACAACGTCCCGCGCAGCCGGATCGTCATCTCCGGCACCGGCTACAACGACAACGTCACCGGTGTCGGCGCCGCGCCCGAACTCAAGGGCACGCTGCTTTCCCTGCATTTCTACGGTTTCTGGGCCTCCGACACCACCGAGGCGGCCTGGCTGGCGAACCTGCGGCCGCGGATCGGCTCGTACGGCTGGCGCACGATCATCGACGAGGCCGGCTCACCGATGACGATCGGCCTGAATTACGGCAACCACGAAGGCAACGTCTACACCGCCTACCTCGGCGCCCTGACCCAAGTAGCCCACGAACAGAAGCTAGGCATCGTCTACTGGCCCGGCCTACGAACCGGCGACTCCTACTCGATGACCACACAGGTCGGACCGCGCGATCTTCAGGTCAACAGCCAAAGTGGGCGCGCGCAACTGTGGTGGGGCTGGGGTCTGCTGAAGAAGGAGCCGACGAACACCTTGCCGCCCGCCCCGCCGGGCGAGCCCTTGCGTGGTGTGGCCAGCGGTCGATGCGTCGACGTACCGGGCTTCTCCACGAGTCCTGGTACGGCGCTGGACCTGTGGGACTGCAACAATGGCGGCAACCAGTCCTGGAACCACACGGCCAACGGGGAGCTCACTGTGTACACCGACAAGTGCATGACCGCGGGCGCCTCCACCACCATCGAGAGCTGCACCGGCGCGACCAACCAGACCTGGCAACTCAACGCCGACCAAACCGTCACCAGCACCGCCGGCTGCCTCACCGCCACCGGGACCGACAACGGCGTGGCCGTCATCACCGCGCCGTGTACCGGCGCCGACGATCAGAAATGGACGCGGTCCTGAGGGTCACCGGCCGGAGATTCTGCGGTTGAGGGAGAAGAGCCGGCCGAGGACCGGCATCAGGATGATGTTGAGGCCGTGCAGTACGCCGATGATGAGCAGGATGCCGCCGATCCGGCCGACCTCGAAGGCGACCTGGGCGGGGTGGACGAGCGGCCCCCAGTTCTCCCGCGGCTCGAAGCTGACCGTGAACAGGACGTAAGCGGAGAAGATCAGGTAGTACACGATGTCGGTCAGCACGATGTAGCTCTTGCCGGTCTGCGGATTGTCGTGGAAGACATCCGCCGCGTAGGCCCGACCGAACCGTTTGATGAACGGCCCGAGCCATAGCGCCAGCGCGATCAGCAGTACGTCGGTGAACACCTCGAGGATCCACCAGTCCAGCACGGGACGACCGTTCTCCCGTGCGTGAAGATCAGGATGATTGCCGTCAGCAACACAATGCCGGCAGCCAGTCCGAGCACGGTCCGGGTGAGCCGGCGTCGCCGGACCCGGTCGTCGGCGATGCTGCCGAGCACCCGGTCGCAGATGGGTCTTGACCGAGTTCGGCGACAGGCCGAGGGTGTCGGCGATATCGGCGATCGACAGTTCGAGGTAGTAGCGCAGTACGACACAGTCCCGCTGGCGCCGGGGGAGTGCGCGCAAGGCGTCGATCACCGCCCGCCGGCTCTCACCTTCGGTGGCGTGGTCCTCGGCCGAGCGGTCGTCCGGATCGGCCGGGAGTCGGTGCCGGAGCGAGACCAGGCCGCGGCGGTTGTGGTCGCGGGCCAGGTTGATCACGATCGACCCCCAGGTAAGCCGCCGCGCGGTCCTGATCGTGGATCCGCTGCTGGCTGCGGGCCAGCGTCGGCATCCGGCCGCACCTCGTCGGCGGACAGATTCGCAGCCGCATCCATAGCCCCCATCACCCCTACGGACGAGTGACCCGCCGGACCGGGTGACAGGGCAAGCAGAGATCTTTCGCTGTCACCCGCGACTCGGCGATGCCTCGTCTGTCGTAGTGATCCGTGCTCCCAGCATGGACGCCGAGGGGGAGAGATGACAGTACGAGTGCTGACCACGACCGCGGCTGGGCTTGGTCTCGGGGTGGGCTGGGGTATCGCGGCCCGGGTCTGGATGCGGCTGATCACCACCGAGCCGGAGTTCAGCTGGACCGGGACCGCGTTCATCATCGGGCTGACCGGAGTCTGCGGTCTGGCGCTCGGGTTCTTGTACGGCGTCCGCGGCAACGGCTCCACCGATCAGAGGTGGACCCGGTCCTGACTACATTCGCCGGATGAACCTGATCGACGAGGATCTCGCCCGTACGGCGGGCGAGCGGGAAGTGCTCGAGGCGTTTCTGGATGCGCACCGCAAGGACGTGGTGGGCAAGCTCCGCGGTCTGTCCGAGTCGGACGCACGGCGCCGGCTGGTGCCTTCGCTGACCACACCGATCGGCTTGGTCAAGCACCTCACCGGAGTAGAGCGCAACTGGTTCCAGCACACCGTGGCAGGCCGACCGCGCGATGAGATCAAGGGCGAGTCAGCCGGCGGGGAGGCGAGCTGGCACCTCGATGACACCGAGACCATCCCCGACATCATCGCGGCCTACGAAGAGGCCTGCGCCGAGTCCCGCCGGATTGCCGCCGATCTCCCCCTCGACCACGTCGTACCCCACCCCCGCCTCGGCGAAGTCTCCCTCCGCTGGATCCACGTCCACCTGATCCGCGAACACGCCCGCCACGCCGGCCACGCCGACATCCTCCGAGAACAACTAGACGCCGCCGCCGACGCCTGATCACGAGGTCTCGCCGATGGTCGCCGTCGCGAGGTCTCGCCGACGGCGAGACCCGGAGGTACCTTCTGCAGAGGGACTTACATGTGGGGGGACCAGATGTATGTGCATTCCGCGTGGCTGCAGACTGCCGCGTCACATGATCAACTCGTTGCCTTCGCCGACCAGCTCGGCGAACCCGCGGACGTCGATCCGCCGGACGTCGGAGCCGGCGAGCTCACCGTCCGGGCGGTGACCTACGCCGACAACCACGAGAGTGCCTGGCGGTCGGCGGAATCGACCGGGACGAGATTCGTCGTCCTGGCCGAGTTGCCGGCGACCGACGAGGACACGGGCGAGCGTCTGATCGGGTTGGTCGGCCAGTCGGCCGGGCTCGTCAACGGTCTGGTCGACGAGTTGGAGGGTGCATTGCGGGAGGCGGGAACGGCGTACGAACGCACTCAGTTCTCGCTCCGCAACCTGCTCGCCCCGCCCGACCACGCTGAGGTTCGTCCCACGTCTGTCCGCGTCAGCGACGAGCGGACCACGACGTTGGTGCAGTCGGAGGACGAGTACCCGCTGCGCGAGGAACTGTCCGGTCGCAGCGGTGACGTGGTCGGCGTGACCGTCCAGTCCGGAGAGCAACAGGTCACGGTGCTGATCGACGGTTCGGTCGTCTTCACCGAGTCGGCCTCGATGAGCGACGTACTAACCGCCATGCGCGCCATTCAGGAAGCCATGACTGTCCCGCAGCAGATGGTGATGCACTGATGCCGGCGTACCAGAACACCAGCACCTGTGCGGGTCTGCAGGTCGACACCTGCTGCCAACCGGACCCGATCCTCGCCGCCGGTGCGAAGCACGACGTGACGGTCGCGAACTTCGGCAACGACTCCTACGACATCGTGCTGACCGTGCTGCTTCTGGGCTCCGGACCGGGTGCCAGCCTGATCCTGCAGCAGGGTACGGCGCAGGCGGCGTCCCTGAGTTGGCCGGGTGGGAACTTCGGACCGAAGATGGATGGCACCTGGTCCGTAGCGGTGGTGCGGCAGCCCGCCGGGACCACGAGGGCGCACGGGATCCTCACCACCACGGAGTACCGGTCGGAGGCAGAGGCCGACTTCCTCAACAACGTGCCCGGGCCTGTGCACACCTGTCGCTCCAAGGTGAATGTGGCGGCCCCGTGAACGGGGCCGTTGGACTCGCCATCCTCGCGCTCTGCCAACTTGGACTGGCCTGGTTGGCCGGACTACCGATGACCAAGGTCGACGGGGCCGTCTTCGTCGAGCAGGTCAGGGCCTACGAGCCGCTCGGGATCAAGGACTTCTTCATCACCGACACGGCCGGCGACGAGCGTGGCGAGAAGAGACGAGCGGAGGTGCTGCGGCTGGTCGCACTGGCTCCGGCCGCTCGGGCCACCGTCATTGCCCTGATCGTGACCTTCGCCGGCCTGGTGGCGACCGGGCTCGTCGTCGGTTTCGCCGACCCGTCGCCGGACCTGGAGACCGCTCGCGTGATTGCGAGCAGTGCTGGGGCGGTCGTTGCCTTCATCGCAGTGTTCTTGCTACTCGTCAAGATCGGTGACGACGGCCTGCGCTTGCATGCGCCCGGTGAGCTGCCGATCGACGGTTGGACGATCGGCAAGGGCTTCCAGCGCTATCGGACCCGGCTCGAGTCCGGCGACGTGCTCACCCGGTACATCTCTGTCGCGGTGCTCTGCAACGCGGTGGCCATCGTTGTTGCGGCTGGGGTTTGAGTGGTGGGAGCGTTCGATGGCGCCGCCCCAGGTTGTGCAGGTGAGCATGAGGGCGGCGCCGATTGCGGTGGGGAGGGTCAGGTGTTCGTTGCCCAGGCAGATGCCGATGGCAACGGCCCAGAGGGGTTCGGTGCCTAGGAGGAGGCTAGCTCGGCTGGCTGAGGTGCGTTGGACGGCCCAGGTCTGGGCCAGGAAGGCGAACACGCTGCAGAACAAGGCTAGATAGATGAGCTGTAGCCACGTGGCGGTGTCGCCGGCGGACGGCAGGTGGTGTACGGCGGGGGCCGCGAAGAGGGCTGTACCTACGAGGGTTTGGACCGCGGTCAGTTGGAGCGGGCGGAGGCCTGTGGCTAGGCGGCCGACCAGGGCGACGTGGGCGGCGCGGACGACGGCGGCGGCGAGCATGAGGAGGTCGCCGATGCCTGGGGTGTGCAGTCCGTTGCCCGACATCAGCAGGCCGACGGCGACGACGCAGAGCCCGGCGGCGAGGAAAAACCTAGGGGGCATCCGGCGGCGATCCAGCAACGGCGTGATGACCAGGGTGAGGCTGATGATCAGCCCGGCGTTGGCCGCGCTCGTGTGGGTGACGCCGTACGTCTCGAGGATCAGGACCGCAGCCTGGGTGAGGCCGAGGAAACCGCCGATCCTGAGCTCGCGGCGATTGATGCGTCGAACGAAGAGCAACAGAGCGACCGCGGAGATGGCGTAGCGAAGGAAGAGCACCGTGAGCACCGGCGTGCCGGCGGTCGCGGTCTTGGCCGCGAGGTAGCTCGAACCCCACACCAGGGCGATCAGCAGCAGGACGACATCGGTACGGCGAGATCCGGGCACGAGTCAACGGTGACGTCTCGCAACGTTGTAGCCAAGAACCACTTTCTAAAGCAATCCTGTAGAGCGCCTACAGTGTGAAGATGGACGAACGACAGCTGCGGGTGCTTCGGGAAGTCGGCGAACTGGGCAGTGTGACGGCCGCCGCAGAGGCGTTGCTGGTTACGCCGTCGGCGATCTCACAGCAGTTGCGGCTGTTGCAGCGATCCATCCCGGTCCCGTTGACCGAACGCGACGGCCGGCGGGTGGTCCTCACCGAGGCCGGCCAGGCGCTCGCCGGTGCGGCCGCCGAGGTCGAGTCGGCGTTGGCCCGCGCGCGGCACACCGTCGACGAGTTCGTCGAGCAGCCGGACGGGCCGGTCGCCGTCGCCGCCTTTCACAGCGCCGCCGCCGCGTTCTTTCCACACCTGTTGCGATCCGGCGCGGCGCCACAACTCCACCTGCACGACGAGGACGTGCCGCAGGACGAGTTCCCAACGCTCACCCGCGAGTACGACGTTGTCTTGGCGCACCGGCTCGATCACGGTGCCGCCTGGCCACGGACGGTCGCAGTCACCCCGCTACTGCATGAGCCGTTGGATGTCGGCGTACCGGTCGATCACCCGCTTGCGGCGAAGCGGGCGTTGACACCTCGCGATGTCGCCGGGGAACCGTGGATCACCGTCCACGACGGCTTTCCGTTGATGTCCACCATCGAGGCGATCGGTGCCGCGGCGAATCAGCGTCTCGAGCTGGTCCATCGAGTCAACGAATTCACCGTCGTCGCCGAGCTGGTCGCGGCCGGAGCAGGCATCGCGTTGATACCGCGCTGGACCGCCCGCCGGCACCCGGACGTCGTCCTCCGCCCGCTCCGCGGCGTGCACGCGCGACGTCACATCGACGCACTGCATCGACCCGAACGCACCGCGCGTCAGGCCGTCCGCACTGTGCTGACCGAGCTCCAGCGCGCGGCGACCACCATCAAGCGTTAGGTTTACCCGGCGCGGACGATGTGCGCGTCCGGACCCGGGAAGAACAGGGACTCGGAGTCGGTGTCGCTCCAGTGGACCAGGTACGGCGGGGCGCCGTCGGGGTCATGGACCTCGACGATCTCACCCTGCCGGCGGTGTGCACTCACATGGTTGCCCTCGACAACAACATGGTCTCCCGGGGCGGCCTTCACCTGACCCACCCGCTTGCGCCGTCCATCAGATCTCCCCATCATCGCAAGGAAACGCGCCGACCCTGGCGGTCGTCGGTTTGCCCCCAGCTTGACCCCGCAACCGCCCCCGCACCACCCCTCAGTGGATGTCGGTAACGAGGCGCGCGGCCAGCGCGGCGAAGATCCCGGCGGTGACTCGCTCCAGACGGCGGCGAACGGCACTGCCGGCACGGAAGAAGCGGTCGGTGAGGCTGCCGGCCAGCAGACCCGCCGTGGCGTCGACCGGGAAGCCGACGCCGATGAAGACCGCGCCGAGGACGAGGAACTGGACGGTGGCCGGCCAGCTGCCGGCGCCGGTGCTGATGAACTGCGGCACGAACGCCAGGTAGAACAGGATGACCTTCGGGTTGGCGAGGTTGGTCAGCGTCGCCATCAAATAGGTCCGCCGCAGGGTCCGCTTTGGCAGTTGGATGTCCTCCTCCGCACTGACCTCCTGCCGGCTGGCACGCCAGGTCAGGTAAGCGAGATAGACCAGAAAGGCCGCTCCGGCGATGCGTACGCCGTTCAGCACCTGAGGCGCCGCCTGGATCAGCGCACCCAGGCCGAACGCCGCCGCCACACTGTGCACCGCGAGCCCGGTCGACATCCCGGCCGCGGCGACCACCCCGGCCCGTTTCCCGCCGACGGCCGCGTTCGCCACGATGAACAGCATGTCGGGCCCTGGCACCACGCTCACCAGGAACACCGCGACCACGAAACCCACCAGCACCGACGTGTCCATCTCCCCATCCTCAGCCTTCGTCCATCCAGCTGGACGGATTTCTCAGTCCGTGAACCGCAGGTGGTAGCGTCATCGAAGCGCTTCGACGGTCGGGTGAGAGAGGCTCTACGGATGAAGTTCACCGACGGGTACTGGCAGTTGCGGGACGGGCTGACGCGGCTGCGGCCGGCTGAGGTCGAGAGCGTGGCGGCGGGGGAGCGGGAGCTGACCGTGTACGCGCCGGCCAAGCGGATCGAGCGGCGCGGGGACACGCTCAACCAGCCGATGTTCACGGTGACGTTCTCCTCGCCGGCCCGTGGGGTGATCGGGGTCCGGATCGCGCATCATCTCGGTGGCCTCCCCGCGCGGCCGTCGTACCAGCTCAACTCCGGTGACGACCATCCCGTGAAAGTGGACGTCGGGGCCGCGGAGGCGCGACTGACCTCGGGTGAACTGAGCGTGGTGGTCCAGCTCGACGGGCCGTGGGACGTGCGGTTCGAGCAGGACGGCCGGCCGTTGACGAACTCGTCCGCTCGCAGCGTCGGCCTGATTACCGATGCCGACGGCAAGCAATATTTGCACGAGCAGCTCGCGCTCGGGGTCGGCGAGACCGTCTACGGCCTCGGCGAGCGCTTCGGCCCGCTGGTGAAGAACGGTCAGATTGTCGACAACTGGAATGCCGACGGCGGCACGTCCAGCGAGCAGGCGTACAAGAACGTCCCGTTCTACCTGAGCAGCAAGGGGTACGGCGTACTCGTCGACAGCCCGGGCCGGGTCTCGTTCGAGGTCGGCAGCGAGGTCACGTCACGCAACCAGTTCAGCGTCGAAGGACAGGAACTCGGGTACTACGTCTTCGCCGGCCCGACGCCGAAGGACGTCCTGCGCCGCTACACCGCCCTGACCGGACGACCCGCTCGGGTGCCCGCCTGGTCGATGGGGTTGTGGCTGTCCACCTCGTTCACCACCGACTACACCGAGGAGACCACGAGCGCGTTCGTCGACGGGATGGCCGAGCGCGACCTGCCGTTGAGCGTGTTCCACTTCGACTGCTTCTGGATGCGGCAGTTCCATTGGTGCGACTTCGTCTGGGATCCGGTCGCGTTCCCGGATCCGGCCGGGATGGTCCGCCGGCTGAAGGATCGCGGGCTGCGGATCAGCCTCTGGATCAACCCCTACATCGCGCAGCGCTCGATCCTGTTCGAGGAGGGTCGCCGGCTCGGCTACCTGCTCAAGCGTCCGGACGGTTCGGTCTGGCAGTGGGACATGTGGCAGGCCGGTATGGTGATCGTCGACTTCACCAACCCGGACGCGACTGCCTGGTTCCGCTCGAAACTGCAGGCGCTGATCGACCTCGGGGTCGACTGCTTCAAGACCGACTTCGGCGAACGCATCCCGACCGACGTGGTCTGGTACGACGGTTCGGACCCGGAGCGCATGCACAACTACTACGCGCAGCTCTACAACGCCGCGGTCTTCGGTCTGCTGGAAGACAACCGTGGCGAAGGTGACGCCGTACTGTTCGCCCGGTCCGCGACGGCCGGTGGGCAGCAGTTCCCGGTGCACTGGGGTGGGGACTGCGAGTCGACGTTCGAGGCGATGGCGGAGTCGTTGCGTGGTGGATTGTCCTTGGCCGCTTCGGGTTTCGGCTACTGGAGTCACGACATCGGTGGTTTCGAGGGCACGCCGGATCCGGCGATCTTCAAGCGCTGGGTGCCGTTCGGGTTGCTGTCGTCCCACTCGCGGCTGCACGGATCGTCGTCGTACCGGGTGCCGTGGGCGTTCGACGACGAGGCGGTCGACGTACTGCGGAAGTTCACCAAGCTCAAGCTGTCACTGATGCCGTATCTGATGACCGTGGCGGCCGAGGCGCATCAGGATGGCGTGCCGATGATGCGGCCGATGGTGCTGGAGTTCCCGGACGATCCGGGGGTGGCCTATCTGGATCGCCAGTACATGCTCGGACCGGATCTGCTCGTTGCACCGGTGCTGAGTGCTGATGGAGATGTGTCGTTCTATCTGCCTGCGGGGCGGTGGACCGACCTGCTGACCGGCTCGACGGTCGCGGGTCCGGGGTGGGTGCAGCAGTCGCACGGGTTCGGCAGCCTTCCGTTGCTGGTGCGGGAAGGCGCAGTGATTCCGTTCGGGGCGGTCGACGATCGGCCGGAGTACGACTGGTCCGACGACGTCGAGCTTCGTTGGTACGAGCCGTCCGAGGGTCTGACGAAGGTCGTCGAGCTGCCCAACGCCACCGGCGGAGTGGCGGCGGTGATCGAGCTGACAATGCGCGACGGTCAGCCCGACTCGCGGGTGACCGAGGGCGTGTGCGAGCGCTACACCATCAAGTCATGAGCCGGCTCTGGTACGGCGGCGATTACAACCCGGAGCAGTGGGACCCGGCGGTATGGCACGAGGACGCCGACCTGATGCGTCGGGCCGGCGTGAACCTGGTGACCGTCGGCGTGTTCTCCTGGTCGAGCCTCGAACCGTCGCCAGGGCAGTACGAGTTCGGCTGGCTCGACCGGGTGCTCGACCTGCTGTCCGACGGCGGTGTCAGCGTCGATCTCGCCACGCCGACCGCATCACCGCCGCCGTGGTTCAGCCGGCTCCACCCGGAAGCGATGCCGGTGACGGCTGACGGCGTACGACTGACGTACGGCAGCCGGGATACGTACTGCGCCTGCGCGCCGGCGTATCGCGACGCCGCGCGTGAGATCGCGCGGGCGTTGGCCGAGCGGTATCACGATCACCCGGCGCTGGCGATGTGGCACGTGCACAACGAGTACGGGACCACTTGCTACTGCCCGCTGGCGGCTGCACGTTTTCGCGAGTGGTTGCGGGAGCGGTACGGCTCGTTGGACCGGCTGAACGAGGCGTGGACGACGGCGTTCTGGAGTCAGGGGTACGCCGAATGGGACGACATCGAGCCGCCGCGGAAGACGCAGTACCTGGTGAATCCGACGCAGTACCTGGACTTCCGGCGGTTCTGGTCCGACGAGTTGCTCGCGGCGTACCTGGAGCAGAAGGCCGAGCTGCGGGCACTCTCGACGCTGCCGATCACCACGAACTTCGTCTTCGGTGGCTGGGTGCCGGTGAATCACGCGCGCTGGGCCGCCGAGGTCGATGTCGTTGCCATCGACCACTATCCGGATCGATCGGATATCGGCGCCGAAGAGCAGACCGCGTTCGGTGCGGACCTCGCACGATCGTGGGCGGGCGGGAAGCCGTGGCTGCTGATGGAGCAGTCGGCGGGGACGCTCAACGAGGGGCAGCGGCTGCACACGAAGGAGCCGGGGCGGATGGCGCGGCACAGCTTGTCGCACATTGCTCGCGGTTCGCAGGGTGCGTTGTTCTTTCAGTGGCGAGCGTCGCGTGGTGGGTCGGAGCTGTTCCACTCGGCGATGGTTCCTCATGCCGGCGCGGACAGCCGGATGTTCCGCGAGGTCTCGGAATTCGGCTCACAGGTGCTGCCGAGGCTGAAGGAAGTTGCCGAGAGCAAGGTCGAGGCTGACATCGCTATCCTGTGGGACGCCGAGTGCTGGTGGGCGCTTCAGGGGACCCATCTGCCGTCATCGTCGCTCGACTACCTGGCCGCCGTTCGGTCAGCGCATCGGCACTTCTGGCGGGCCGGTGTCACGGTCGACTTCGCGTCGCCGGACGCGGATCTGTCCGCCTACAAGTTGGTCGTCGTACCCAGTCTGTATCTCGCGAGCGATGAGACCGCCGAAGCACTGGCCGACTACGTCCACGAAGGTGGGCAGTTGGTGGTCACCTATTTCAGCGGAATCGTCGACCCGGATGCGCAGGTCAGGCCCGGCGGGTATCCGGGCGCGTTCGCCGAACTACTCGGCGTACGCGTGGAGGAGTTCCACCCATTGGAAGACGAGGTTGCCCTGTCATCCGGTGGGCGTGGGCGGCTGTGGAGCGAGGACGTACGCGCGGTGTCGGCCGAGGCCGTCGATCGGTACGCCGGGGGAGTGCTGGACGGCAAGCCCGCGATCACCCGGCGCGAGGTGGGTGCGGGTACGGCGTGGTACGTGTCGACCGAGCTGGACGACGAAACGGCCGCGGGGCTGTTGGGTCTGTCGGCGTCGCCAGTAGAGGTCGTACGGCGACGGTCGAGCGACACCACCTGGACCTTCCTGCTCAACCACGGCGATGCGGAGGTCGTCGTACCCGCCGAGGGGACCGAACTCATCTCGGGTGAGGCCGTTGATGGCGAGCTGACGCTGCCGGCCGGCGGCTATGCGGTTATGCGGAGCTCCCGCGCGCGGTGAGCGTCGGCGGGAGGAGTGTCAGGTCGGGTACGTCGCCACTCGCGAGCTTCGTGATCAGCGACTCAACCGCCCGCTCGCCGATCCGCTCGGCCGGGATCGACACCGACGAGAGCTGCGGGACCTGCCGCTCGGCGACGTCGTCCGCGCAGATCGCGACCAGCGACATGTCCTCGGGCACCCGGCGGCCGAGCCGCCGCAGGACGTCCAGGAGAGGTCCGATGATCGGCTCGTTCTGTACGACGAGACCGGTGATGTCCGGGTGATCCCGCAGGAGCTGTCCGACGGTCTCCAGGACCGCGTCGAAGGTGTGCTCACAAGGCGTCTCGACTCCGATTACGCCACGTCGCTCCGCCGCCTCCGAGAATCCAGTCAGCGTGCGCTGGGCGAACCCGGTCTGGCGTTCGTAGACGGCGGACGGCGTACCGAGCAGGGCGAGCGAGCGGTGGCCCAGGTCGGCGAGATGGTCGACGCAATGCGCGCCGGCGGCAACGAAGTCGAGGTCGATACAGGTGAGCCCGTCGGCGTCGTCGGGGTAGCCGATCAGCACCGACGGCATCGGCAACTCGCGCAGCACCGGCACCCGCTCGTCGTGCAGTTCGACATCCATCACCACGAGCGCGTCGACGAGCGAGCTCTGCGCGACTCGCTCGAGACCCTCCGGCCCCTCGTCGGCGGTCAGCAGCAGTACGTCGTGATCGAACCGGCGGGCTGTGGTCACGACCGCGGCGGCGAACTGCATCATCACCGGCACGTGCATCCCGGTGCGCAGCGGAATCACCAGGGCGAGCACGTTGGACCGCTGGCTGGCCAGGGCGCGGGCGCTCGCGTTCGGCCGGTAGCCGAGCGCGCGAACACTCCGCTGCACGCGCTCACGGGTGTCGGTCGAGATCGTCCGCTTCCCGCTGAGGACGTAGGAGACCGTGCTGGCCGCGACCCCGGCATGCCGGGCGACGTCCCCGATCGTGACCATCGTCATTCCCTTCGAGCTGGATGCTGCAGTTCTACCCCAGTCGAAGCGCTTCGAGACTCTTTGGCACTCGGCGCGGGCGCTTGAGTTGGCTGAGTGCGATGCCGGTCAGGACCAGGCCGAGTCCGCATACTTGCCGCACGGTGAGCACGTCGCCCGACAGCAGGACCCCGAGCAGTACGCCGGTGACGGGGTTGAGGAGCCCGATGAGTCCGACGGTCGCGGCGCTGAGGTGGCGGAGGCCGGTGAACCAGGCGGTGAAGGCGAGGGCGGTCGCGATCAGTCCGACGTACGCGAAACCGGCGAGGGCCGGGCCGTCGAGGTGCGGCGGTGCGCCCTCGAAGATCAGCGCGAACGGGATCAGCACGAGACCGCCGGCGATGAGTTGCCAGGATGTGGTCGCGAGTGGTCCGTCGGCTCGCCCCCACTTCTTGGCGAGGACGTAGCCGCACGACGACATCGTCAGGGCGGCTACCGAAGCCGCGACTCCGCGCCAGTCCACCGTTGTCGATCCGGCGCCGAGCAACAGGCAGACGCCGAGGATCCCGGCCGCGGCGCCGACCAGCACCGGCGCCGTCGGTCGCTCGGCCAACAATGCCCAGCCGAACATCGCCATCGTCAGCGGCGACGCGGACATGATCGTCGACGCCAAGCTGACCGGGAGCAGTTGCGAGGCCAGGTAGATGAGGGCGAAGAACGCGCCCATGTTGAGCACGCCGAGCAGCAACGACCGCCACCACCACACTCCGCGGGGGAGGCGCCGGGCCAGGCAGAGCAGCAGTACGCCGGCCGGCAGCGCGCGGAACACGGCGCCGTACAGCGGATACCCGGTCGGCAGGTACTCGTGGGTGACGAAGTAGTTCGTCCCCCAGGCCACCGGCGCGATCGCGGTGACCGCGGCCCACCGCAGAGTATTTTCCATGGAAACTACTATATCTTCCCAGGAAGATATAGTCATCCGCGTGACCGACGATCATGTGGCCAGGATCCAGGCGGAGTGGGCGAGCGAGCGGCCGGACGTGGACACCGGTCCGCAGGGCGTGATCGGCCGGCTGCACCGGATCGCGAACCATCTGACCGGCGAGCTGACCCTGCTCTACGCGAAGTACGGCCTGTCCGAGGGCGAGTTCGACGTACTCGCCGCCTTGCGCCGGGCCGGAGCGCCGTACGAGCGTGCTCCGGGGGAGATCGCGCTGCACACGATGGTGACGACCGGCGCGGTGACCAAGCGGGTCGACCGGCTCGAGCAGGCCGGGCTGGTGCAGCGTCGTCGCAGTGACGCGGATGGTCGCGGGCGCGTCGTACGCCTGACTCCGGCCGGTCGCCGCCTGATCGACAAGGCCTTCTCGGCCCACATGGCCAATGAGCAAAGGCTGTTGGAGCCGCTTACCCAGGCCCAGCAGGCTCAACTTGAGAGCCTGCTTATCACTTGGCTCGCGCACCTCGAATCGCCGGACTGACGGTGACGGCGGCGTAACGGTCTGGTCCGAAATGTGAACATTTTACCGGTCCAGCCATCAATTTCGTCGGCCGATGCAACTTAACCCCACCCTTGCGACATCTATGAAGTAGTTGTTCCTGGGGCGGAGGAGAAATGGTTGAAGGGCAGGACTTTTCCAGCACCGAGATCGCGGTGATCGTGCCTTGTTACAACGAGGCCGTCGCGGTGCGGAAAGTCGTTTCGGAGCTGCAGGCATCGCTGCCGACGGCAACGATCTATGTGTATGACAACAACTCGACCGACGACACCGCGGCAATCGCCGCGGACGCCGGCGCGGTGGTACGGCATGTTGCGCGCAAAGGTAAGGGCAACGTCATCCGGCGGGCCTTCGCCGATGTCGAAGCAGACGTCTATGTGTTGATCGACGGCGACGACACCTACGAGGCGGCCCGGGCATCGGAGCTGGTGCGGGTGCTGCTGACGGGGCCTTATGACCACGTCGTCGGCGTACGCAAACACTCGAACGAGGCCGCGTACCGGCCGGGGCACACCTTCGGCAACCGGGTTCTGACCGGTGCCGCCGGGGCGCTGTTCGGCCGGGAGATCACCGACATGCTGAGTGGATACCGGGCGTTCTCGCATCGCTATGTGAAGTCGTTCCCGGCGCTCTCGCAGGAGTTCGAGATCGAAACGGAGTTGACAATCCACTCACTGCATCTCCGGGTGCCGGTGGCGGAGATTCCGGTCGGTTACAAGGAGCGGCCCAGCGGTGGTGAGAGCAAGTTGCGCACCTATCGCGACGGCGTACGCATTCTTCGCTCGATCATGAATATGACCCGGCTGGAGAAGCCCACGCTGTTCCACAGTGTGGTGGCCGGCCTGTTCGGTCTGGTGGCGCTGATTCTCGGCGTGCCGGTCGTACTGGAGTACCTCGACAGTGGCCTGGTGCCGCGGTTCCCGACCGCGATCCTGGCCTCGACGATCGGGCTGATCGCGATCCTGATCCTGGTGCTCGGGTATCTGCTCGACGCGCTCGGGCGGAATCGGGCCGAGGCGGCGCGGCTCACCTACCTCAAGCACCCGGCCCCAGCGGCGCTGGCCGAGGTGGTGCACCTTCCGGCGCCGGTCGCGCTCGACCGGGACGAGTCCGCGCGGGTCGTTCTGCCGTGATGCAGGAGTGGACCGTGCCGCGGCGCGCCTTCGGCCGCCTGCGGCACGCCTGGCCTGTCCTGGTCGCCGGGGTGGCCGCCAGTCTGACCTTCGTGGCGAGCGGGATCATTCGCGGCACGTACCCGTTCGGCGATCGCGCTCGGAGCACCAACGACCTCGGTCAGCAGTTCGTCCCGATGTACGCACACCTGCGGGACGTCGTCACGGGCCAGGCGCCTGGCGACCTGATCTTCAACTGGTCGAGTGGGTTCGGCGTCCCGTTCCTCGGCGACATGATGGCGTACGTCGGTTCCACGCTCTCGTGGATCGCCCTCGTCCTGCCGCGAGACCGGATCGACCTCGCGCTGTTCCTGGTCGCGGTGGCCGCGATCGGGCTCGGCGCCGGCGCGATGACGGCGTACCTGCGCCGGCTGCGCCCGACCGGACCGGTCTGGCTGGCGATCGCGGCCGGGGTGTCGTACGGCGCCTGTGCCTGGGCGATCGACGACGCCGCCTACATGACGGTCTGGCTGAACGGCATGGTCGCGTTTCCGGTGATCTGCCTGCTCTGCGAGTGGATCCTGCAGCGCCGGTCGATCGCGTCGCTGCTGGTCACGCCGTTCGTCATCGCGCTGCTGTGGACCTCGCACTTCTACACGGTCTACATGGCGACCATCGGCGCCGCGATCGTCGTCGTGGCGCGGCTCCTGTCGTACGACGGAGCCGTGTCGTGGCGCGAACGTCTGACCGGCGCCCTGCGGTGCATCGTGGCCGTAGGCCTCGGGATCGGCTTGGCGGCGCCGCTGCTCGTGCCCACGTTCCAGGCGATCCGGGCCGCGCGGCCGAGCCCGAAGACCGAGCTCACGCCGATTTCCTGGGTGGACTTCCTGTCCCGGCTGCTGCCGGGCAGCGAGGGCGTCGGGAGAAGTCCGGGGCTGGCCGTCGGCACGCTGATGTTGCTGCTCGCGCTGAGCTTCCCGTTCAACCGGACGATCCGGGTCCGCGAGCGGATCGTCTGGACGGTCACGGTGGTGCTCACGGTGCTGAGCATGCAGATCGAGTTCACCCACGAGGTGTGGCACGGGTTCGACTCACCGAACGGCAGCCCGTTCCGCCAGGCGTTCGTGATCGGCGGCCTGCTGGTGATCGTCGGCTGGATGTCGGTCGCGTCGGGTCTGCGCAGCGTCGTGTCGGTCGCGGCTCCGACCGTCCTGGTCTTCGTCCTGTACGCCGTGACTTGGAACGTCCGGTACGTCACGGCGACCACGCGTGTCGTCGTACCGGTTCTGACGATTGTCGCGGCGCTGGCCTGGTTGCTCACTCGCCGCCCGCTGCCGGTCTGGGTACGACGTGGTGCGCTGGCGTTGCTGGTTGGCGCCGTACTGGTCGAGGTGACGTTGTCGTCGGTTGCGATCGATGTGGCCCGCGGGAAGGTCCTCAGTGCCGCTGCGCCGTGGGGGCAGGAGCATGCGGAGGTCCGTTCGCTGGTGATGTCAGCGAACGACTGGCCGCAGCACCGGTCGGCTCCTGGCGCGGCGTTGACGGTGAACGATCCGATGCTGATCGGTGGCGAGGGACCGCAGTACTACTCGAGCACGATCCCGGACGCGATCTCCCGGGAGTTGCTCGACCTCGGCTTCGGGTACAGCTCGTACGGCCGGGCCACCGTCGACCCGGAGAACCCGGTCGTCGACGCGGTGTTCTCGATCGGCGCCCGGGTCGTTGTCGGGAAGGACGCCGGGGGCGATGACGGCGTGGCGACCTCACCGCGGCTGGCCAAGAACGACGCGGTCGCGCCGCTGGTGACCGTGCGGCCGGCCAAGGCGTACCAGTCGGCGGATCCGGCTCCGTTCGGACCGCAGGAGAGTGCGCTCGGCGCCGACGTCTACGCCGTACCGAAGCTGAAGCCGCAGAATTCGCCCGGCGTCAGCATCTCCGGCCGGGAGACTCTCCTGATCACGCCGGCCCCGGGTACGGCCAAGCCGGCCGAAGCGCACTTCACCGCGTCATGTCGACCCGGCACGGAGGCCTACCTCGCGGCGCCGACCTTCATCGGCGACGTGCAGGTCGACGGGGACCGCTGGGTGACCAACCTGGACCCGAAGGCGAAGCGTCCGGGCGTCTATTCCGGCGCACCGATGCGACGGATCGGGAAGGTCGGCGCGAACGGTGTCGTCGACCTGGCTGTCCGAGTGGTCGGGACGGCACGGCTTCCGGCCGCTGCCATCGGGTGTCTGGACCACGGACAGCTCACCGCGGCAGTGGGGCGGCTGAGCGCCAACAAGCCGGCCGCGGTGAGCGTAGGCGGGCACAGCATCGACATCCGGCTCACTCCGGGTGCGGCCGGTTCGGTCGTCATCGGCGCGATTCGGATCGACGGCTGGCGCTGCTCGGTCGACGGTCGCGCGTCCATCGCATCCAGCACGCGCGCCGGACTGCTGGCGGTCCCGGTCAACGCGGGTGCCTCCGAGGTGTCCTGCGTCTACCGGCCCATCGGGGCCCGGATGGGCCTGGCTGTTGGGGCGACGGCCCTGCTGGGCTTGGTGCTGCTGGCCGGAGCCCTCATGCTGATGTCTCGTCGACGGCCGACAACTTCGCCCGTACCGCCGCAACCTGCGGATGATGGAGCTGAGTGAAGAGCGCCAGTGCGACGTCGTACTCCGGACGCGGGTCCTGATCAGCCGTGGCAAGCGCGTCGGCGAGACGCATCCGGGCCAGCGCCTCGTGGTACCGATCCGCGAGGCGCTCGTAGAGCTCGGCCGCGGCGCGATAGTTGCTGAGGGCATCGACCGGCTGACCGAGTCTGGCCGCGATGTGACCGAGGCTGTCGTACGTCGCGGCCACGCTGGCCCGATCGCCCAGCGCCTCCAGTCGTACGACGGACTCACGGCAGGAGAGCTGCGCTTCGTCGAGCCGGTCGAGGTGGGCGAGTTCCCAGCCGATCGCATTCAGGCAGGTGGCGATCTCGCGTTCGTCGTCGAGCGCGGTGTAGAGCTCGAGCGATTCGCGAGCGAGCGCGAGTGATTCGTCGTGCCGCCCGAGGTTGCTGATCCCGAAGCTCAGCACCCGCAGCGCCCGCGCCTCGGCCGGTACGTCGTTCATCCGGCGAGCGACCGCGAGACACTGCGCGGCCAGGTCGGCCGCCACCGCGAAGTTCTCCAGCCGGTTGTGGGCCAACGCCAGACCGAGCAGGGCGTGTCGCTCGGCGGCAAGGTCCTGGCGTTGACGAGCGTCGGCCAGTGTCAGCTCGCCGGCGTCGATCCAGTCCTGCCAGTGCCCGCTGCGATCCAGATAGTCCTGCAGAACGGGCAAGAACTTCGAAGGCGTGGCAGTCAGGAACGCCAGCAGGGCTGACCGCTCCGCCGTGAACCACTCGAAGTCGGCGGCGTCCAACCGGGCCGCCGCGGTGGTTGCCGCGCGCAAGTAGAAGTCCCGCATTCGCTGCTCGGCGGTGCGGTCTGCGTCTTCGATCGGCAGGTCCTGGGCATAAGCGCGCAGCAGGTCGTGCATCGTGAACCAGCCGGGCCGCGGCTCGTCGATGAGATGCGCACGCTGCAGCTCCCGCAGTACGACGGTTGCCTCGGACGCCGGCCGGTCGAGCACGGCCGCAACCGCCTCGGCCGAGAGACCCGGTCCCGGATGCCGTCCGATCAGCCGGAACAAGTACGCCGCCTCCGGGCGCAGATCGACGTACGACCAGGAGAAGACGGCGCGGACGTCGACGCGGGTGTCGGGGCCGGACAGGACGTTGAGTCGGCTGTCGCGGAGTTCGGTGGCGATGGTGTCGAGGCCGAAGTCGCGGTGGATCGCGGCCCGGGTGGCCACGAGGGCGAGCGCGAGGGGGAGGCCGGCGCAGTACCGAATGATCTCCTCGACCGCCGTCGGGGCGGTGCCAACGCGATCCGGACCGAGGCGCGCGATCAGGAGTTGCCGGGCCGCGTCACGGGAGAGCAGGTCGAGCACGATCGGCTCCGCACCGGCCGCGATCACGCCGTCGAGTTGCAGCCGGGTGGTGATGACGACGAGGCAGGACGTCGTACCCGGGAGCAAGGGGCGGACCTGGTCGGCGGTGCGGGCGTTGTCGAGGAGGATCAGCAGTTCGCGGTCGGCGACGAAGCTGCGGAAGAGCGCGGCCTTGGCGTCGAGGCCGGCCGGGATGGTGTTGACCGGGACGTTCAGCGCGGTGAGGAACCCGTGTACGGCGTCCTCGGCGGAGACCGGGTTCGCGGTGGGCTCGAAGCCGCGGAGGTTGACGTAGAGCTGGCCGTCCGGGAAGCGATCGGCGTACTGCTGCGCCCAGTGCACCGCGAGCGTCGTCTTGCCGACCCCGGCCGTGCCCATGATGACTGCGATCCGGTGAGTGTCTCGGTCGGCGACCTCGTTGAGGGCCTTGAGTTCGGTCTCGCGGCCGACGGGCTGGGTGCCGGGACTCGGGAGCTGGCGGGGGATGAGCTGCGATCCGTGGGAGAGCAGGCTTTGGTAGACGGCCTGGAGTCCGGGACTCAGGTCGACGCCGAGCTCGTCCGCGATCCGGCGGCGGATCTCGTCGTACCGGTCGAGGGCCTCGGCGGTGCGGCCGCAGGCGTCCAGGGCGACGATCAGGCGCTGCCAGAGGGATTCGCGGAGTGGGTGGGCGGTGGCGAGTTCGAGCAGTCTGGGGAGCTGGCCGGTGTCGGGGATGGCGGCGAGGCGTTCTACTGCGTCGAGGTAGCGCTCGGTGAGTTGGGGAGTTTCGTAGCGGTCGAGCCAGCTGGAGGCGAGGCCGATGAACGGCGTACCGCGCCAGAGCTGGATGGCGTCTTCGAGCCGGCCCGCTTGGAGGAGACGGTCGAACCGGATCGCGTCGACGTCTGCCAGGCCCAGCCGGTAACCGTCGGGGTGTCGATGGACGAGGTCTGCGCCGAGGCGAGTGCGGAGGCGCGAGACCAAGGTGTAGATGCTCGCGCGGGGATCGGCCGGCTGGTCGTCGTCGCCCCAGAGGACGGTGGCGAGCTGGTCGGCGGTGACGGTCCGACCGGCGCGCAGGGCCAAGGCCGTCAGGAGCGTGCGCGGTCGCGTTCCGGGCAGTTCGATCGGTTGACCGTCGATGCGGAGCTCGAACGGGCCGAGGCAGCGGAGCTGCACCCGGGCGCCTGAGCTGTCCTCCACCGGATGACCTTAGCTCCGGCCAGGTCCGTCATCGATCCGGACCGGACCACTTCGCCGCAGACGGCACGCGGGCCCGCCTGCGCTCAGGTTCAGGCACCTGTGGGTAACCTCTGGTGGTCGCAAGGTGAGCCGATAGGAGATGATGCCCACCGTGACCGGACCACGTAGCCAGGACGCGCAGGACCGGCAGACGCCGTCGGAGGTCGATCCGGCCGTCGCTGGGCTGTCCGTCGGTCTCGGTGGACGGTCGGGGCGGTTCGCCCGGCTCAGCTCGTCCTGGTGGACGCCGCTGCGGATCGCGTTGGCGGTGTGCACGATCACGTTCGGCCTCGGCGTACTGCAGAAGGCGCCGTGTATGGAGGCCGGCTGGGATCGGCAGAGTTGGCGGCCGTTCAAGGCGCTGTGCTACTCCGACATCGGATTCCTGTACCAGGAGCGCGGGTTCGCCGAGGGCAACCGGCCGTTCCTCGACACCGGCAACTACCCGGTCCTCGAGTACCCGGTGCTGACCGGTGGGTTCATGGAGGTCGCGGCGCGGATCACCTGGGTGATCACCGGCGACCCGAAGAAGGACATCTCGGTCGAGCAGAAGCGCGACACCGCGGGCGTGTTCTTCCTGGTCAACCTCGTCCTGCTGTTCCTCTGCGCGCTCGTCATCGTCGGCCTGACCGTCGCGACCGCGCGCGGGGTCGAATCCCGCCCAGGTGCGGCCCGGGGACAGCCCCTGGACGCCCTGTACGTCGCAGCCGCGCCAGTGCTCGCGCTCACTTCGACGATCAACTGGGACCTGTTCGCGGTCGCACTCACGGCCGGGGCGATGTTCGCGTGGTCACGCGGCCGGCCGTTGTGGTTCGGCGTACTGCTCGGGCTGGGGACGGCGGCGAAGTTCTACCCGTTCCTGCTGCTCGGGCCGCTGCTGATCGTGTGCATCCGCGGTCGCAAGCTGTGGCCGTGGTTCCAGGCGCTGGTGGCCGCGGTGTTCGCGTGGGGGTTGGTGAACGCACCGATCTACCTGCTGGCCAAGAACGAGTGGATGTCGTTCTGGACGTTCAACGACCAGCGGGAGAGCGACTACGGCTCGATCTGGTACGTGCTGAAGCTGGCCAAACACGAGGTCGCGGACGTCAACCAGCTGAACATCGTGATCTTCGCGGGGCTGTGCCTGTCGATCGCGATCCTCGGGCTGATGGCGCCCAGACCGCCGCGCTTCGCGCAACTCGCGTTCCTGGTGGTCGCGGCGTTCCTGCTGATCAACAAGGTGTACTCACCGCAGTACGTGCTCTGGTTGCTGCCGCTGGTGGCGCTGGCCCGGCCGCGGTTGCGGGACTGGCTGATCTGGCAGGCCTGCGAATGCTTCTACTGGATGCTGGTGTGGATGCATCTGGCCCAATTCCTGGCGCCCGGGGATCCGAACGTGCCGGACCGGATCTACTGGTTCTCCGTGATCCTTCGGATGGCCGGCACGCTGTGGCTGATGCTGGTGGTGTCGCGCGACATCCTGCTGCCGGAGAAAGATCCGGTTCGTCAGGGTGACGTGGTCGACGATCCGAGCGACGGAGTCAGATCCGACGCCCGGCTCGCGACCGCCTAGAGCATCAGCTTCGACACATCGAGGTTGCCGCCGCTGATCACGGCGGCGGTGACCCCGTCCAGCTCGAGACCCTCGATCAGCGCCGCGAACGATGCCGCGGCGGCTGGTTCGAGGGCGAGCTTGGTCCGCGACATCACCAGCCGCGTCGCCTCCAGCAGCGAGTCTTCACGCACGCGTACGACGCCGTCGACATACTGCTGGATAAGCGGGAGATTCCGCGTGCCACAGACCGGTGCCGCAAGGCCGTCGGCGATCGATCGCGCGGTCGGGAGCGTCCGAGCTTCGCCTGCCTCGAGGCTGCGGCTGACCACGTCGGCCTGCTCGGGCTCGATACCGATTACGCGGATGTCCGGCTTCACCAGCTTCACCGCGGTGGCGACGCCCGAGATCAGCCCGCCGCCACCCACCGGGACGAGCACGGTGTCGATCTCGGGGTGATCCTCGAGCAACTCCAGGCCGAGGCTGCCGTGGCCGGTGATCACGTCCTCGTCGTCGAACGGGTGCACGCCGGTGAGCTTGCGCTCGTCCCGGATCCGCGCGTACTCGGCCATCAGGTCACCCTCGACCAGTTCGACGGTGGCGCCGTACCCGCGGGCCGCGTCGATCTTCGCCGGTACGGCGGTCTTCGCCATCACCACGGTCGCCGGGACCCCGGCGTTCCGGGCTGCCCAAGCGAGCGCGCCGGCTGCGTTCCCGGCCGAGACCGTGATCACGCCGCGCTCACGCTCTTCGGCGCTGAGCCGGAGCAGCTTGGTCAGTAAACCGCGCACCTTGAAGCTGCCGGTCTTCTGGAACAGCTCCGCCTTGAGCAGCAGCTCACCGTTGAACCGCTCGTTCAGCGCGCTCGACGTCAGGATCGGGGTGCGGTGGATACGGCCGTCGAGCTGTCGCGCGGCCTGGCGGATCTCGTCGAGCGTGGGCATGCGCCGACCTTATGCGGCCGCTGTCTCCCGCACGCGAGCGGCCACCGCGGCGGCCAACTTGCGCGTTGCCTCCGGTGATTGCGGGAGGAACAGGTACGGCTCGATCAGCTCGAGCTCCATCAGCAGGAAGCGGTTGTTCACGACCACACCGTCGACCCGTGCGTACAGCGGCGCCTTCCCTGCCGCCTGCAGGGCCGATCGTGCGCTCTCCAGTACGGCCGGAGCCGGATCGGCGCTGATCGAGTGGCCGCCGAGGTGCTCCTGGACCCGATAGTCACCAGCTGCCGGGCGCTTCACGACGGCGTGGGTGAACTCGCCGTCGATGAACATCAGCGACCACTCGCCGTCCGTCAGGATCTCGGACTGGAACGGCTGGACCAGGTACACCAGATCCGGCAGGTCGGTCATCGCCTGGTCGAGCTCGGGGGAGCCGGCCACGCCACGGACCGTGTGCAGTGCGCTGGCGCCGACGATCGGCTTGACGACGACCTCCTGGCCGTTGAGACCCGCGACGACCTCACGCAGGCATGCGCCGGCCGCGATCTGGGACGGGACGATCGCCACGCCGCGCTCGCGCAGTTCGAGCAGGTAGTGCTTGTCGGCATTCCAGCGGACCAGGTCGCTGTCGTTCAGCACGGGTACGCCGGCCTTGTCGACCAGGTCGAGCCACGCGGTGAACTCGTCGTACCGGCGGTGGTAGTCCCAGACCGAGCGCAGCACGACGGCGTCGTACCCGGACCAGTCGACGGCCGGGTCGGTCCAGATCTCGACGACCGGCTCGAGGCCGGCCGCGCGGAGTTCGTCGACGAGCGGGAGGTCCGGCTCGTACAGCTCGGGGAAGTCGACCGAGGTCGCCAGAGCGATGCGTTTCGTCACGCCGATCAGTGTTGGTGTGCGGCGGGCACTGCGTCAAACGGCTTTGGTGTGGTGGTGCGGTGACGGATCGTGAACGCGATGACAACGATGACAGCCGCGGCCAGCTGGATCAGGCCCTGGCGGATGTCGTGCCCGAAACTGGCATAGGCCAGGTACGCCGCGATCGGTACGGCGAGCCATTCGGGCCGGCGGGCGAGGACGGCGAGGGCGATCAGGGGGAGGCCGTACCAGGGGTAGGTGGGGGTGGCGATCAGGAGTGCGGCGCCGTACAGCCAGCAGCAGGTGAGGGCGATCGGCTCGTGTCTGGCTCGGATGAAGGCAGCCGTTGCCACGGCGAGCGCGAGCGCCACGGCGGTGACCTGACGGGCCTCAGGAGGCAACAGGAGCGCGAGAATCGCGAATCTCGTGCTGCCGTCGTCGAAGCCTTCCTGGGTGAGGTAGCCGGGCAGGAAGCCGAGTACCAAGGTGCCAACGGCAACGAGATGTGGAACGTACGACGTTATGAAGGTGCCGACGGCAACTAGCGGCCGACGGCCGCGGAACGCGGGGAGTAAGAGGAGGGGGAGCAGCTTGACGCTACCCGCCGCGCCGAGCAGGACGGCAGCCAGTTTCGGTCGCCTGGTCGCGATGATGACGGCGGCCGCGATCAGGAGTGCGGCGAGGACGTCAACGTGCGCGGCACTACCGGCTTCGAGGGCGACGATCGGTGACCAACCCCACAAGGCCGCCCAGCGTGGATTCTGTACGGCGAGTAGCCAGGTGAGCGCGATTGCGATCAATGCGGCCGCGATCTGGAGCCCTAGCGTGCCGGCAGACCAGGGCGTGAGGAACGCGACCACTGTGAAATAGGCCTGCGCGACCGGTGGGTAGATGGTCGGCACCCCGGGCCGATTGATCCGCGTCCTCGGGTCGTCGATGTCTGACTGCACCGGCCCGGACTTCTGATCCGGCCGCAACCCCGGAAACAACACCGGATCCCGCAGTCCCGCCAGCCTGTCATCCAACGGAACGTATCTGTACGGCGAAGTGCCTGACAGCTGCACCCGT
This sequence comes from Kribbella sp. NPDC051952, assembly GCF_040680855.1. Classification (NCBI taxonomy): domain Bacteria; kingdom Bacillati; phylum Actinomycetota; class Actinomycetes; order Propionibacteriales; family Kribbellaceae; genus Kribbella; species Kribbella sp. NPDC051952. The sequence goes on from NZ_JBFAXQ010000025.1 coordinate 40,783, forward strand.
CCGTCCCACACGTACCGGTAGGCGTCCGTACTGGTGATAGGCCCGTGGGTCAGCCCCGGGAGCTGACACAACGCCGCCACCAGCACCACGGCGGCCACACTCAACCGTTTGAGCCGCCACACCACGCCCATCACCAGCAGGCTTGCGACGAGCAGGATGAGATTCGGCCGCCAGTTAACGGCTGCTGTCACGATCACCGCAGTGCAGGCCGCGACCGCGATCCCACCGCCGACGTACTTCACGCGGTTCGGCGGAGGGCGAGGAAGGCTCGGCGGCCGGCTCGCCAGTCTTCGGTGGGATGGAGGTTGGCCAGCCGGGCGTGCCGGAGAACTGCCCGGGTGCCTACCCTTGCCCATGGCAACGGAGTTGACCGGCGGCCGGTGGAGCTCCGCAGTACGATCGGCGCCTCGTCGTCGAGGTCGTCATCGGGATCGACCTCGACCAGCACCAGTCCGTCCGGCCGCACCAGTTCGGCACATCGGCGCAACAAATCGGACGGATCCCCGCCGATGCCGATGTTGCCGTCCATCAACAGCACACTGCCCCAACGCCCCTCGCCCGGCAGCCGATCCTGCACCGGGCGTCTGAGGGCCGCAGCGCCGCGTGCAGTGGTGAGCGACACCGCTCGGGGCGAAACGTCGACGCCCAGCGCCGGAATCCCACGTTCTGCCAGCGCAGTCACGATCCGCCCAGGACCGCACCCGATATCCAGGACCGGTCCTTCGCACCGACTCAACGCCAGTCGATCGACCTCATCCGCGGGTGCCTTCCACCGTTCCACCTCGCACAGCGCCGGCACCGTCCGGCCATCGATGCCCGTGGCAACGACTCGCGCCGTACCGCCCAACGCTTGCTCGAACAGCAGCCCCGGATGCGCGGCATGCCGCAACCGCTGATACAGCCGCGACACTCGCAACGACGGATAGGCGGCAGCGATCAACGCAGCGTCCGTCGGCGTATCCATGTCCCGCAACGTCGGCAGCACGAGCACGCGCAATCCCAACGCCCGCAACCGTCGCAACTGATCGCGCCCGGTGTGATCGGTCGACATCGGTACGCCGGCCAACGCGCGGCGATCGGGTACCCGCAACCCCAGGCACCAGTAGCCGCCATCGTCAGTCAGCCCGAGTACGGCGTCGTGCCCGGACCATCGGAATCCCAGCAGTTCGGGCGTGAGCTGCGGGGTATCCATCCCGACGAGCAGCATCGGCGTACCGTCGAAAGCGTCCTCGAAGGCCGAGGCCAGCCGCTCCGCCAGCCCGTCGCCGCGTTGCGCGATCACATCGAAGCCGTCCGGCAGCCAAGGGCCGGGATCACCGTCGAGCGCTAGTACGCGATGTGAAGCCGGTGTCGAGCGGACGGCGCTCAATGTGTCCACGAGCGAGGCCCGAGCCAGGGCTGCAGCCTCAGCAGCGGTGAATTCGCTGTGCAGCCGTGTCTTCACCCGTCCCGGCACGGGCTCCTTCGCGATGACGATCAACGTCCCGCGGGTCATCCGGCCAGCACCTTCGACATGTCGAGGACGGCCCGCGCGGCGCCGAGCGGCGTACCCGTGACCTTGGAGCGACCCGAGCGGGGGAGGTAGTCGACCCCGACCTCGGCGATCCGCCAACCGGCGTCGGCGGCGCGGACCACGGTTTCCAGCGGGTATCCGGACCTTCGGTCTTGCAGGCCTAGGTGGAGGAGTGCTGTGCGCCGGCCGGCTCGCATCGGTCCGAGATCGTGGAGGTGAACTCCAGTACGGCGTCTGATTCGACGAGACAGCTCGATATTCGCGAGTCGGAGGTGCCATGGCCACGCGCCTCGCGACACCGGCCGACGGCGACCGATCATGAGGTCCACCCGCCCGGCCAGCACCGGCTCGATGACCCGGTCCAGCTGCCGTGGATCGAGGGATGCGTCGGCGTCCATGAACGCAACCACCTCGGCCTCGGCCGCTTCCAGGCCCGCGTGACAGGCAGCGCCGTACCCCTTGAGCTCGCAGTGGACCACCGTCGCGCCGAAGCCCGCCGCCACCTCCGGTGAGCCGTCGGTGGACCCGTTGTCGACGACAACGGCCCGGACGCCTGCGGGCAACCGCTCGAGCACCCAGGGCAGGGCCGCGGCCTCGTTGAGGCAGGGCAGGACGAGATCGACTGACACCCTTCGACCGTAGGGACAAACGCTGCGTGATGGGCGCAGGTCGTGACTACGGCTCGCTTACGACGTACGTCGGTATGGTGCCGATCGGGCTCGGCACCTCGAGGACGATCTAGGCTCTGACCGTGGCAACTCGTGTACTCGTGGTCGACGACGACCCGACCGTGTCCAACGTCGTCTCGGCGTACCTGACCAAGGCCGGGTACGACGCCCGTGTGGTGGCCGACGGTGTCGCCGCGGTCGAAGTGTGGCAGCAGTGGAAGCCGTCGGTCGTCGTACTGGACGTCATGCTGCCCGGCCTGTCCGGGCTCGAGGTGCTGCGCCGGATGCGCGCGGCCGACGACGGGGCCGCGGTGATCATGCTGTCCGCACGGGGCGAGGAGGAGGACCGGCTGGTCGGGCTGGAGGTCGGCGCGGACGACTACGTGGTCAAGCCGTTCAGCCCGCGCGAGCTGACGCTCCGGGTGCAGGCGATGCTGCGGCGCGAGGAACGGCTGGCCGGGCTCGATCTGACGCCGACAAAGCTGAGCGCGGGTCCGATCACGGTCGACACGGCGGCGCGGCGTGCGTATCTGAACGAGGTCGAGCTGTCGCTGACGCACCGCGAGTTCGACCTGCTGGCGTTCCTGGTGTCGCATCCGGGCAAGGCGTACACGAAGGCCGAGCTGTTGCGTCGCGTGTGGGGCTGGGACTTCGGTGACTCCTCGACTGTGACGGTCCATGTACGGCGGTTGCGGGAGAAGATCGAGGTGGATCCGTCGGATCCGCGGCTCGTCCTCACGGTGCCACGGACCGGCTACCGGTTCGTCGGAGATGCCGAATGAACAAGGACATGTTCACGATCCTGGCGCTGACCACGCTGTGGACCTTGGTGGTCGCCGCGCTCGGTGCCGCGATTCTGTGGCAGTTCCGGCGGCGTTCGTTGCGGATCACGATGATCGTGGTGGCGCTGGCTCCAATGGCGGCCGCGCTCGCGGCGGTGCTGCAGAGCGTGCGGGCGATGTTCATCTCCTCGCACGACTCGTGGGTGGTGCTGTGGACGCTGGCATTCGCGGCCCTGCTCGGGCTGGGAATGTCGGTTCTGCTCGGGCATTGGATCAGCACGGGGTCGCGGGATGTCGGCCGGCGGTTGCGTCACCTGGGGACGTCGTACGACGCTCCGGTTGCGCTCGCCGGTGCGGTCCCGGCCGAGTTGGCGGAGCTGACGGACGAGTTGGAGATGACGCGTCGCAAGCTGTCCGCGTCGCACGACCGTGAGCGGGCATTGGAAGCGAGCCGGCGCGAGCTGGTGGCCTTCATGTCCCACGATCTGCGGACGCCGCTGGCCGGGTTGCGGGCCGTGTCGGAGGGGCTCGAGGACGGCGTGATCGACGACGTACCCGGTGCGCTGCGGCAGATGCGGGCGACGGTCGATCGGATGACCGGGCTGGTCGATGACCTGTTCGAGCTTTCCCGGTTGTCCGCGGCGCCACTGCCTCGGCGCCGATCTGCGGTCAGTCTGCGGGAGCTGGCCGAGGACGTGGCGGGGGAGAACAACGAGCACGCGCGCTCGTCTGGTGTCCAGCTGTCCGTGTCGACCCCTGTTGATGACGATCGGCTTGCGGTCCAAGGCGATCCGGATGAACTGACCCGTGCGGTGACCAACCTGGTGGGCAACGCGATCCGCCATACCGCTCCCGGCGGAACTGTCACGGTCGCCGTCGACCGTGAATCCGACGGCCGGGTCCGGCTGGCCGTCACCGACGGCTGCGGTGGCATTCCTACCGACGACCTCGACCGTGTCTTCGACATCGGCTGGCGCGGGGACGAACAACGGACCCCAGAAGCCGGTGCTTCGAGCGGCGGCGGTCTGGGTCTGGCGATCGCTCGCGGCGTGGTCGAATCGCACGACGGCAAGATTGCCGTTAGCAACATCGACGGCGGCTGCGCCTTCCAGATCGATCTACCCAGCACTCAGTAGGTCGGCCAGGCCGGTGGTGAGGTCGTAGGCCGGCTTCCAGCCCAGGTCGTGGCGAAGGCGGTCCGAGGACGCCGTGATGTGGCGGACGTCGCCCAGGCGGTACTGACCGGTGACGATCGGCGGCGGGCCGTCATACGCGCGGGAAAGCTCAGTGGCGACATCGCCGATGGTGTGGATGGTGCCGCTGCCGACGTTGTAGGCGGTGACGGGCGGTTGGTGGAGGAGGGCACCCGCCGCCATCGTGACGGCCGCGGCGATGTCGCGGACGTGGATGAAGTCGCGGCGCTGGCGTCCGTCCTCAAAGACCCGCGGTGCCTGGTTGGATTCGAGCATCGAGCGGAATATCGCCGCGACTCCGGCGTACGGCGTGTTCCGCGGCATACCCGGCCCGTAGACGTTGTGGAAGCGGAGGGCGGTGATGTGCCCGCCGGTCTCGCGGGCCCAGGATGCGCCGAGGTGCTCGCCGTTGAGCTTGCTGGCCGCATAGGCGTTCCGCGGATCGAGTACGGCGTCCTCCTCGACCAGGCCGGGCTGGAGCTGCTTGCTGCAGATCGGACAGGGTGGCTCGAACCGTCCGGCGTCGAGATCCTCGGTACGGCGCGGCCCGGGCGCGACCTGCCCGTGGACGGCACAGTCGTAACGGCCCTCGCCGTACACGACCATCGAGCTGGCGTAGACGAGGTGCTGGATCTTCGCGTGTGCGAGCTGCCGCAGGAGTACCGCCGTACCGAGGCTGTTGCTGGAGACGTAGTCGTCCAGGTCGTCGAGGTCGACGCCGAGCCCGACCTTCGCGGCGAGGTGGATCACGGTGTCGATCCCGTCGAGCGCTCGCCGGACGGTCTCGGCGTCGCGGACGTCGCCGATGATCAGTCCAGGGCGCGGCTCCGGCTTGTGTGCGTGGACGTCGGGGCGGAAGGAGTCGAGGACGACGACCTCGTGGCCCTCGGCAACGAGTTGGTGGTGGACGTGCTGCCCGATGAACCCGGCGCCGCCGGTCAGGAGGACTCTCATTGCGCGGCCGTCCCGTCGAGTGCGTGCCGGCAGGTGCAGTCGGCATCCGGCTTGGGGAGTTGGCCGATCACCTCTCGGAGGACGTCCTGCAACCGCACCATGCTGTGCTTGAAGGTCGCGTACACCTCAGCCTCCGTCACGCCCGTCCCGGTCTCGAGGCCCGCGTCGTGATCCGTGACGACCGCGATCGACGTGTAGCAGAGCGCGAGTTCCCGGGCGATCGAGGCTTCGGGTGCGCCGGTCATCCCGACGACCGACCAGCCTTGGGCCGCGTGCCATTGGGATTCCGCGCGGGTCGAGAATCTCGGGCCGTTGATCACCACGAGTGTGCCTTCACCGATGACGTTGCCGGTGGCAATCACCGTGGCCCGGCCGGTCGGGCAGTACGGATCGGCCACGGAGGTGTGTACGACGGGGGCTTCGTCGTACACCGTATGGGCCCGGCCCCAGGTGCGGTCGACGTACTGATCGGGGACGACGAAGGTGCCGGGCACGAGCTCGGGCTTGAGCGAGCCGACCGCGCACGGTGCGAGCACCTGTCGTACGCCGAGCTCGCGCAGGGCCCACAGGTTGGCGCGGTAGTTGACCCGGTGGGGCGGGAAGCGATGATCGGCGCCGTGCCGGGGGATGAACGCGACCTCGCGGCCGTCCAGATCGCCCACCACGGGGGGCTCGCTGGGCGCTCCGAACGGCGTCTCGACCTCGACGGTCCGCGCGTCGTCCAGGAACTCGTAGAAGCCCGATCCACCGATCACACCGATATCAGCCATGGTCCCGACGCTAGTGGCGCGCACTGCGGCGACTACCGGATTCGGCCGGACCGTCAGCGCTCCGTAATCGATGATCGAATAGGACCGTGAAGGTGTCCTGGGCGTTGCTCGCGATCGGCGTCGTACTGCTGCTGTTCGGCGCCTACGCGAGCTGGACCGCCGGCCGCCTGGATCGCCTGCACAACCGGGTCGACTTCGCCCGGGCCTCCTTGGAGACCGAGCTCGCCCGCCGGTCGGCCCTGGTCGCCGAGCTGGCCGGTGCGGGCATCCTCGACCCGGCGTCCTCGCTCCTACTCCTCGACGCGGCCCATCGCGCCCGTACGGCGGCCTTGCTCTGGACCGAGCAGCGCGAGCAGGCCGAGTCCGCGCTCACCCGCGCCATCCATGCCACCGGCACCGACGTGGAACCATGGTCCGGTGAACTGGGACTGGCCATGCGGCGGGTCCAGTTGGCGCGCCGGTTCCACAACGACATCGTGGTGTCGACGCGCGACCTCCGCCAACGCCGACTGGTCAGCTGGTTCCGCCTCGCCGGGCACGCGTCGATGCCGTCGACGATCGAACTGAAGGACGGGAGTTGACCTTCCTGGAGGACGCCGACCTGGAGGACGCCGAGCGCTACCGGCACGAGCTGCGGGTGCACTGCTACCGGATGCTCGGCTCGTACGACGATGCCGAGGACATGGTCCAGGAGACGTTCCTGCGCGCCTGGCACCGGCGCGACGACTTCGAGGGCCGTTCGTCGTTGCGCGCCTGGCTCTATCGAATCGCGACCAACGCCTGCATCGACGACGTACGCCGTCCGCAACGAGTCCTCCCGCACCAGCTCGAGCCCGCGTCCTTCCCGAGTATCGCGCTACCGGCGCGCGCGGATGTGCCGTGGCTGCAGCCGTTCCCCGACGTACTCCTCGACCGCGCCGAGGAACCCGACGCTGTCGCGATCCGCCGCGAGACCATCGAACTCGCCTTCCTGCTGGCGATCCAGCACCTTCCACCCCGCCAGCGTGCCGTGTTGATCTTCCGCGACGTCCTCGGCTGGTCCGCCCGCGAAACCGCGGAGGCCGTCGACCTGTCAGTAGCTGCAGTCAATTCAGCCCTCCAACGAGCCCGCCCGGTCCTCCGCGACCACCTCCCCTCCCACCGCACCGAGTGGTCCGCCCAGGATGCTTCCGCCGACGAGCAGCAACTCCTGAAGCGCTACATGGCCGCGTGGGACTCCGCCGACCCGTCGGCCCTGGCCGCCCTGATGCACGAGGACATCCGCATCACGATGCCGCCGTACCCCTTCTGGTTCGAGGGCCGCGAGGACGCACTGCGCTCGCTGATCCCCAACCTCACCCCGGCCTACCGAGGCGAGTGGCGGTTCCTCCCCTGCACCGTCAACCGCCAACCCACCCTCGCCGCCTACCTCCGCCGGCCTGCGGCTACCGGCGGCTTCCATCTTTTCGGCCTTGACATCTTTCGACTGGAAGGCCGATTGATCGCAGAAATCACCGCGTACGAAACTACCAACGCCGCGCAATTCGGCCTGCCGGCCGAATTGCGCAGCTAACCCAAGCCTCGTTTGTTCATTGCCCGCGCGGCGCGCGCGGCCTGACGGCCCTTCATCACGCCGCCGTTCTCCATGGCGTCCTCCAACTTTGCCGACCGCCTTGGAGTCGCGCCTGGACATCTTCTTCTTGCCCTTCTTGGGCGCTTCCTTCTTGCTGCCGAACACAGTGTCGCTCTTTCGCCCTAGCCCCGGCCCTGGTTGATCGCCCTGGCGGCGCGTGCGGCCTGCTTGCCGGACATCTTGCCGCCGAGCGCCATCTTGCCCTTCAGTTCCGAAGCGGCGTCCTGGTCCTTACCGCGTTCCTTCGCGGCCTTCTGCTCGCGCTTCTTGTCGCCCCAAGCCATGTCGTCGCCCTACTTTCTGTGTTTGCCGAACGAATGTCTTGAAACTATCGAAGCAAAGGGTCATTGGCTCTAGGCAACTACCTGATCAATCGAGAGAAACTGGGAGAGACTCGTCGATTAGACCAGTTGTTTCCGGGAATTTAGACCACTACTTGCCGGCAGTCCGGAGAATTCTCGCGAGGCCAACTCCGGCCATGGCGACCTGGTCACAAAAGACGCCGCCCCGGTGACGCGCGTGGCATCACCGGGGCGTTGTTCACTGCTCAGCCGCCGTACTCGTTGTACCGCTTGGGGTGCGCTTGGAGTAGTCGCCGGTCACCCGGCCGACGGTGTCCTGAACCTTGCCGTCGTCACCCAGACCACCGGACCGGGTGGCCTTCTTGGCCGGACGGCCCGTGAGGGCAGTGTCGCCCCGGATCGGCCGGCTCTGGCTACTTCCCTTGGTTGAAGTCCTTGATGACCTTGCCCTTGGTGTTGTAGACCTTGCCGTCGATCACACGGCCGCGGCCCTGCTCCCGGGCAAGCTTCTTGGCCTTGCGCCCTGACAACTGTCCGCCGTTCTGAAGCACGTTGAGACGCTCTTCGCGCCCCTTCCTCCCGAATGCCATGACGTCACTCCTCTGTTAGGTCCTGACGAGACCCGCAGAACATACTGCGGTCGTCAAGTCGCCGATACCCGGTCCAAAGCATCATTTCGATTACGCCCCACGGCCCGTCAGACGCAGCCGTCCCGCAACCCGTTCCGCGTCCCGGAGCACCAGTCGGTTCCAAGTACCCACACTTCACCGCGCTCTGCCGACCTCACTGCGGACTACTTGGCGTCGGCGTAGTTGTCTACGGTGGCGGTGGTGAAGGCGAAGTTGGTGGGGGTTTGGCCGAAGGTGAGGGTGCCGGCGGTGTTGCTGGCGGACTGGATGGCGTTGGTGACGGCGGGGGTCTCGTCGGCGGGGCAGTGGATGATGACCTCGTCGTGCTGGAAGAAGACCAGCTCCGCCTTCATGCCGGTCAGGGACTGGCGGAGGGCCGCCAGCATCAGGAGGGCCCAGTCGGCGGCGCTGCCTTGGACTACGAAGTTTCGGGTGAAGCGGCCCCAGGCTCGGGCTTTGCGGGCGTCGGTGGGGAGATCTTCGGCCGGGGGACCTTCGAGGGTTGCCTCGTCCAGCGGGTGGCCGGTGGGTGGGCTGGTTCGGCCCAGCCAGGTGCGGACCAGACGGCCTTCTTCGCCGGCTCGGGCGGCGTCGTCCACGTAGGCGACGGCCAATGGGAATCGCTTCCGGAGCATGGCCAGGTTCTTGAGCCCGTCGCCGGACGTCTGGCCGTAGATGGCGCCCAGTACGGCGATCTTCGCCTGTGCGCGATCACCCGAGAACGCCTGGTCCGACACGGCTTTGTAGAGGTCACCGGGATCACTCGCGACCTCCATCAACGCAGGATCGCGGGAGATCGCAGCGAGAATGCGCGGCTCCAGCTGGGACGCATCGGCCACCACCAACCGCCAGCCGGGATCGGCGACCACTGCGCGACGGATCACCTTAGGAATCTGGAGACCGCCACCACCGTTGGTGATCCAGCGCCCGGAGACAGTCCCGCCAGGAACGAAGCCCGGCCGGAAGCGACCGTCGTGGACCCAGTCGTGCAGCCAGCTCCACCCGTTCGCGGTGTAGATCCGGTAGAGCTTCTTGTACTCGACCAGCGGCGCAACGGCCGGGTGGTCGATCGTCTCGAGCTCCCAGCGCCGGGTCGACTTGAGCTGATAACCCGCCTGCTTGAAGGCCTTCAGTACGTCGGCAGGTAGGTCCGGGCGCACCCGCCGACCAAAGGCCGCGGACACCTCGTCGGCGAGCTCGGTCAGGCGGCGTGGCTCGCCAGTGCCGCCGAACCGATCGCCCAGGAGCTCGGTCAACAGCTGTCGATGCGCGTCGGCGCTCCACGGCAACCCGGCGCGGTCCATCTCGGCTGCGATCAGCATCCCCGAGGATTCCGATGCCGTGAGCAACCGCATCCGGTCCGGATACTCGGCCAGTTGGTGCCGTCGAAGTTGATCGGCGTACACCCGGAGCAGTGCCTCGAACGGGACGGGCTCCGCAGTGACCTCGAAGAGAGAAGACTGCTCGCCTGGTACGACGCCACGCAGTGGCGGATCGGGTGGGACCGGGGCGCCAGTCAGCCGCGCCCAGGCGGCGGCGGCCGACCGTGGTTCGCCGAGACGGCCCTCGTGACCCAACAGAAGACCTTCGGAGTTCTCCAGGTCGTAGCAACGCTCAACCCGGACGCCGTTGGCCAGCAACCGGGGATAGATCTCCGCAGACGATCGCCAGACCCACCGCGTCACCTGCGGGCGGGACGCAACCGCGGCGACGAGGTCCGGCTCGCGCACGATCTCGCCGGCAGGCTGCCCGTCCGGATGCAGCGCGACGAGAACCGCCCCGCCATCCTCCTCCGGCGCAATCGCCCACCGCTCGTCCATACCCAGATCCTCACACCCCCCACCGACAACCCCGCACTCCACCTCGAGCCCCCCGCAAAGTCGACCGGGGGGACGGATGGTGCACGAGGTGATCGGTGCAGGGACCGGGTGGTGGGGGCAGGGGATAGCAGGCCAGTGGTGGGAGACTGGACTTATGTGGCGGGCGGCGGATCTTGATTCGGCGGATGGGACGAAGACCGAGCAGGTCGAGGCGCTGGTGTTGCGGCGGATCGAGCGGGGGGACCTGTCGATCGGGTCTCGGCTGCCGTCGGAGCGGGTGCTGGCGGAGCGGCTCAACCTCAGCCGGGTGACCGTCGTACGGGCGCTGGACAATCTCCGGAACGACGGGGTGCTGGAGACCAAGCGTGGTTCCGGGACCGTGATCCGGCCGCTCGACCGGCTGCTGGACCCGATTGCGCCGGCGTCGACGGTGACGGCGGGGGACCAGCCCGTGCTGGACCTGCGGTTCGCAACCACCGCGGCACCGCATGACGTGGCCGAGGCGGCTGCCCAGATCATCGAGGACGGCCTCCCGCAGGCCATGGGTGGTGACGGGCCCCCGCCGGGTGGTTCGCTGGAGCTTCGGGCGGCACTAGCCGCCAGGCTGACTACAGAAGGCGTGCCCACCGAGCCCGATCAACTCACGCTGACAGTCGGCGCAGCGGCCGGTTTGAACGCCGCACTGGCCGGACTGGATCTCGGACCGGGCGTGGCGATCACCGAGACCCCGACGTACCCAGCTGCCTTCGACCTGCTCCGAAAGCACCGGCTGGACGTCGCTGGGTGGCCGGCGGGCGTTTGGGACACCGACCAGCTCGCACACCTGTGCAGGCGGCACCGCCCGAAGGTCATCTACCTCCAGGCCGACAACCACAACCCAACCGGGCTCAGCCTCCCGGCTGATCGTCGTACAGCGGTAGTCGAGATCGCCCGGCGGTACGGCGCCGCCCTGATCAGCGACGAGACCATGCGACCGCTCTGGCTGGCCAGTGGTCAACAGGCCGAGCCACTGAGCCGCTACCCGCGCACAGTCAGCGTGGGATCGCTGAGCAAGATCGTCTGGGGCGGACTGCGCGTCGGCTGGGTCAGAACCGGCAAACAGCTGCGCAGACGCATCAACACCGCCGCACAGCTCAGCGTGGCGTCACCCAGCGCGCTGGACGACCTCCTTGCCCAGGCCATCCTGCACAGACTCGACAAGGTGATCAGTCGGCGCCGTACCAGGCTGCGAGCCAACCTCAACGCGCTGGAGGCCGGGCTGAAGACACTCGACGGTGTGGCCTGGCCCACGCCTACCGGTGGGATGACGCTCTGGCTGGAGCTGACCGAGACCAGAGCCCGACGAGTGCTCGACAAAGCCCGCGAACAGAACCTCTTGCTCGGTGCCGGCGACCTGTTCACCCCGGACGGCACCGACCGCCGGCACATCCGCATTCCGTTCACCGCGCCCCCGTCGACCCTGCGGCTCGTGGTCGCCCGGCTCGGTCAGGCGATCAACCAGTCCACTTGATCCAAGGTGGACTGAAGATCGATGCCGCCCGCCACCTAACCTGGACAGTGAGCCCCACGACCAGGAGGAAGCAGTGACCGAGAACCAGACTCCCCAGACCGGTACGGCCAAGGTCAAGCGCGGTATGGCGGAGATGCTCAAGGGCGGCGTGATCATGGACGTCGTCACCGCCGAGCAGGCCAAGATCGCCGAGGACGCCGGTGCGGTCGCGGTGATGGCGCTGGAGCGGGTCCCCGCCGACATCCGCGCGCAGGGTGGCGTGTCCCGGATGAGCGACCCGGACATGATCGACCGCATCATCGCCTCGGTGTCGATCCCGGTGATGGCCAAGGCCCGGATCGGTCACTTCGTCGAGGCGCAGGTGCTGCAGAGCCTCGGCGTGGACTACATCGACGAGTCCGAGGTGCTCACCCCGGCCGATTACGCCAACCACATCGACAAGTGGCAGTTCACCGTGCCGTTCGTCTGCGGTGCGACCAACCTTGGCGAGGCGCTGCGCCGGATCACCGAGGGCGCGGCGATGATCCGCTCCAAGGGCGAGGCCGGCACCGGTGACGTGTCCAACGCGACGACGCACATGCGCCAGATCCGCCAGGAGATCCGCAAGCTGCAGAACCTCCCCGAGGACGAGCTCTACGTCGCCGCAAAGGAGCTGCAGGCGCCGTACGAGCTGGTCAAGGAGGTCGCCGCGCTCGGCAAGCTCCCGGTGGTGCTGTTCACCGCCGGCGGCATCGCCACCCCGGCCGACGCCGCGATGATGATGCAGCTCGGCGCCGAGGGCGTGTTCGTCGGTTCCGGCATCTTCAAGTCGGGCAACCCGGCCCAGCGCGCCGAGGCGATCGTCAAGGCCACCACGTTCCACGACGACCCCGACGTGATCGCCAAGGTCTCCCGCGGTCTGGGCGAGGCCATGGTCGGCATCAACGTCGACGAGATCCCCCAGCCGCACCGCCTCGCCGAGCGCGGCTGGTAGCGGGTCGGAAAGGGCTGCTCGCCTCGGTCTTCAGCGCAAATCGAGTGCGATCTGCTGATCTCACCGATGCCGGCGGGCCAGATTGTGGGGTTGGCTATCTGGACCACGGCATTGGATCGAGATGGTGGGGTGCCGTGGCCCAGCGTCGGGTCTGAGCAAATGGGTCCGGCCGGTCGCCGATGCAAGGGCGCGAGTGGATGTCGGCTGTGCTTTCGGGAACCGCTACAAGCTGTTCTGCTCGCGGCGTCGGCGGAGGCGAGTGAGGAGCAGCGAGCTTCTAGGCTCCAGCAAGGCGTGCAGCATACCGATGGGATGTGTACTAAGCACCTTTGAGAGATTGCTGGTGTCGGCCTTGTTATGAGACTTGCGCCGGTTCTGGGGAACGACGGCGTTGGTAGGTGGCCAGCCAGCACCGGGTATGGCCGGCGGTGCGTGTGGCGGCGCACGTGCTGAATGACATCAAGGCGCGGACCGAATGGCCCGGGGACACTCGCGGAGGCAGTCCGAGTAGTCCCGGCAGGCAGACCCGCAGGCCGGTCGCCACTGCGTCATCAGCGGACTGTGTGGAGCGTTGAATGCCGGACTTGCCGTCCGATAACCGTGCACCAGAGATCTGCGGCGATGAAGATAACTATCTGTGATTAGCCTCTTGGCAACGCAGCGTAGTCAGTGCATAGTGCCAGGGGTAATCGGTGAGGCAGGTGCTCGCCGTCGCGCCGATTCCTGTGGGGGGAACCAGATGGTCGCGAATAGGACGATCGGATACCGCAATTACACGGCGGACGGACTCTACTTGAGGGTTCGCAAGCGTGGTCACAGGTTCTGGGTGCTCCGTATGAGCAGCGAGATGACCGAGAGTGTCCGCCGGACCTCATATCGTGCTCTCGACAAGGCTTGGCCTCGGTGCAGTGCCTCCCAGGGCCGCGTATCTGCCTCTGAGACGCCAGTAAATCTAGCGGTTGCGGACGGCGAGTAGCTCGGCGCCCGCGTGCTATGCGCGCCCGGGTGGACTGTCCGGTGAGGCGGAACATCCTGCCGAGTGGTTGTGAACTCGGCCACGCGGACGCTGCGCGGTGTCCATCAGAAGCCGGTTTCACATCATCGATCCGGGCCGGCGCAGGTTTCGAGGGCCGGTGACGGTTCGTTGCGGTTGGAGGTCGGGGTGCACGGTTGGGAGCGCGGCGATACGGAGCTCGCGAAAGTCGTCCGGGGGCAGACTGAGATCTGCCTGAACGTGTATTCCGAGGACCCCAGCCGCGTCCTCCAGGACGCGAACAACGAGCGACGTATCTCCGAGGGGGGATACGCCACCAGACAACTTGAGGAGCTGCTCCAGAACGCCTCCGATGCGGCCCGACGTGGCGGCACACGGGTGGAGGTGCTCCTCACTCAGGACACCCTGTACGTCGCGAACGACGGCGAGCCTTTCGACGAGGAAGGCGTCCGGTCGATCATGGCCTCGGACATCTCCACGAAGGACGACCAGAAGATCGGCAAGTTCGGCATCGGCTTCAAGTCGGTCCTGGCGATTTCCGGCCGGCCGATGGTCCTCAGCCGTACCGTGTCGTTCGGCTTCGACAAGGCCTGGGCGGCGCGAACTCTCGAGAATGCAGGCTTCGATTTTCCTCGGTATCCGACGATGCGGTTGGCTCGCACCCTCGACCCAGGTGTAGAGGGCGCGCAGGACACCCATCTGCGCGATTTCATGGAGTGGGCGAGCACGGTGGTCGTGCTTCCGTTGTCGGTCTCGAGCCACCTGCTGTCGGAGCGTCTGTACCAATTTCCCGCAGAATTCATGCTGTTCTCCCCGCACATCACACAGGCGCGACTGCGGAACCTCGCGGACGACGACCGAAACACAGCCGCCGGCACCAAGCCCAGGCTCGGTGATCGCAAGATCGGTCAAGAGGTGCAACCGGACCGAACTGTGCTGCTCAGGTCCGGTGGAAGAACTACTCGCTGGTCGATGACTCGTGAGGTGCACCGCCCCAGTCCGGCCGCACGGGAAGAGGGCGGTCATGTCGCAGCTCGTCGGCAGGTCGAGGTGCAGTACGCCCTGCCGATTCCGCCGGGAAGTCGGCTCGGAAGGTTGTGGGCCTACTTCCCCACTCATTTCGAGACCACGTTGGCAGGCTTGGTCAACGCTCCGTGGAAGCTGAGCGACGACCGGACCGGCCTGCTCGAGGGCGACTTCAACCACGAGCTCCTCGAGAAGCTGCCGAAGCTGTTCAGCGACGCGATCCAGGTGATGAGCGGCACCGATGAGGCGGTTGCGGCCATCGACGCCATGCCGGCGCGAGGCCTGGAACCGCGCAACTGGGTCGATCGCGAGATCAACGAACCGATCTTCCGCCGACTGCGGAGCGTGCCATCGCTGCCCGACGGCAACAACGTCCTCAAGACCCCGGCCGCGTTGAAATGGGTCGGTGACGTCCCGACGGAATGGCTGGCACAGTGGGCCGCGATCGACAATGCCCCTGTTGACAAGTGGCTTCACCCCAGCGCCTACAGCAGTCCTGAGCGCCGTAAGAAGGTCGTCAGACTGATGCTCTCGGACCGTCTCGACGACGGCGATGCACAGAGCGCCGCCGGGGTCGACGAATGGCTCGAGGCACTGGTCACGGACGGCAGTGCCGCTGCGTCGGCAGCAGCGATCCTCTTGGCGGCACGCATCGTGGACGACGCACAGGCCGCGAGGGACACAAGGTTTACCGAGGCGCTCGTCGGCGTGCGCAGAGCGAAGATCATCCGTCTTGAGGACGGCGAGCTGAGAGCACCTGCCAAGGGGCAGGTATTCGTTCGTGTCGACGGTGATCAAACGTCGGACGTGGACTTCGTCGATCCCGAGCTGGCTGCACTGCCTGCGGTGCGCGACGCACTGCAAAGGCTGGGAATCGTCGTCATGGACCGGAGTGGCGAACTTCATCGGCTGCTCGCCCTGGCCAGGACGTCGGCGGGGCTCAAGAACCCGGCAGGAATCTGGCCCGGCATCTTCGCTGTGCTGCGTGAGGTCCCGATGGAGACCGCGATCAGAATCCTCTCCGAGGATCTCGGTGAGCACCTCGAACAGCACGTGCGGATACGAACCGCCGCAGGGACGTGGCGTCCGGTCGGGCAGGTCTACCTGGCAGGTCGAATCATTCCCGCGGATGTCAGCCGTGACCGCGACCGCGTCATCGATCCACGGTTCCACGCTCGCGACGCGGATCTGTTGCACGAAGTCGGAGCGGTCGACGCTCCGGTCTGGCGACACAAGGCTCCACGAGAGGCTTGGTTCAGCTTTTATGAGGACGAGATGCGAGGGGCCTTCGTCAAAGCCCAGTCCCGCAACGCGAGCAAACCGGAGTTCTCGAAGATCCAGATCACGCCAGGTGCGAAGGGCGCATCGCCACCATGGCCGCTGGCGCCCATCCTGTCGCTCAGCCCGGAAGGCATTGCGGCGGCGACCAAGCATCTTCTCTCGCGGCCGGTGCCGACCCGGTGGCATGCACGCCACGCGAGCAACGCAGGATTTGGATCAGGCACGCTGAGCGCTCCTGAGACGTGGTTCCTCGCCCGGCACGGTCGCCTGCCCACCACGTTCGGCATCCGCCCTGTGACTGCCGTGCTGAAGGCGAGCGACGCCGTGGACGCCACGACACTGCCTGCCGTTGAGTTGTCCGAGGAGTGGGCCACGGCGTTGGCCGTCAAGTCCGACCCCGAGGACCTACCCACCGCTGAATGGGTGGCGCTCAAGGAGACGGCGGACACCTGGCGCGGACCGGGCGACGACACCCGGCGCGCAGCTTTCTACTCTTGGCTGCCGGGACGAATAACCTGCGACAAGTTGGTGGTTCGCGTCGGAACACAGCTCCAGTCGGTGGATGTCGGAAACATCGGTGTCACCGACGAACCAGCCGTCTACGAGTCGATGCTCGAGGCCCAGGTTCCCGCTCTGATGGCGGTCGACCACGACGATGTCGAGCGCTTCGTCGAGGCTTGGAAGATGCCCAGGGGCAAGGACCTCCTTCAGGAGGAGATCCTCATCGAGACATCCGGTGAATGGAGCTACCTCACCGACATCTACCCGCCTTTGAAGCTCCATCTCGACCTGGCCGACCAGGAGCTCAAGCTCCAACCTGCCGGTCGCATCGTGAAGATGATCGCCACACCGCGCGGGCAGGTCGCGCACCCGATCGATGCCCGCCGCGACGGCGACACCTTGCTTGTGACCGCGACGTCGCCGCGCCAGCAGCTCGCACAGATCTCCTCCGTCCTGGGGCTCGAACTCGGTCAGGCAGGCATCGAGAAGGTCCTCGGACAGATCGAGCAGGCGGCCACCAACAACCTCCGCAACGAGATCAAGCGTGCGACGGACGACGATGCACGCCTCGTCGCCGCGGTAGGTTCTGACGCCCTGCGGCGATGCGTGCCCGCACAGGCTCTCGAGATCCTCGACCAGGATCGTGGCGGCGCCGTCCCCACTGAGGTCGCGGCCCTGGCGCGTGCCGTTCACGGCGTCGGCATCCTGAAGCAGCTGCGACCGGCCCTTGAGGACCGTGGCCTGGAACCTCCTCGCGAGTGGGCCGGTCGACGCGTGACTCGGCAGTGGGTCGCCTCGCTGGGCTTCCCGCCCGACTGGGCAGGCTTCCCCGGAGGGACTCGCGCAGCGGTCGAGATGATCGACGGTCCGGCCGTCCTCAGCCCGCTTCACGACTTTCAGGAATTCGTGACCGAGCGCATCACCGGGCTCCTGCGCCGAGTGGGCCCCGATCGCGGGATGGTGTCGCTGCCGACAGGTGCGGGCAAGACCCGGGTCACGATCGAGGCTCTCGTCAACGCCGCCCGTGACGAGGACGTGTCCACGAGAGTTCCACTGGTCTGGATCGCCCAGACCGACGAACTGTGCGAGCAGGCTGCCGAGACCTGGACCTACGTGTGGCGGGCCATCGGTCCCCAGCTGCCGATGCGGCTCGGTCGGCTCTGGGCGACCAACGAAGTGTCGGAAGAGCCGGGCGTGTTCCAGTTGGTGATCGCGACAATCGACAAGCTGAGTTCCCTGACCACGAGGTCGGGTGACGAGTACGACTGGCTGCGTGAGGCTTCGGTCGTCGTGGTCGACGAGGCCCACGCTTCGATCGCGCCGTCGTACACACGAGTGCTGGAATGGCTCGGCCGCAGCAGTCGTGTGCGATCGGAAGAGCGGAGACCGTTGATAGGCCTCACGGCGACGCCGTTCCGTGGCACGTCTGCTGAACAGACCGAGCGTCTGGCGGGTCGCTACGGCAAGAACCGGCTCGACCGCGGAGCCTTCCGGAAGGAAGATCCGTACGAAGAGCTGCAGGACATGGGCGTGCTCGCCCAGGTACGACACGAAATTCTCGGCGGGACAGACGTCCACTTGACCGAATCGGACGCCGCCGAGATCGAGCAGACGCGGCGACTCCCGTCGGCAGTGGTCGAACGTCTCGGTGCCGACCTCACGCGCACCCTACGCGTCGTGGACTCGATCGCGGGCCAACCCGCGGACTGGACAGTGCTCGCCTTTGCGCCGTCGGTCGAAAACGCGCGCGTGCTCGCCGCACTCCTTTCCCACCGGGGGATTCCTGCCATGGCTGTGTCCGCCGACACCGAGTCCGCCGCTCGACGCCACTACATCGACGAGTTCAAGGCCGGACGCATCCGGGTGCTGACGAACTACAACGTCCTGACGCAAGGCTTCGACGCACCCAGGGTGCAGGCCGTTTACGTCGCGCGGCCGACTTTCAGCCCGAACGTGTACCAACAGATGATCGGGCGTGGTCTCCGTGGCCCGAAGAACGGCGGATCCGAGGAGGTCCTGATTGTCAACGTGCTCGACAACTTCCAGAAGTACGGCGATCTGCTCGCCTTCAACGAGTTCGAGTACCTGTGGAGCAGACGATGACCGAGCCGCAGCTGGACGACAGCCAGCTCGCAGCGGTCGACATCGTCGCCGACACACGTCAGATCGTCATCGCTGGCCCTGGGTCCGGCAAGACCGAGGTCGTATCCGCCCTGGTCGAGCACCTCGTCGACGACGAGGACATCGATCCCGTCGACGGCCTGCTGGTCATCAGCTTCTCGAACGCCGCCGTGCATGCTGCCGACGCCCGACTTCGAGCCCGCGTGGGGACCCGACCGGTCAGTGTGCAGACGATGGACTCCTTGGCGGCTGAGCTCCTGCGTGAGCTCAGCACGGAGGAGTACGAGGACCGCGACTTCGACCGGCGAATTGCGCTGGCGACACGACTGCTCCGCGACGAGGGCTGGGGGCGGATCGACGATGTAGGACATCTGATCGTCGACGAGGTACAGGACGTCGTCGGCGTCCGAGCGGAGTTCCTGTTGGCGATCGTCGAGCAGTTGCCGGCAGAGGCCGGGTTTTCGCTACTCGGGGACCCTGCGCAAGGGATCTACGACTTCCAGATTCGCGCGGACCGCAACGAGCGCAAGCCGCTGTCGACCATGTCGTCCGCGGAGCTGGCGGACGCTGTCGCATCCCTGCCTGCGACCGAGGTTCGGCATCTGACCGGGCAATACCGTGCGAGAAGCCGCGATACGAGAGCCGCGGCGGCGCTGCGCCCGGCCGTTCTGTCCGGTGGAGACCCGAGACTGCTCGATGACTTCCATGCCGCAGTTGTGCCGGCGGGGACCGTCGAGGAGGTCGTCGATCTCGCCGCGCATTGGACGGGAAGGACTGCCTTCTTGACGGCGACCAATGGTCAGGCGCTGCTGGTGGCAGGAGTCCTGCGGAACCGAACGGCGGTCGAGGTCCGTCGCGGTGCCCGGCAGCGGGTGATCGCCGATTGGGTGGCTCGGCTGCTGGGTGACGTCCCGACCGACACCGTCGCCCGGAACGAGTTCGACAAGCGGGTTGGCGAACAGCGTCCCGAGCTCGACTCCGCGCTCCTCTGGCGGGCGCTACGTGGAGTGGAGCGGGGCAGAGGCACGGAGATCGATCTGTTGCGCCTCGCGCAGCGCCTCCGTGGTTCTCGGCCGCTGCCCCCCGAACTCATGGATCAACCGGCGACACCCGTCGTGGTCTCGACTGTTCACCGCGCAAAGGGTCTCGAGTTCGACAACGTCGTACTGGTCGACTTTCCAGAGCACGCCTGGCTCAAGGACGCCACGGATCCCGGCGAACAGCTTCGCGCCCGCTTCGTCTCGCTCACCCGGGCGCGTCGGCTGCTCGTGCGCGCAAACGGCCCCGATGACCGATTCGTACGTCTCTTCCGCACGCGGGGGCTACATGCAGAGCGCTGGTATCTGGGCGGATACAAGCGCTGGCAGACGTTCGCCTTTGAGATCGGAGTCGCAGATGTCGAGCCTTTTGCTACCTCTGCTGCGGAAGCGGAACTGCAGCTGACCACGCAGGTTTCGGCCGGCGACCCGCTCGAGCTCAGGCTCGATCGTTTCGAATCGACACTGACAGTGCCGGTCTACACCGTCTCCCACAACGGGATCCCGGTTGCGCGCACGTCACGTCGATTCGGCGAGGACTTGGCTTCTCGCACAGGCGCTGTCGAGCACACTCGACGATCGTGGCCGACCCTCAGTGGAGCACGGGTCGAGAGCGTCGCGACAGTGGTTGTCGACCCGCGGCCGGGATCGACCAGGAGAAACGGATTCCGACTGGCGCCGATGGTGACCGGTCTGCTCCACCTCGATTGGAAGGAATCGACGAAAGATGACTGACCTCGACCCGTGGTACGAAGCGCGCGACCGGATGGTCGAGGCTGTGGTCACCGATCTCTACGGGGGTGCGAACGACGAGGTCCTGTCGGAAGCGCCGCTGGAGCGGTACATCGTCGGAATCCTGCACCCGCGCTCTGCCGAGGGCTCCCAAGACATCGTCGAGATGGCCGACGAGATGCCCGACCAGGAGGGCAGCTCGGCGCCTGACAGCGATTTCGACCCCGGTGTCTCCTTCGCCCACCTCCGGTACCCGTCGACGGTCGGGCTCACATTCGGTCTGACCGAGGGGACACGGCAGATCAAGGTGGTGATTGAAGCCGATCGGTACGAGCCCGACGAGCAGTCCGGTCAGATCGATGCGGCGGCCGGCAGCATCGCCAGTCGCGCCCGCTCCAGGCGGGCCAGCCTTTGGCGAAGGGTGCGAATCGGGCCGGTAGAAGAGACTGTCGCCGTAGTTCCCGGGATGCCGAGTGAACTCAAGATCGCGGACGGTCTGATGCTGCGTGTCGTCGTCCGTCCGGCGCACCATGGCGTGGTCAACGCCACGCTGGTTCTGGTCAACAGCTTCACGCGGCCTGAGAAGGGACATACCGACGCTCTGTGCTGGTTCCGACCGCGGATCCGCGTGCAGGCCATCGGCGGCGAACTGGCCGATCGGAGCCCGGACCGTTTACCTGACCACATGGACGCCGACGAACTGGGTGCCGAGCTGCTGTTCCGCAAACAGCGCCATCTTGCAGTCGGACATGGTGTGGCCGTCACCTGGGCCGATAGCGATCACGTCACCGAGGTTGGGACGACGTTCTTTCCGGAGCACGATCTGCAGCTGGCCCAGGCCGATCGCGACGATGTCGAAGATCTCAGCATGATTGCGCTCGCGGACCCCGGAACACGCGAGCCGCTGGAACGGCTTGTCGACAGGTACGCAGAGTGGATCGACGAACAGGAGCAAGAGCTCGGCACACTCACGGAGGGGCAGGCAGCAACTGCATATGGCCACCTTCGCGATGCAAGGGTGACTGTCGATCGCATGCGTCGAGGAATCGAGCTGCTCGGTACCGACAGTCGGGTGAATCAGGCATTCAGGGTCATGAACCTTGCCATGCAACAGCAGCGGGTCCGGCAGGAGATGATCCGCGCTGGACGCAGCACGCCGCCCACGGATGTGGTCGGTATGTGGCGGCCCTTCCAGATCGCCTTCATCCTTATGAACCTCGAGGGGCTCTCGAACCCAACCGCACCCGATCGTGATCTTGCCGATCTGCTGTGGTTCCCGACCGGGGGCGGTAAGACCGAGGCATACCTCGGCCTGATCGCTTTCGCTCTGGTCCACCGGCGCCTGCGAAGAGCCGGCGAGGACGGCGACGGCGCAGGTGTTGGCGTCATCATGCGTTATACCCTGCGGCTACTCACCTTGCAGCAGTTCGAGCGCGCGGCAGGGTTGATCTGTGCGCTCGAAGACCTGCGCACGGCGACTCCTGGCCTGGCAGACGGGAAGCCCTTCTCGATCGGCCTGTGGGTCGGTCAGGGTGCGACACCGAACAACGCCGTCAATGCGGCGAAGGCCATCAAGAAGCGGCGGGGAGGCGAGGAGCCTGGTGAGCTGGGTGACCCGGTGCAGCTGCTGCACTGTCCCTGGTGCGGTTCCGAGCTCGGGCCAGATCACTACGACGCCGACGTTCATCGGGATCGGGTCACCGTTCGCTGTCCCGATCCGTTGTGTAGGTTCAGCAAACACGACGGTCTTCCCGTGCATCTGGTCGACTCCGACGTGTACCGCGAGCGGCCCTCGCTCGTCATCGGAACTGTCGACAAGTTCGCGATGCTTGCATGGCGGGAGGAGAGCGGTCGGCTGTTCGGCTCGGGGCACGACGCACCACCAGACCTGATCGTGCAGGACGAGCTCCATCTGATCAGTGGGCCGCTGGGAACCCTGGTGGGTCTCTACGAGACGGCAATCGACCACCTCGCGACCGACCGTGGATCAGGGGCGAGGCCCAAGCTCGTCGCATCGACCGCAACGATCAGGCGCGCGTCCAAGCAGGTCAGGGCTGTCTTCGCTCGGGAAGCGCGGCAGTTCCCGCCGCCCGGGATCGATGCCTCGGATTCGTTCTTCGCAGTGGACGCCCCCGCAGACGTTAAGGGAACCCGACGATATGTCGGGTTGATGGCGACGAGCACCAGTCATGCGACCTTGCTGGTTCGCACCTACTCCGCTCTGCTGCAGGGGGCAGCGGATCTTGACACAACCGATGAGGTGAAGGACGCCTATTGGACCCTGTTGGGTTACTTCAACAGCCTCAGAGTCCTGGGCGCTGCCTACATCCAGTCGATCGACGACGTACGCGACCGGATCAAGGTGGTGGCGGGTCGGAACGGAAGCGAGCTCCGGGAGATCCGAGATCCACGAGAGCTGACGTCCCGCAAGAAGTCCAGCGAGATCCCGCACGAACTCAAGGCGCTCCAAACACCGTGTACGGAGCCGGGAAGTCCGGACATCGTGCTGGCGACCAACATGATCTCGGTGGGCGTCGATGTCGACCGTCTGGGACTGATGGCAGTGATGGGCCAACCGCAGACAACCTCCGAGTACATTCAGGCGACCAGCCGTGTCGGACGCCGATATCCAGGGCTTGTGCTCACTCTCTACAACGCGTCGCGGTCGCGCGATCTCTCTCACTACGAGTCGTTCACTTCGTATCACCGCACCCTGTACAGCCAGGTCGAGGCCACCGGTGCAACGCCGTTCGCGCTCCGTGCGCTGGACCGTGGGCTGCACGGCCTGCTCGTCGTTCTGGCGCGCCATCTACTCCCTGGCGCTGCCGGGGACAAGTCGGTTGCGATACCCGTCGAGACCGATGAATTCGGTCAGATCGTCGACATCATCGTGGCCAGAGCCGTCGAGGTGGAGCCCGACTCAGCGCCTGCCGTCCGTGCGGCATTGGAGAGCCTTGTGGAGAGCTGGAGCGATGCTGTCGAAGCTGGAGAGGTTCTGCAGTACGCCCGGTGGGCCGAGCAAGGCCCCGACGTCAAGGGCCTCATGATTCCCGCCGGCAGCTCGGCGATGAATGCGTCTACCGGCGAGTCGCTGGCGGCCATCTTCCCGCCGTCCGAGCCTCCATGGCCCACGCTGATGAGTCTTCGCAATGTCGACCGGGAGAGCACGTTGAAGATCATCTCCCCGAGGAAGAACAAGAAGGTGAGGGACGATGTCGACCGGTGAGCGCCCGAAGGCGAGGCAAAGCCAGCTCGTCACGACCTATGGAGTCGGTTCGCTCTTCCCGGCCGGTGACCAGAGCTTCATGATCTGTGGGATCGACGAGTGGGACGAGAAGTGGTCGCCCGCTGTCGATGAACCGCGGTTGGCTCGTTCGCTCGATGTGCACACGTTTCACGCGCCCGCCAGCGGAAAGAGGACCGGTGACGTTCCGGTTGTCCGCTTCCCGACCTACCACTACTGCCCGGAGTGTCGGCGACTCGACCGTCACTGGAACTTCGACGCGAAGAAAATGCAGTGTTCGGACTGCCTGCGGGACCTGACACCGTCGCGTTTCGTTGCATGCTGCGAGAACGGTCACATTGAGGACTTCCCGTATTTCAACTGGACCCATCGCGGCTCCGATGTTCCAGACGGCCCACACCGGATGACACTCGAATCGCAAGGCTCCTCCTCCTCCCTCGCCGACATCGTCATCAAATGCTCCTGCGGCGTGCCAGCGCACGATCTCGACGGCTCGTTCGGTCGCAATGCGCTCAGCAACATCAAGAGTTGTGGTGGCAGGCGCCCTTGGCTACCTGATGCATCGGACGAACAGTGCGAGAAACCGCTGCGGGCACTCCAGCGAGGATCCTCCAACGTGTGGTTCGGAGCTGTCCGCTCGAGTATCTCGATTCCACCCTGGTCGAGCCCGAACGCCCAATTCGTCACCAGACACTGGGTCGTCCTCGAGCATCTACCGGAGAGTGCGCTCGCCGCAGCGTTGCCTGCGATGATCGAGGGCCGACCGGGGCTGTCGGTCGACGGTATCGTCGATGTCGTCCGGCAACGAAAGGGTCTGGAAACCACAGCCCAGCCGAGTGACAGGGACCTGCGTGACGAGGAGTACCGGGCTCTTGTCGACGGGAACGAGGGCGGTCCGCTCGATACCTTCCAGTGTGTGGGGGTCGAGGTGGACGTGCGTGTAAGGGCCTTGGTCGCACAGGTGTCGAGGGCGAACAGGTTGCGCGAGGTTCGCGCACTGCAAGGTTTCTCCCGTGTGACCCCGATGGTCACTGACACCACGAATCCCCGACTGGCCAGACTCAGCGAAGCCCATCTTCACTGGTTACCCGCCACGGAGGTCCTCGGCGAAGGTATATTCGTCCGTCTCTCCGAAGACGCAATTACCGCTTGGGAGAAGCAACCGCTCGCCCGACAACGCCACGAGCTTCTCGACCAGTCACTCCGGCGGCGCGGTGCTGAGTCGGGCGCACCGATCTTGCCTGCTCCATCAGCCAGGTTCGTCGCGATTCACTCTCTCGCTCACGCGTTGTTGCAGGAGTTCAGCCTCGACGCGGGATACCCGATCGGTTCATTGCGTGAGCGCATCTATGCGGAGGAGACCCAATCCGGCCTGCTGATCTACACAGCGTCCTCAGACGCGGCCGGCAGTCTCGGTGGTCTCGCTGCGCTAGCCGACGAGCAACGCTTCGCTGACACGCTGAGCGCCGCCCTGAGCCGTGCAGGCTGGTGCTCCAACGACCCCGTGTGCAGCGAGTCCGGCCCGTCGGGCACCGACGGTCTCAACCTGGCCGCCTGCCACGCCTGCCTCCTGCTCCCCGAGACCAGTTGCGAGCATCGGAACATCTTCCTCGACCGTGTGAGTCTGGTCGGCAACATCGACTCGCCGACAGGCGGACTCGTGAGCAGTTTGTAGCGAACGAGTGCTCGTCCCACGAGGAGTGCCTCGCTGCCTGCCCGCGATGCAGTACTTCATCGCGGGCGGAGAACGTGGTGTTCCAAGCGCCGCCCGAGACCGGCAACCCGCCCATACATTCCTCGGGTTTCGGGATCCGCACCTAGCGAGCCGGCGACCGGGTCGGCTTCAGACGAGTTGAGAAGGGCCATTCTCCCAGGATCGCGACGCGCTTGCGGGGCACGGCAGTCCTTGATCACGGGAAGGTCGACGAGACCCTCCAGCCCAGCGCCTCGCCGAGCGCGAGGGATCGCGGTCGGTTAGCGTCGGGGCGTGTTGCTGCCTGAATCGTCGGTGCCGGGGGCGGATCTGCCTGTCCGGGCGGCTCTGCCTGCCACGGTCGACGCGGTGCGTTCGCACGGTACGGCGGTATTGGTCGCGCCACCCGGATCCGGCAAGACCTCGCTGTTGCCGCTCGCGCTGGGTGACGCGCTCGGGGGCACGATCATCGTCGCCGAGCCGCGAAGGATGGCGACCCGTGCGGCCGCGACCCGGCTGGCGATGCTGGTGGGCGAACCGCTCGGGCAGCGCATCGGCTATGCGATGCGCGGTGAACGCAGCGGCGGCAAAGGACTCCGTGTCGAGGTCGTGACGACAGGCCTGCTCGTACGGCGTCTGCAGCAGAACCCGGAGCTGCCCGGTGTCACCGCGATTGTGATCGACGAGTGCCACGAGCGGCACCTCGATGCCGATCTGCTGCTCGCGTTCTGCGTCGACATCCGCGCGAATCTGAGGGACGACCTGGCGATCGTCGCGACCTCGGCCACGCCGGACACGATCAGGCTGAGTCAGGCCTTAAGCATGGCGCCCGTGATCACCGCGACCGCTGCGCTGTTCGACGTGGCGATCGAGTGGGCCCCACCGCCGGTCCCCGTGCCGCTGCTTCCCGGTGGGCGGGTCGACCCACGCCTGCTGGATCACGTCGCGGCCGTCGTACGGCGTGCTCTGACCGAGAACGACGGCGACATCCTCGTGTTCGTCCCGGGGGAGGCCGAGATCAACGGTGTGACGCGCCGGTTGGCCGATCAGAACGTCCTGCCGTTGTTCGGTCGCCAGTCCAGGGCTGAACAGGACCGCGCGCTGGCATCGGCCACGACTCGCCGGATCGTGGTCACGACGTCGGTCGCGGAGAGTTCGCTGACTGTGCCCGGGGTCAGGGTGGTGGTCGACTCGGGCCTTGCCCGGGAGCCGCGGACCGATCAATCCCGTGGCCTCGGTGCCTTGGTCACCTGCCGGGTTTCGAAGTCGTCGGCCGACCAGCGAGCGGGCCGCGCCGGGCGAGAGGCGCCTGGCCGGGTCTATCGGTGCTGGTCTGCCACCGACCACTCGCATCTCGACGATCATCCGGCGCCGGAGATCGCGATCGCCGATCTGGCCACCTTCGCCCTCGACCTCGCGGCGTGGGGTGCGCCGGCCGGTGACGGTCTGACCCTGCTCGAGGCGCCGCCCGCGGTGGCGATGACCGCTGCCACCGAACTACTGCGCCGCCTCGATGCCGTCGACGACGGCGGCCGGATCACCGAGCGGGGCCGGCGGATGGCGGCGATCGGGGCGCATCCCCGGTTGGCTCGTGCCTTGCTGGACGGTACGCCGCGAGTCGGCGCCGACCGGGCCCGTGAGGTCGTCGCGCTGCTCTCCGACGACTCCGGCCGAGACTTCGGCGACGATCTCCCGGCACGCTGGCGAGCTCTCCGTCGCGGCGACGACCGCGGAGCCACGGCCCGCTGGCGCGAGGAGACAAAGCGCCTAGGCCGAGGTACGACGACCAGCAACCCGTCGGGCCGGGGTACGACGACCGGCGAACCGTCGGGCCGGGGTACGACGACCGGCGACCCGTCGGGCGGGGATGGAATGCGGCCGGCGGTTGGTGGGGCGACCGGTCGCGGGACGCACGTCGTACCGGACGATCTTGCGGCGGGGATCGTCGTGGGTCTGGCGTACCCGGATCGGATCGCTCGGATCCGGTCGGCGGACTCCGCGACGTACCAGATGTCTGGTGGTACGGGTGCTGCGCTGGATCCGCAGTCGCCGTTGCGGACCACGACCTGGCTGGCGATCGCGGTCGCCGACCGGGCTCCCGGTCGCGCCGACGCCAGGATCCGTTCCGCGGCGCCGATCGATGAGCAGACCGCGCGCGACATCGCCGGCGACCTCGTCTCGACCACCGACCAGATCCGCTGGGACGACGGCCGGATCGTGACTCGACGCGTCGAGGCCCTCGGCGCGATCGTGCTCAACGACGTCCCGCTGGCAAAACCCGACCGGCTGCTCGTCCAAGCGGCCGTTCGTGACGGGATCCGGCGCAGCGGTCTGTCCGTACTGCGCTGGTCCGAGGCCGCACTCGCCTTGCGGGAGCGGCTCGCGTTCTGCCACGCCCACCTCGGAGCCCCGTGGCCCGCGGTCGACGACCAAGCACTGCTGGCCGGTCTCGACGAATGGCTGGGGCCCGAGCTCGCCTCGGTCCGAGGCTCTCGCGATCTTTCTCACATCGACGTGGCGTCGGCGCTCCGGCGACTCCTGCCATGGCCCGCGGCGACCCGGTTCGGCGAACTCGCACCGGAACGGCTCCGGGTCCCCTCAGGTTCCGAAGTGCGACTCGCGTACGACGGTGTCGAGCCGCCGGTCCTCGCAGTCAAGCTGCAGGAGGTGTTCGGCTGGACTGCCACCCCAGCGGTCGCGGACGGCCGTGTCCCGGTCGTTCTGCATCTCCTGTCGCCCGCACGACGTCCGGTCGCGATCACGAGCGACCTCGCATCGTTCTGGAAGCAGGGTTATCCCCAGGTCCGGGCCGACCTGCGAGCCCGCTACCCGCGCCATCCGTGGCCCGAAGATCCACTCACCGCCGTCCCGACCAAGCGGCTGAAACCTCGCTGACGTGCCCGGTCGGACACATCGAGGTCACGAAATGGGATCGGATCGGGCGCGTCGGTCGCGGTGCTGGTGCAGGGCGGCGAGCGTGGGGGCGTGCTTTGCAGAAGTCGTTCAGGCAGGTCGGCCGCCGGTTGTTGGGTCCGGGACTCGCCGTCGCCAGGCTTGACGTCGAACGACTTTAGTCAAGACAATGCGTAATCACCTCGAGCAGCAGTGCGTCGTGGTGCGCCCTGCGGCCAATATCGTGCGGCTGGAACGTAGGCAACGAGCTGCGACGAGCGCTGGCTGGCTGCGGAACGGGGGACGCTCACCACAAGGGGCAGGTGTGATCAGCACCGTCGGGAATCTAGTGAGAAGAGGCAGGACCACATGAGCGAGACCAGCAAGATCGGACGACGGAGTCTCCTTCGGGGGAGCCTGGCGGCCGCCGCGGTGCTTCCCCTCGGTGGCGCGCTCGCCAGCTGCGCAGCCAGTGGCGACGACAGCAACACGTCCCAGCAGGGCGGGGACAAGAGTGCCGACAACCCGTTCGGTATGGCGGAGAAGTCGAGCGTCGACGCGGTCATCTTCAACGGTGGCTACGGCTTCGACTACGTGACGTTCGCGGCCAACATCGTTCAGCAGAAGCAGTCGGGCTCGACGGTCAAGGTGTCCCCGTCCACCCAGATCGCCCAGCAGTTGCAGCCGCGCTTCGTCGGCGGCAACCCGCCGGACCTGATCGACAACTCCGGCGCGAACCAGATCGGCTTCAACACGATCCTGGACAGCCTGTCCACGCTGGACGACGTCTTCGAGGCCAACAACTACGAGGGCACGAAGATCGCCGACACGCTGTACCCGGGTGCCAAGAACCCCGGTACGTACGACGGCAAGTTCGTCGCGATGAACTACGTGCTCACCCTCTACGGCCTGTGGTACTCCGAGAGCCTGTTCCAGGAGAACGGCTGGGAGCCGCCGAAGACGTACGACGCGCTGCTCGACCTCGGTGCCAAGGCCAAGGCCAAGGGCAAGTACCTCTTCGTCTGGGGCAAGGAAGCCGCGACCTACTACCACACCCTGGCCGTCGACTCCGCGATCAAGGAGGGTGGCGACGAGGTTCGGCTGGGGCTGGAGAACCTGAAGGAGAACGTCTGGTCGATGCCGCAGATCCAGGGCGTCTTCAAGGCCATGGAGACGATGGTCAAGCAGGGCTACTTCGTCCCCGGTGGTGCCGGCACCCAGTTCACCGCCGCGCAGGCCAAGTGGAGCAACGACCAGCAGGCCATCCTCTACCCCTCGGGCTCGTGGATCGAGAACGAGATGAAGAAGGCCACCAAGGCGGACTTCAAGATGAAGGGCATCCCGGAGCCGACGCTCACCGACAGCCCGAAGCTGCCGTACGCGTCGCTGCGCAGCGCGGCCGGCGAGCCGTTCATCGTCCCGGCCAAGGGCAAGAACGTTGCCGGCGGCAAGGAGCTGCTCCGGGCGATGCTGTCCAAGGAGGCGGCGACCAACTTCGCCAAGACCCGGCTGGCGCCGACGATCGTCAAGGGTCTGGTGCCCGCGGACGGTTTCGGTTCGACCGCGCTGCAGTCGCAGACCGCGATGCTGGACGCGGCCGGCACGAACATCTTCGACTACCAGGTCTTCACCCTGTACGGCATGAACACCGACCAGCTGGTGGTCTGGAACTCGTTCCTGTCCGGCCAGCTCGACGCGGCCGGCCTGACCAAGGGCCTGCAGCAGATCACCGACAAGGTGCGTAACGACAGCTCCGTCAAGAAGATCCCGGTCACGAAGTGACCGTGACGCAATCTGTGGCGCCGGGGGGCGGATCCAAGCGGTCCGCCCCCCGGCGGCGCCGGCCGCTGACCTTCGACCGGGTCAGCTTCATGGTCGTGTTCCTCGGCCTGCCGCTGGCGGTCTTCGTGATCTTCGTGGTCTCCCCGTTCGTGCAGGCGCTGTACTACTCGCTGACCGACTGGTCCGGGTTCAGCGCGGGACAGAACTTCGTCGGCTTCGACAACTACGTCAGGCTGTTCCACGACGACATCTTCCTGAAGGCCGTGCGCAACAACGTCCTGCTCGCGATCGTCGTACCGATCGTGACGATCGTGCTGGCGCTGACGCTGGCCACGCTGGTGACGATCGGCGGCTCGGGTACGGGCACCGTCCGCGGACTGCGCAACTCCGGGTTCTACCGGATCGTCTCGTTCTTCCCGTACGTGATCCCCGCGATCGTGATCGGCCTGATCTGGGCCCAGGTGTTCACGCCCGGCTCGGGCATCCTGGACGCGGTGCTGTCGAAGATCGGGCTGCACGGGTTCGAGAACTACGCGTGGCTCGGCGACGCGCGGACCGCGATGCCGGCCTCGATGTTCGTGATGATCTGGGGCTTCGTCGGCTTCTACATGGTGCTGTTCATCGCCGCCATCCGGGGCATCGACCCCGAGGTGTTCGAGGCGGCCCGGATCGACGGCGCCGGCCGGTTCCGGACCGCGATCTCGCTGACGGTGCCGCTGATCCGCGACAACGTGCAGACGGCGTACATCTATCTCGGCATCGCCGCGCTCGACGCCTTCGTCTACATGCAGGCGCTGAACCCCGGCGGCGGGCCGCAGAACTCGACGCTGGTCATGCCCCAGCAACTGTTCACCACGGCCTTCACCAAGGGGCAGTTCGGTTACTCGACCGCCATGGGCGTGATCCTGGCCGCGGTGACGATGCTGTTCGCGCTCCTGGTCTTCACAGTGAACGCGCTGACCGGCGGACGTGAGCCGAAAGTGAAGGTACGCCGATGACGACAACCACCGCCGACCGGGCCGACGTCGTGGCCGGGTCCCGCGTGCCCGGCCAGCGGGCCCGGGAGGGCAGGGGTGTGGCCGCCACCGCCCACGTCGCGCTGATCCTGTGGTCGCTGCTGGTGATCCTGCCGCTGGTGTGGACGCTGCTGTCCTCGTTCAAGTCGACGCAGGAGGTCCTGGGCAACCCGCTGACGCTGCCGCACAAGCTGCGGTTCGAGAACTACTCCAACGCCTGGACGACGGCCGGCATCGGTCGCTACTTCGCGAACACCGTGATCGTCGTCGGCGCCGCACTGGTGCTGGTGATGATCCTCGGCGCCATGTGCGCCTACGTGCTGGCCAGGTTCACGTTCCCGGGCAACCGGGCGATCTACTACTCCATGCTGGCCGGACTGACCTTCCCGGTCTTCCTGGCGATCGTGCCGCTGTTCTTCGTACTGAAGAACCTCTCGCTGCTGAACACGCTGCCAGGGCTCATCGTCACGTACGTCGCGTTCGCGCTGCCGTTCACCGTCTTCTTCCTGCACAGCTTCTTCAAGGCGCTGCCGGGCGAGATCTACGAGGCGGCGCAGATCGACGGGGCAGGGGAGTGGCGCACGTTCTTCTCGGTGATGTTGCCGATGGCGCGCCCGGGGATGGCGTCGGTTGCCATCTTCAACTTCCTCGGGTTGTGGAACCAGTTCCTGCTCCCGGTCGCCCTGAACACCGACTCGAAGAACTACGTGCTCTCGCAGGGCATGGCCTCGTTCGCGTCGCAGGCCGGCTATGCGGTGGACTTCGGTGCGCTGTTCGCGGCCGTGGTGATCACGGTGGCGCCGGTTCTGGTCGTCTACATCATCTTCCAGCGCCAGTTGCAGGTCTCCGTCACTGCCGGAGGCGTCAAGTAGCCTGGGCAGGTGATTAGCAACCTGCAGTCGGTGGACGAACGGACCGCCCGGGAGCTGCGTGGCCTGGCCCGCGTCCTGGTGCGGTCCGGGTACGCCGACCACGCGGCCGTCACGGCCGCCCTGACCGAGGCTGTCCGGGAGGACGCGCCCGCCATGGACGCGTCCGCCCTGGTCCCGCTGCTCATCGGAGAGGCGGTCATCGACCTCGACGCCGACGCGGCCGGGTGGCCGGAGAGCACGGATTCGGACCGTCTGGACGCCGTACTCGCGGAGCTCGAGAAGCTGGGTGTGGTGGTGGTCCGGTACACGTCGGACCACCACGCCGCCAAGCAGGCGCTCGAGGCGGCCGAGGACCCCAAGGGACTGGTGTTCTTCACCGACACCGATGTCTGGCACGCGGTCGACTTCGGGATGTTGGAGCTCAAGCTCTGGCACCCCGACACCGCCAACGTGGCACCCGGCGAGCCTCTGCTCGAGGACGTGCTCACGTTGCTGAACGAGAGCGATCTCCCGGCCGTCTTCGACGAAGGCCGGATCGAGGTCACGCTCAGCTGGCAGCGAAGGGTGACGCTGTGACCGTCATCGGGGTGTTCGCGCTGCAAGGCAACGTCCGCGAGCACCTCGCGATGCTGGCGGCGGTCGGCGTCGAGGGTCGGGCCGTACGGCGGCCTGCCGAGCTGGAGCAGGTCGACGCGATGGTCCTGCCGGGTGGTGAGTCCACCACGATGTACAAGCTGGCGCGGTCGTTCGAGCTGTTCGAGCCGCTGCAGAAGCGGCTCGCGGACGGGATGCCGGCGTTCGGGACCTGCGCCGGGATGATCATGCTCGCGAATCGGATCACCGGCGGGATCGAGGACCAGGAGACGCTCGGTGGGCTCGACGTGACGGTACGGCGGAACGCGTTCGGGCGGCAGGTGGATTCGTTCGAGGCGGACCTGGATTTCCCGGGTCTGGGAGCGGGATTCGACACGCCGTACCACGCTGTGTTCATCCGGGCACCGTGGGTGGAGCGGGTCGGCCACGACGTCGAGGTACTCTCGACGGTGAGCTCGGGCCCCGCCGCGGGTAGGATCGTCGCGGTTCGCCACGATCGGTTGCTGGCCACGTCGTTCCATCCGGAGATGACCGGGGACGCCAGGCTGCACGGCTACTTCGCCGAACTGGTTCGCGGGCTCTGAGTCAGAAGCAGCGGTAGGAAGGGTTGGGTTCGCCATGTCAGGCCACTCCAAATGGGCCACCACGAAGCACAAGAAGGCCGTCATCGACGCGAGGCGCGGCAAGCTCTTCGCGAAGCTGATCAAGAACATCGAGGTGGCCGCCCGGATGGGCGGTGGCGACCCTGGCGGGAACCCGACCCTGTACGACGCCATCCAGAAGGCGAAGAAGACCTCGGTCCCGAACGACAACATCGACCGCGCGGTCAAGCGTGGATCCGGTGCGGAAGCCGGCGGCGCCGAGTACCAGACCATCATGTACGAGGGCTACGGCCCGAACGGCGTGGCGATGCTGGTCGAGTGCCTCACCGACAACCGCAACCGCGCGGCGGCGGACGTTCGGACGGCGATGACCCGCAACGGCGGTTCGCTCGCCGACCCGAACTCGGTCGCCTACATGTTCAACCGCAAGGGCGTCATCGTGGTCGCCAAGGAGCAGGACGGGAAGTCGCTGTCCGAGGACGACGTGATGGAGGCCGTCCTCGAGGCGGGTGCCGACGAGGTGAACGACCTCGGCGAGTCCTGGGAGGTCGTCACCGAGGCCACCGACATGGTCGCGGCCCGGACCGCCCTGCAGGACGCCGGCATCGACTACGACTCGGCCGACGTCCAGTTCGTCCCGTCGATGACGGTCGAGCTCGACGCCGACGGCGCGGGCAAGATCTTCCGCCTCATCGACGCCCTCGAGGACAGCGACGACGTACAGAACGTCTACGCCAACTTCGACGTCTCCGACGAAATCATGGCCGAGGTCGGCTGACACCGGCTAACAGAAGGGCGCGGGACCACGCCGGTCCCGCGCCCTTCTGTCATGGGTTGACGATCTGGTCGCCGACCAGAGCCAGGGTTTGGATGGCGGCCAGGCCGTAGAGGGCTGTGGTGTTGGTCGAGACCCACTTGGCGGCCTGGGTCGGGTTGAGGGTGGTGGTGACCGGTTCCGACGACCACGGGAGGGTCGGGGCGTAGCCGTCGCCGGTGTAGAACTCCTTCCAGGCGCGTGCGGCCAAGTCGTTCCGGTTCAGGCGTACGGCGGCGTACGCGGTCAGGCGCGAGTGTCCCTGGCGCAGGATGAGGTTGCCGAAGTACGCGCCGCACTCGTCGGTCTGCTCGGCGCGGGTCGCGTTGAAGAGGCGGCAGTACTGCAACCACGCGGCCTCGAACGCCGGCATGTCGACCAGATCGATGATCTCGGCGCAGATCTCCACCTGCCCGAACATCGCGCTCAGATGCGACACACTGACCGTCTTCTCGGTCACCGGCGCGAACCGGCCCGTGTCCAGGTCATACAGACCACCACCTGTCACGAACCCGTTCGGCATCGCGGCGATCGTCTCCATCGTCCCGATCAGCTTGGCGTGCGCCACGTCCGCCTTGGGCCCGTGACGCTCCCACTCGGTCAACCACGCGGCAGCCAACCCGCTCCAGTCCGTGCCGAGCCCGATGGCCAGCGCATGTGGATCAGGCTCGTACGGCTCGGTCCTGATCTTCCGGAGTGGGTCGAGCACCAGGAACGTCCGGTCGGAATCGACCAGCTCCGACAGCAGATCGCCCGTACGCTCGTCAGCCGTCAGGTAGTAGTAGAACCGCCGGTAGATCGCCGTACTGATCCGTTGCTGCTTCGCGCTGTCCGCCCAATGCTGTACGCCGTGCCTCGTCCCCAGACCGGCCCACTGTCCCAGGTGGTAGACGTCGACCTCACCAGTGTGTCGCGTCATCGCCTCGGCGAACCGGAAGATGTCCGCCCGTCCGGACCGCAGGAACGCGTACCAGAGCCACAGGTCCGGCGAGAGCTCCGAGTTGTCCCACGCGTACCCGCCCACGTCGTACCGCCAGACCTGCCGGTCCTCGTCGAATGTGTGCATGATGTCGCCGTAGTCCCAGAACCCGTACCAGTGCCGTGACTCGACCTGACCGCGGTAATAGTCGAACAAGAAGTCCAGGTGATCCTCGATCGCCTGCTTCGCCGGCACGGACCGATCCACCGGCGTGACGAGCCCGCCGAACACCCGCGTCGAGACGAGCTGGTCGACCGGGTTGATGAGCTGCGGTGGCGTCCGCACCTGGTCGGCCAGATCACCCAGCCGGGCCGCGGTGGGCGTCGCGGCAAGCGCCCAGAATGTGAGCTCGGCCGTCCGCGCGATTCCGTACGGCGTACCGAAACCGGGCTCGTAGTCCTCATAGGTGATCTCGAGCGCGTCCAGCTGCTCCGGATACGTGTCCTCGCCCATCCCGTCGTGGTAGAACCGCGTATCCATCGCACCGGCCTCCGGCGACCACAGCCACACGGTGACCTCGGCCTCCTCGGTCGCGGCGCCTCGGATGTCCAGCTGGGTCGGGTGACGTTGCCAGAAGTCCCTTAATCCAAAGGCGAATCCACCGCTCACCCCGCCGACGTACCCGAGCCCGGACGCCTGCTTGCCCTGGTCGACCGAGATCCAGCCGCGCCCCGGCTTGGTCCGCTTCTTCACCGTGAAACCGTCGGCGTTCAGCTGGCTCAGCGAATAGTCGCCCCACTCGGGAATCCATTTCAGCCGCGTCGTCACCCGCTGGTCCCACGTCGCCGGATCAGGCAGTTCGGTCCCGGCGATCTGAGCAGCGCGTACGGCGGCACCCGGATCCCGTCGCAACCCGGTGATCCCCTTCACCGCCTCGGAAACCATCCCGTGGCCTTCACCGACGAACCTGACATGCCGGTCGTACGCCGCATCCCGCATCGGCACGCGGAACCGCACACCGAGCCCGGCGATGTAGTCCTTCTGCCCGTCTCGGTCGTAGACGAACGTGTGCACCATCCGCACGTTCTCGGCGCCGGCCACGAAGTACAGGCGCACCGAGAACGGCAGCCAGGTCTTGCCCTTCCGGGACTTGTGCCGGCCTTCGATCCGTACGACGGCCCGCACCGGTCCCGCCTGCTCCACCGTGACGCGGGTGATGTCACTCTCGTAGCGTTCGCGGACGCTGCCGCCTTCCTCGTTCTCGGCGATCTTGTCCTGCTTCAGATTGACCAGCTGCCCCTTGCGGGCGATCAGCACGTCACCACGCCAGATGTGGCTGATCAGCTCCGAGCCGCTCTTGCGGATCCGGGCCTTGATCACGCCGGTGTCGACGTCGACGTACAGCTTCTCGTTCTTGACCGTCACCGGTTGGGCCGGCGCGGCGGTGGTTCCGGGGCCGAGTGTGTACGACTCCGCGGGTGCGTCCACCGCGATGGCGTGCGCACTCCACTTGAGCGAGCCGTCCGGCCAGTAGGCAGTCGGCCAACTCTGCAGGGGTACCTGCGTACCGTCGGCGGCCTTGAGGGCAAAGGATTGGTTCGCGGGTACGGCGCCCTTGGGCCATGGTGTGCCCCAGGTTGTGACAGCTGCAGTGCTTGGTTTGCCTTCCAACCAGGTGAGCCTCACTTCAGGAGCTGCGGCTGCAGCGGCGCGGGTGTTCTCGAGCAGGGACGCCGCTGGGATGGCGGCTGCACCTGCTAGGACGGTGCGTCGGGAGACCTCCATGCCGTTCCATTCCTTTCTGGGACAGCTCATCGCGTCCGGGCTCTATCAGGTCGGTGTTCCGGGATCAGGGACAGGTTCTGGATCGCTGCGAGCGCGTACTGCGCCGCGCCGTTGGTGCTGACGAACGCGGCCTCGTCGACCGGCATCAGCCCGCCGTCGACGTGAGTCGTCTTCCACTCCGCCTCGCGTTGCATGGCGTTGCGGTTGAGCTGATCGCCCTCGTCGAGGAAGAACTTGCGCCAGGCCAGCCGGGCCAGTTCCGCGTCGCCGGTGCGGGCGGCGGCGTACGCGGCGAGTCGGCTGTGCGCCTGGACGAGTGAGATGCCCTGCAGCGGCTGGCCTACCTCTGCGGTCTGCTCTTCGGGCGAGAGCAGGTAGAGCCGGCAGTAGTCCAGCCACGCCTTCTCGAACCCCGGTGCGTCGAGATCGAGGTCGATGAGCTCCGAGCAAATTTCCGGCAGTCCGAAGAGCGAGGACAGGTGTGAGACCGCAATGGACTGCCGACTGGTGTCGAAGCGTCCGGTAGACAGATCCAGCCGAGCGTTGCCGGTCAGGAATCCGTAGTGCAGTGCGGCGATGTCGGTCATCGTTCCGACCAACCGAGCCCGAGCCCGCTCGTCGCCGTGCCGTTCCCACCGCGTGAGCCAGGCCGCGGCGACCGCACCCCAGTCCACGCCGAGCTCGATCGACAGCGCGTGCGGGTCGGGGGAGTAGACGTCAGGTCGTACCTTGCGCTGCGGATCGACCCGGAGGAACGCCTCCTCGATCGTCGCCAGCTCGTCCAGCAGGTCGCCGGTCCGCTCGTCCGCGGTCAGGTAGTAGTAGAAGCGCCGGTAGATCGCACTAGAGATGCGGACCTGCTTGCAGCTACAACCCCAGTGCTGCACGTTGTGCCGCGAACCAAGGCCCTTCCACCGGCCCAGATGGTGTACGTCGACCTCACCGGTGTGCCGCGTCATCGCCTCGGCGAACCGGAACACATCCGCCCGACCGGTCCGCAGGTACTGGTACCAGAGCCATAGGTCCGGCGAGAGCTCGGAGTTGTCCCACGCGTACCCACCCACGTCGTACCGCCAGGTGTGCCGGTCGCGGTCGTAGGTGTGCATGACGTCGCCGTAGTCCCAGAACCCGTACCACCGGCGTTGCTCGCGCTGGCCGACGTAGTACTGGAAGAGGAAGTTCAGCCGTCCCTCGATGTCCTGGTGGTCTGCCGTGGGCAGGTTCCAGGTGCCGAAGACGCCTGCCTCCAACAGGCGAGCCGGGGCGACCGCGAGCAGACCGGGAGAGTTGAGGAGCGCTGCGTGCTCCGCGAGCTCGTCAGTCGACGGTGTGGACTCGTGGACCCGCAGCGTCAGTTCATGCGTACGGGCGATGCCGTGAGCGTTCCCGAACCCCGGTTCGTAGTCCTCGTAGGTGACCTCGAGTCCCTCGAGTTGCTCGGCGTACGTGTCCTGGTCCATGCCGTCGTGCCAGTAGCGCACGTCCATGGCCGGCGCGCTGGGCGACCACATCCACACTGTGGCGGTGGCGAGGTCTGTGGCCGCGTTGCGGATGTCCAGGCGGGTCGGGTGCAGCTTCCAGAAGTCACGCAGTCCGAAGCCGAGTCCGCCGCTGACGCCACCGACGTACCCGTAGCCAGGTGCTCTGGTGCCTGCGGGGATCGTGACCCACGCATGTCCTTCGGCGGTGCGTTTGCGCAGGGTGAAGCCGTCTGCGCTGCTCTGGTCGAGGGTGTAGTCGTTCCACTGCGGGATGAGGTTCAGGCGGTCGGCCACCTCGGAGTTGGGGATCTCCTCGATCACCTCGCCGGCTATCTGGGCACGGCGTACGTCCTCGCCTGGATCGCGGCGGAGGCCGGTCAGACCGCGGACGGCCTCGGCCAGGAAGCCGGACGGGCCGGCCAGGCGGACGTGGCGGTTGTGCGGCTCGTCGCGCATCACCACATCGGCGCTGAGGCCCAGACCGGCCAGGAAGTCGCGGTCTGGGTCGCCGTCCCAGATGAAGGAATGGACGATCCGTACGTCGGTCGCACCCGCGTAGAAGTAGAGCCGGACGGAGAACGGGAGCCAGTCGCCGTGCTTGCCGTCCAGCCTGACGACGGCTCGCACCGGCCCGTCCTGCTCGACAATGAGATTGTCGACAATCGCCGTGGTCTGCCGCCGGGTGCGGTTCAACTCCTCGTCCGGAGCGTCCTGACGGAGGCTGACCAACCGGACGTCCCGGACGATCTCCTGCCCGCTGTAGTTGATCGAGGCAATCAATCCCGGCGCCTTCAGCACCCAGACGACCTCGCCGGAAGACACCCGGACCTCCTCCCCGCTCCGCTCTACGCGGACCGGTTTGCTCGGCGTACCCGGCTCACCGGCGACGAGTTCGTACGACGACTCCGGATGCTCGGCCGGACCGATCGCGTGGGCGGACCACTTGATCGACCCGTCCGGCCAGGTCGCGGTCGTCCAGCTCTGCACCGGCGTACCGTCCGCCAACGCGAACTCCGTGCCCTCGGCAACCGTCCCGCGAGCCCAGGGGACACCCCACGAAACTCCTTGCCGGCAAGGAGTTTCCAGCCATTGCACCGTCGTCATTCCTTCACCGATCCGATCAGGACACCTTTGGCGAAATGCTTCTGCAGGAACGGGTAGAAGAACAGGATCGGCAGCGTCGCCACCACCACGACCGCGAACTTCAGGCCCTGCTCCGGAAAGGTCACGGTCTCGAGTTGCTGCAGTACGTTCGCCGAGTCCGCGTTCGCGGCGGTGAGCTGGCGGACGATCATCTGCAAGGTCCACTTGTGGCTGTCGTCGATGTAGAGCAAAGGCGACATGTAGTCGTTCCAGATCCCGACCGCGTAGAACAGCGAGAACGTCGCGATGATCGGCTTCGACAACGGCAGCACGATCCGCAGGAACACGTTCAGCTCGTTGCAGCCGTCGATCCGGGCCGCCTCCTCGAGTGCCTCCGGCAACTCCTGGAAGAAGCTCTTCACCACGATCAGGTAGAACGGGTTGATCGCCAGCGGCAGGATCAGCGCCCAATAGCTGTCCAGCAGCCCCAGATCACGCACCACCAGGTACGTCGGGATCATCCCGCCACTGAACACCAGCGTGAACACGACCAGATTCAGTACGAGCGCCCGCCCGGGCAGGAACCGTTTCGCCAATGGGTACGCCATCGTCAACGTCAGCAGCAGTTGCACGACGGTGCCGACCGCGGTGACACAGACCGTGGTCAGCAACGCCCGTACGAACGTGTCCGTCGAGAAGATGTACTGGTACGTGTCGGTGACGAACTTCTCCGGCCACAGGAAGAACGGCCTCGAGCTGATCTCCGACTCGGTCGCGAACGACCCCGCGAGCACGTAGAGCATCGGTAGCACGGTGACAATTGCGAGCCCGCTCAGCAGCACGATGTTCAGTACGTCGAAGGCGCGGCTGCCGCGTGAGTCGTAGTACCGGACGGTTTGTTTGTTCGGCATCCTCATCCTCCTCAGAACAGGCCGCGCTGGCCGAGGCGCTTGGCCAGCAGGTTGGAGCCGAGGATCAGCACCACCCCGACGACGCCCTTGAACAGGCCGACGGCGGTCGCGTAGCTGAACGAACCCTGCGTGATGCCGACGTAGTAGACGAAGGTGTCGAACACGCTGGCGACATCGCGGTTCAGCGAGGTGGTCATCAGCCAGATCTGCTCGAACCCGGAGTCCATCAGGTTGCCAGACGTCAGGATCGCCATCACCACGATCGTCGGCCGGATCGCCGGCAACGTGATGTGCCAGAACTGCCGCCACCGGCCGGCGCCGTCCACCCGGGCCGCCTCGTAGAGCTGCGAGTCCACCCCGGCCAGCGCGGCCAGGTAGATGATCGTGCCCCAACCGGTCTGCTTCCACAGCAACTGCAGCACGATCAGCGGCCGGAACCAGTCCGCCTGCGCGACGTAGTCGGTCTTCTGCCCGCCGATCAGGCTGTGGATCCAGTTCGCGATCACGCCGAAGTCCACCGAGAACAGCAGGTAGGTCAGCGACGCGACGATCGTCCAGGACAGGAAATGCGGGATGTAGATCAAGGACTGCACGGACCGCTTCAGCACCCGGACCCGGAGCTCGTTCAGCATCAACGCGACCACGATCGGCGCCGGGAAGACAAAGACGATTGTCAACAATGCGAGCAGCAGTGTGTTGAACATCAGCCGGCCGAAGTCCGGGCCGGTGAACAACTCCTGGAAGTGCTTCAGCCCGACCCACTCGCTGCCCGAGTAGCCCAGGAACGGCACGTAGTCCTTGAACGCGATCGTCAGGCCGTACATCGGCAGGTACTTGAAGACGACGAAGTACACCAGGCCGGGCAGCAGCAACAGGTACAGCCAGCGGTACCGGAGCAGGTCCCGCCACAGCGGCACGGGCCGGGCCCGGCGCTTGCGCTTCGGAGGTGGTGCCTGCCGCGAGACGTCCGCGGCAGGCTGAACCACTCCCGGCACCAGATCGGTGGCCATCGATCGACCGCCGCTCAGCCGCCGGCCTTGGCGGCCAGGTCGTTGGTCTCCTGGGCGATCTGCGTACCGCCGCTGTCGTACCAGCGCTTGATCTGCGCCTTCAGCTGGTCCTCGGTGATCGCCCCGGACAGGTACTTGATCCGGGCGTCCGGCACGATCGTGTCGAGCGTCTGTCCCTTCGACACCGAGGTCGGCGCGATCACACTGAGAGCCGGGTTGAAGACCGCGGTCTTGAGGTCCTCGTTCATCAGTACGTCGAACTTCTCCCGCATCGTCCGGCTGGCCGCATCGTTCGGCCGGGGCGCATACGCACCGAGTCCGACGGAGGCGCGCGTACCGAGCTGGATGAAGCCCTTGTCCACGTCGTTCTGGATCGCCTTGACCTTCGGGTCGTCCTGATTGATCGGTACGGCGTACTGTCCGTCGGCCTTGAAGTTGCGGCCCTCGATCCCGTTGGTGAGCAGGATCGAGCCCTCCTTGGACTCGAGCTTGTCCAGCGTCTGCAGTACCTGGTCGAGCTGCTGGTCGGTCCGGGTGTGCTGCTTGGAGATCGCCATCACCATGTTGTAGCCAGTGAAGGGGTAGGAGTGCTTCTGGCCGTCCGGACCCTTCAGGTTCCCGACCAGGGTGACCTTGTCGAAGTCCTTCGGGTTCTTCTCCTTGAACAGGTCGAGCAGCTGGGTCGCGCGGACGTTGACGTCGATGATCATGCCGCCCTTGCCCTGGACGAACGGGTCGTTCCAGTTGGCGCTGTCCAGGGTGGCGAAGTCCGGGTTGACCAGGCCTTCCTTGACCCACTTGCGCAGCCACTCGTTCGCGGCCAGGAACTCCGGGGTGTCGAAGCCGGGGACGAGCTTGCCGTCGCGCTCACCCCATCCGTTCGGAGCACCGAACCAGGTCTCGACCACGTCGTACGGGCTGGCACTGGCGTAGTTGCCGGGCCACTTCGGGATGATCAGGCCGTACGTGTCCTTCTTGCCGTTGCCGTCCGGGTCGCGGTCGGTGAACGCCTTCGCGATCGCGTAGAGGTCGTCGACGGACTCCGGCTCCTTCAGGCCGAGCTTGGCCAGCCAGTCCTTGCGGATCACGATGCCGGACCGCAGCAGTGGCCGGACCCGGTAGATGCCGTAGGTCTTGCCGTTCGTCATCGAGTTCTTCGCGGTCTGCTCGTTGGCCGGCTTGAGGTTCGGGTACTTGTCGAGCTTGCCGGTCAGGTCCCAGAACGCGCCGGCCTCGGCGGCCTTGACGAACGACGGGCTCTTCTCGTTCGCCACCATCACGTCGGGGATCTTGTCCGAGGCGAGCGTGACGTTCGACTTGTCGCCGTACTCGGCGTTCGGCACCCAGGTGATCTTGAGTTTCTTGCCGA
This sequence comes from Kribbella sp. NPDC051952, assembly GCF_040680855.1. NCBI lineage: Bacteria > Bacillati > Actinomycetota > Actinomycetes > Propionibacteriales > Kribbellaceae > Kribbella > Kribbella sp. NPDC051952. The sequence goes on from NZ_JBFAXQ010000025.1 coordinate 83,268, forward strand.
CGAGTTTCTCGACGGCCTGCTGTAGCTCGCCACTCGGGTCCGGCGCGGTGCCGAACAGCGGCGCCATCATGGTGAGCTCTGTGCTGGCGGCCTGACCGCCTTGGTCGTCGTCGCCGCCGGAACAGGCGGCCGCGGCGAGCAGTGCGGTCGAGGCGGCGACAGCAACGGCGATACGCCTTCGGGAGAAGATGGTCATGGGTTCCCTTTCAGGTACAGGCGCGCCTCGTTCTCGGCGAAGAAGCGCAGGCAGAGCCAGGTGTTGAGCTGAATCCACCCGCCGCCGGCCAGCACGATCCCGAGCACCGGGAACTTCGCTGACACGTAGGCGATGGAGACCGCGACGAAGAGCAGGACCAGCGACGACGCCGGCCGCGCCAGCGCGACCAACGAGGCCTTGGGCAACAGCTCGCGGACCCGCAGGTCGTAGTGCACGGCCAGCGGGAGAACGTAGGCGGCGATCACTCCGAGCGCGACGAGTGCGATCAGGCTGGCGAGCCGGGGGAGTGACGCCTCCGCGCCCAGCGACGCGAAGAACAGGTAGTTGCCGATCAGGACGACGGCAGCCGCGACGAGCGGCAGTACGACGAGGGACCCGCGGCGGAACTCACGGCGGTAGGCGACGCGGAAAGCGGGCCATGCATGAAACGATTCACCGAATGACCTGCGTCTGGCCAGTGAATAGGCTGCGAGCGTGGCCGGCCCGATACCCAGGGCGACACCGCCGAGCAGGGTGAACACGATCCACAGGGCGTTCAGTTTGATCGCCCAGACGACTTCATCTGTTGCGTTGTAGAGCTTGATCGACCAGCCACTCATGGTGCCTGCCTAGATGTTCCGACGTAATTCGGGCGAAAAGTGATGTGACCATATAGTTGAATCGTCTCAACGTCAACGGCTTGGAAAGCGTTTGTCAGAGACTGGTCACACCGGGGTGTTCTGCCCGGATGTGGGCGGTGTCCAGGGGGATCTGTACCTAAGAACAGGTAGTAGTGCCGATCAGCTCGCACATCCACCCGGCGCCACGCTCAGCCAGGGGTATACGTACATGACTACTACCAGTCCTTCTGCACGCAACCCGGCGCTATCGCCCTCAAGCCGGAAGCTGTCGAGGTCGGCTGGTGAGGGGAGTGGGTTCTGGTGGATCAGCGGGTGTAGTCGCTGGATTCGCGGATGATGAGGTCGGGCTGGAAGATGACCTGGCGGTGGCGATGCTGGTCGGCCGCCTGGACCTCCTCCTGGAGGAGCTCCATCGCGGACCGCCCGAGCAGTTCGGCCGGTTGCCGCACCGATGACAGCGGTACGGCGGCAGCACGTGCGAAGTCGATGTCGTCGTACCCGACGATCGCCATGTCGCGCGGGACGCGGAGACCGGCGACGGACATGGCCTGGAGGAAGCCGAGGGCGAGGAGGTCGTTGGCGAGGAAGGCCGCGGTCGGGCGGGATCGCGCGGGGAGTGCGGCGAGCTGTTCGCCGATCTTGCGGCCTTCGATCACGCCCATCACGTCGACCTCGTAGTACTGGAGATCTACGCCGCCCGCTTCCTCGGCGGTGGCGGTGATGCCGGCCATCCGGTCGGAGACCTGCTGCATGGTGAAAGGCCCACCGATAAAGGCGATTCGGCGATGGCCGGCCTCGATCAGGTGGTTGCCGGCCAGGCGTCCGCCGAGCTGGTCGTCGACGCTGACCGAGCAGAGGCCGCGGTCGGCGGCGCGGTCGACCAGGACTACCGGCGTACCGCGGGAGACCATTGCGGTGAGGCGTGGATCGTTGCTGTCGAACGGCGTGATCAGGATGCCGAGGACGCGTTGCTGCTCGAGCTGATCGAGGTGATGGCCTTCGCGGACCGGGTCGGTCTTGCTGTTGCAGAGCATCACCACGGTGTCGTGCTCGTAGGCCAGTGATTCGGCCCCTTCGGCGATGTCGGTGAAGAACGGGTTCGCGACGTCGAGCACGATCAGGCCGACCGTTCGGCTCTTTCCGGCCCGCAGGTGCCGCGCGGCCTCGTTCCGTACGAAACCCAGCGCCCGGATGCTGTCCTGCACCCGCTGCCGAGTCGCCGGGGCCACGATCCACGGCCGGTTGAGTACGTTGCTCACCGTCCCGACCGAAACCCCGGCCCGGTGCGCGACCTCTTTGATGCTGGGCGTCGCCATCGTCCCCCGTCCACCCACAGTCACCACGGCCGCAGTCTATCCACCACGAATTGAATCGTCTAAATCCAGTACCCCGCACAGAACGCCACCCGTCCACCGCCGCGGCTCCGGGGCCTGCGGAGAGCGTGCTGGGGCGACTGGTAAGTGGGTCGACGGAGTAAGTAACCCATGGGTAACATGCCAGGCATGTCTAGTCAGGTGTTGGGGTTGTGGGATCGGTTGCGGTCGGTGCCGGGTGGGGAGCGGGTGTTCTCCTGGGGGTTCACCTGGAAGGCGCCGTACTTCCGGTCGATCCGGCCGCGGTTCGTGCAGGTGAGTCCCAACTACGCGGCGTTGGTCCTGCCGAAGCGGCGGGCCGTGCAGAACCACATCGGGACCGTGCATGCGATTGCCGTGTGCAACGGTCTGGAGGCGGCGATGGGTGCGTTGGCGGAGGCAACCATTCCGGCCGGAAAACGCTGGCTGCCGAAGGGGATGGAGGTCGCGTACCTCGCCAAGTCCACCTCGACCCTGACCTGCTCGGCCGAGACCGACCCGGCTGCTTGGACGGCCGGACCTGATGTGCCGGTCGCGGTCAAGGCGACCCGCGACGACGGGACCGTGGTCGTCGAGGGCACGATCCACCTGTGGGTAACCGATCGCAAGTAGCCGGCGCGAGGACATAGGGTCGGCGGTGTGGATGACGCGTTGCGGTTTGTGGACATCACCGAGGACCAGCTGGATGCGGTGATGCGGGTGCGGGCACGGTCGTTCGGAGTCATGGCCGGCGGTGATCGGGAGCAGTGGCTCAAGGACGCCCGGGTGTTCATGCAGGACGGCCGGTACGTCGGTGTCGCCGACGGTGACGAGGTAATCGCGGCGGCCCGGTTCTGGGCCTTCGAGCAGTGGTGGAGCGGTCGACGCGTACCGGTTGCCGGTGTGGCCGGGGTGGTCGTGTCACCGGAGTACAGAGGCCGTGGAGTCGGCAGCAAGCTGATGCGGGGTGTGCTGCAACGCGCCGCGGACAAGGGCTTCCCGCTGACCGCGCTGTATCCGGCGACCACGGTGATCTACCGGCACCTCGGCTACGAGTTCGGCGGTGGCCGGTACCGCTTCTCCTTCCCTGCGGCCGATCTACGGGCGCTCGGCGGCAAGGAGATCGCCGTACGACGTGCTGGGCCCGAGGATGCGGAGCGGTTCCTGGAGCTGGTGGGGGAGGCGCACGCACGACGCCGTACGAGCGGTCCGCTGGTGTGGCCGATCAAGGAGGTCACCTCGTGGCTCGCGGACGAGGACAACTTCGCGTACCTCGCTGACGACGGCATCGTCGTCTACAACTGGTCCGGCTCCGACCTGTGCGTGGAGGAGCTCGTCGCCGGTTCGGAGGCGACTGCTCGCGCGCTGTGGGCCACTGTCGGTTCAGGCTCGTCGATTGCCGACACCGTGCGGGCGTACATCTCTCCGGACGACGCGGTGCACCTCTTGGTCGAGCACGAGGCCCATAAAGAGGTGCAGCACCAGCGCTGGATGCTGCGGCTGCTCGACGCACCCACTGCGATCGCCGCCCGAGGCTTCGCGCCCGGTGCGGGGGTAGAGGCGGACCTGCGGCTCGACGACCCCGACGTACCCGCGAACAGCGGCGACTGGCACCTGTCAGTTGCTGATGGGTCAGGGGAACTCACCTCGACTCAAGGGTCCGATGACGCCTTGGTGCTTGGCCCACGTGGACTTGCTGGTTTGTACGCCGGTACGCCGCTGGCCACCCTCCGTGCCGCGGGTCTGGCGTCGGGCGGATCCGTCGAGCTGGATGCTGCCCTCGACACGGCCTTCACCGGCGCCACGCCGTACATGCTCGACTACTTCTGATTGTGGTGCCGTTAGGGTTGTCGAACAAACGTTCGGAGGTAGTCCATGCGAGTGCTCGGCGTCGACCCGGGGCTGACGCGGTGTGGTCTCGGCATCGTCGAGGGCACCCCGGGTAAGCCGCCGGCCATGGTCGCCGTCGGGGTGATCCGGACGCCGGCCGACCTGGACGTCGCCAAGCGGCTGGTCCGGATCGAGGCCGAGCTCGAGGAGTGGATCACGAAGTACCAGCCGGATGCGGTCGCGGTCGAGCGGGTGTTCGCGCAACAGAACGTCCGCACGGTGATGGGGACGGCGCAGGCGTCCGGAGTGGCCATGGTCGTTGCCGCTCGGCGTGGATTGCCCGTCGCGCTGCACACTCCGAGTGAGGTGAAGGCCGCCGTGACCGGCTCGGGCCGGGCCGGCAAGGAGCAGGTGACCACGATGGTGACCCGGATCCTCAAGCTGGCCGAGCGTCCGACGCCGGCCGACGCGGCCGACGCGTTGGCGCTGGCGATCTGTCACGTCTGGCGTGGTGGCGTGGCGAGCAAGTTGCAGGAGGCGGCTGGGAGCCGGGCCAACCTGGAGGCGTTGGCGCAGGCCCAGTCACGGTTGCAGGTGGCGAGATTGCGTGCCGCGGTGGCGGCACAGGAAGGCAAGCGATGATCGCGTTCGTGCGGGGGCCGGTGGCGGCGATTGGTGTCGACTGCGCTGTCATCGAGGTCGGGGGAGTAGGACTGCAGGTGTTCTGTCATCCCGGCACGCTGGCCGGGTTGCGGCCGGGACAGGAGGCCCGGGTGGCGACGTCGATGGTGGTTCGGGAGGACTCGCTCACGCTGTACGGGTTCTCCGACGACGACGAGAAGGATCTGTTCGAGTTGCTGCAGACGGCTTCTGGGGTTGGGCCGAAGCTGGCGCAGGCTGCGTTGGCGGTGCTGAGTCCCGATCAGTTGCGGCAGGCGGTCGCGACCGAGAATCTCGCCGTACTGGTGAAGGTGCCCGGTATCGGTAAGAAGGGTGCGCAGCGGATCGTGCTGGAGTTGAAGGACAAGATCGGTGCGCCGTCGAAGACGGTGACCGGGCGTCCGCTGCAGGCTGCTGAAGCCTGGCGCGAGCAGGTGCACGCAGGCCTGGTCGGTCTCGGCTGGAACGCTCGCGACGCCGACGATGCCGTCACCGCGGTCTCGCCACTCGCTGCCGACAACCCGGAGCCGTCCGTGCCCGACCTGCTGCGCGCCGCTTTGCGCGCGCTGTCGAAGGCGTAGGAGATGGAAGACAACGTCCGGCCGCTGGTGTCCGCGGATGCGGCGGATCTCGAGGAACGCAAGATCGAGTCCGCGCTGCGGCCGCGCACGCTGGCCGAGTTCGGCGGTCAGCGCCGGGTCAGCGAGCAGCTCGAGCTGGTCCTGCACGCGGCTCGTGGACGTAACCGCGCACCAGATCACGTGCTGCTGTCGGGACCGCCTGGGCTGGGAAAGACCACGCTGGCGATGATCATCGCCAGCGAGCTGTCCGCGCCACTGCGGGTGACGAGCGGTCCGGCGATTCAGCATGCCGGTGACCTGGCCGCGATTCTGTCCGGGTTGAGCGAGGGCGAAGTCCTGTTCCTGGACGAGATCCACCGGATGTCCCGGCCCGCCGAAGAGCTTCTTTATATGGCGATGGAGGACTTCCGGGTCGACGTGATCGTCGGCAAGGGGCCGGGCGCGACCGCGATCCCGCTGGAGATTCCGCCGTTCACACTCGTCGGTGCGACCACCCGCGCGGGTCTGCTGCCAGGCCCGCTGCGGGACCGGTTCGGATTCACCGGTCACCTGGAGTTCTACGAGGCCGCCGAGCTGGAGAAGATCGTGAACCGGTCGGCCGCCCTGCTGGAGGTCGACATCACCCCGGAGGCCGCGGCCGAGATCGCGTCCCGGTCCCGCGGCACACCCCGGATCGCGAACCGGCTGCTCCGCCGGGTTCGCGACTACGCAGAGGTACGGGCCGACGGCATCATCACGATCGCCCTGTCGAGAGCCGCGCTGGAGCTCTACGAGGTGGACAAGATGGGCCTGGACCGGCTCGACCGGTCCGTCCTGGACGCGCTGTGCCGTCGATTCGGCGGGGGACCGGTAGGTCTTTCCACGTTGGCCGTTGCGGTCGGCGAGGAACGTGAGACCGTGGAGGAAGTGGCCGAGCCGTTCCTGGTCCGGTCCGGGTATCTGGCCCGTACGCCGCGTGGTCGCGTCGCCACGCCCGCGGCCTGGCGGCACATCGGGCTCAAGGTTCCGAAGGGTGCGACCTTCGCGGACACGTTGTTCGACACCGAGGACACTGACTAAGAGAACAAGGAGAGAGAACCCCGGTCCGGGGAACGTCCGCGTTCGCCGGAACGTAGACACTGCGTAGCGAGTAACTCAAACGTGACCCCGTGTCATGAGGCACTTGTTGCCGCTCAGGGTTAGACTCCCCGGTGCCTGACCCTCAGGCCCATTCCGCTGCGACCTGCGCGCTTGAGCAGAGCGTGCCGGACGCCCGTACTCCCGATCGACGAAGGATTTTGAGACCCGATGCAATCCCTCGCAGTTCCCATGGCCTCTTCTGGGGGCGGCTCCGGCTTCACGCTGCTGCTGCCGCTGATCCTGATCGTCGGAATGATCTGGTTCATGAGCCGCTCGCAGCGCAAGCAGCGTCAGCGGCAAGCCGACACCGTCGCTTCGCTCCAGCCGGGCACCAAGGTGATCACCACCAGCGGCCTGGTCGGGATCGTCGAGGAGACCGACGACGAGTACGTGACGCTGGAGATCTCCGAGGGCGTGCTGGTGCAGGTCGTCAAGGCCGCGGTCGGCCGGGTCGTGCCGGACGACGACGCCGCTGCTGACGAGGCCGTCGAGGAGCCCGCCGACGAGTCCGTCGTCGAAGCGTCCGCCAAGGACCCGGTCGACGTACCCGACGCTGGTAAGGACAAGGCCGACGGCAAGGTGCAGGACGCGCCGAAGCTGCCGCCGACGCACACCGAGAACTGATTTCCGTCCCAACGGCCTGCGGCGCGGCGCCCGGCGTCCATCCGACGTTGCGGCGCGCCCAGAAGCACAAAGGTTGAATCTGACGTGGCAACGACGACGACATCGCGCCCAGGGCGGAACCTGATCGTCCTGGCGGTCATCGTGGTCCTGCTGTTCGGGATCATGGCGCTGACCAAGACCTGGAAGCCCAAGCTCGGGCTGGACCTGCGGGGTGGCACCACCATCACGCTGACCGCCGAGACGCTGGACGGCAAGGGTTCGGTGACCGCGGACCAGCTGCAAGAGGCGAAGAGCATCATCGACCAGCGCGTCAATGGTGCCGGTGTCGCCGAGTCCGACATCACCACCTCCGGGTCGAACCACATCAACGTGGCCGTCCCCGGTGCCACGAAGGAATCCCTGGTCCAGCAGGTCGGCCAGACCGCCCTGCTCTACTTCCGGATCGTGTACGACGCGCAGCCGATCAACCCGCCGGCCGTGCCGACCCCGTCGGCGACCCCGACCGGGACGCCGAAGCCGAGTACGACGCCGAAGCCCAGCACGACCGTGAAGCCCAGCGCGACGGTGAAGCCCAAGCCGACCACGACGCCGAACGGCCGGGCCTGGACCAGCGCACTCGGCAAGGCCGCGACGCCGACGCCGAAGCCGAGCACTCCGGCCGCCAGCACGACCCCGAAGCCGAGCACTCCGGCGACCACGCCGTCGACGCCGGCCACGAACCCGGGCGATCCGCTGAGCTACACCCCGGACGCGGCGACCACGACCGCGTTCGCGGCGTTCAAGTGCGGTGACAAGCAGACCGACGACCCGAAGGGTCCGCTGTTCTCGTGTGACCGCGACAAGCAGTACAAGTACCTGCTCGGTCCCGCGATCCTGGAGGGCCGGGATCTGTCGGACGCCTCCGCGGGCATCCCGCAGAACGGCATCCAGTGGCAGGTGAACCTGAAGTTCACCGGCGACGGTGGGGAGAAGTTCCTCAAGGCCACCACGAACATCGCCCAGCGCGGCCAGGGCGCGAACCTGTTCGCGATCGTGCTCGACGGCCAGACCATCTCGACCCCGAGCGTGGACAACCCGATCCCGGGCGGTCAGGCGCAGATCACGGGTACCTTCACCGAGGCCGAGGCCCGCGACCTGGCCAACGTGCTGAAGTACGGCTCGCTGCCGGTCAAGTTCGACATCTCCACGGTCGACACGGTGTCGGCGCAGCTCGGTGGTGAGCAGCTCTCCGCCGGGATCTGGGCCGGTATCGCCGGCCTGGCGCTCGTCGTCCTGTTCTGCTTCCTGTACTACCGCGGCCTGGGCATCGTCGTGGTCGCGTCGCTCGCGGTCGCCGGCGTCATCACCGGTGCGTCGGTCATCCTGCTCGGCAAGGCGATCGGGTTCACCCTGTCGCTGGCCGGTATCGCGGGTCTGATCGTGGCTGTCGGTATCACCGCGGACTCGTTCATCATCTACTTCGAACGATTGCGGGACGAAGTGCGTGAGGGGCGCAGTCTGCGCTCCTCGGTGGAGACCGGCTGGGCCCGGGCCAAGCACACGATCATCGCGGCCGACTCGATCTCGCTGCTCGCCGCGCTGGTGCTCTACGTCCTGGCGGTCGGCAGCGTGAAGGGCTTCGCGTTCACGCTCGGCCTGACCACGCTGATCGACCTGCTCGTGGTCTTCATGTTCACCAAGCCGATGGTGACGCTGCTGGCCCGGACCGACTTCTTCGGCCACGGGCACAAGCTGTCCGGCCTGGATCCGGAGCATCTCGGCGTCGACCGGTTGCCCGGGCAGATGAAACCGACGCTGCGGCCGCGCAAGACGCCGTCGACGCGCAAGCCGGTGGGAGGGGAGGTCTGATGTCGAAGCTCGGACAGCTCGGTGCCAAGCTGCACCGCGGTGAGGTCTCCTACGACTTCATCGGTCATCGCAAGATCTGGTTCACCGTCTCCCTGGTGCTGGTGGCCGTCTCGCTGCTCGGACTGTTCACTCGTGGCCTGGCGCTCGGTATCGAGTTCAAGGGCGGCAACGAGTTCCAGGCGAAGGTCAAGATCACCGACCACACGGTGCAGGACTTCTCCGACGCGGTGAAGGCGACCAACGCGAAGGATCTCGGCGACCCGGTCGTGACGACCATCGGCGACGGTGCCGTGCGGGTGCAGACCAAGCCACTCGCCCAGGACGACATCGGCAAGGTCAAGGCCGCGATCGCCCAGAAGGCCGGGGTTCCCGTCGAGCAGGTGACGTCGTCGCAGATCGGCGCGTCCTGGGGTCAGCAGATCGCCGACAAGGCGTTGCTTGCGCTGATCGTGTTCCTGGTGCTCGTGTTCGCGGTGATCTGGCTGTATTTCCGAGAAGCCAAGGGCTCGGCGGCGGCGATCATCGCGCTGATCCACGACGTCACGATCACGGTCGGTGTGTACGCACTGATCGGCTTCGACGTGACGCCGGCGACGGTGATCGGCGTACTGACGATCCTCGGTTACTCGCTGTACGACACGGTCGTGGTGTTCGACAAGATCCGGGAGAACACCCGGGGGATCACCGGATCGAACCGGTTCACCTACTCCGACGCGACGAACCTGGCCGTCAACCAGACCGTCGTACGGTCGATCAACACCACGCTCACCGCGTTGCTGCCGGTTGGTGCGATCCTCGTGGTCGGCACCTGGGTGCTCGGCACCGGGCCGCTGAAGGACCTGTCGCTGGCGCTGTTCGTGGGTATCGCGGTCGGTGCGTACTCGTCGATCTTCATCGCTCCGGCGCTGCTCGCGGTCTTCAAGGAGCGCGAGCCGGGCATGCAGGCGCTGAACAAGCGGGTCACCGCCAAGAAGGCGCAGCTCGCGGCGGCTGCCGCGGCGACCGGTGCCCCGGTTGCGGTGGCGACAGCAGGCGCCCCGGCGCGCTCGGCCGTCAAGGACGCGCCGCGCAAGCAGGACCGGCCCGCAGGTACGGCGCCGACGCCGGCGGCTCGCCCGCTGAAGGCGACCGGTTCCGGCCGGCCACAACCGTCGCGCAAGCCGCGGTCGAAGCGCGGTAAGTGAGATGAGGTCGCTGGAGCAGGTCCTCAAAGACGGCATCCGCGACATCCCGGACTACCCGCAGCCAGGGGTGGTGTTCAAGGACATCACCCCGCTGCTGGCCGATCACGGCGGCTTCGCCCAGGTGGTGGAGGTGCTGGCCGATTCCGGGCGGGACGACGACGGCAGGCCGGTGGTCGACAAGGTGGTCGGGATCGAGGCGCGCGGGTTCATCCTGGCCGCCCCGGTCGCGCTCTCCCTCGGCGCCGGGTTCGTCCCGGTGCGGAAGAAGGGGAAGTTGCCGGCCGCGACGTACGAGGAGTCGTACGCGCTGGAGTACGGCGAGGCGACCATCGAGGTTCACCAGGACGCGTTCACGCCGGGGGAGCGGGTGCTGGTGATCGACGACGTCCTGGCCACCGGTGGCACGGTCGAGGCGTGTCTGCGGCTGATCCGCCGCTGTGGCGCCGAGGTCGTCAGTACGACGGTTTTGATCGAGCTCTCCTTCCTCCCGGGGCGGGAACGGCTTTCCGAGGAGCAGGTGACCGCGCTCGTGACGGTCTGAAATCGGGCAAACTCTCTGCAACCGGGGATTGACCCGGCGTGTTGTCCACAGGGTGTTTCCACCCCATTGGCCGGGGCCCCCTAGACTGGTGGTCTGTCGGCGGAGGGACACAACGTGGGCGAAGACCCGGCGATGACATCAGCGGTGCCGAATGTGGTACCGCAGGAGCCTCCGCGCGCGCCTGCACCTGCGCGCCCGGCGCCCGTGTCACCGCCTGCCGCCCAGCAACCGCCACGGATCGCCCCGGCCCGCGTGCGGGCCCGGTTGGCGCGCCTCGGCGGCACCCGGCATCCGAACCGGGCGCCGATGCTCGAGCCGCTGTTCCGGGTCGTCCGCGCCACGCACCCCAAGGCCGACCTCGGCATGATCGAGCGCGCCTACCGGACCGCGGAGAAGTACCACACCGGCCAGCTGCGCAAGAGCGGCGACGCGTACATCACGCACCCGCTCGCCGTCGCCACCATCCTGGCCGAGCTCGGTATGACCGCGCCGACCCTGTGCGCCGCGCTGCTGCATGACACCGTCGAGGACACGCCGTACACGGTCGAAGAGCTGACCGGCGAGTTCGGCGAAGAGATCGCCATGCTCGTCGACGGCGTCACCAAGCTGGACAAGGTCAAGTACGGCGAGTCCGCGCAGGCCGAGACCATCCGCAAGATGGTCGTCGCGATGGCCAAGGACATCCGGGTGCTGGTGATCAAGCTCGCCGACCGGCTGCACAACATGCGCACACTGGGCTTCCTGCGCCAGGAGAAGCAGGAGCGGATCGCCCGCGAGACGCTGGAGATCTACGCTCCGCTGGCCCACCGGCTCGGTATGAACACGATCAAGTGGGAGCTCGAGGACCTGTCCTTCTCGACCCTGCACCCGAAGGTGTACGACGAGATCGTCCGGCTGGTCGCCGAGCGCGCCCCGTCCCGCGACGAGTACCTCGCCTCCGTGATCGACCAGGTGCACGAGGATCTGCGCGCGGCCAAGGTGAAGGCGACCGTCACCGGCCGGCCGAAGCACTACTACTCGATCTACCAGAAGATGATCGTCCGCGGCCGCGAGTTCGGCGACATCTACGACCTGGTCGGCATCCGCGTGCTGGTCGAGTCGGTCCGGGACTGTTATGCGGCGCTCGGCATACTGCACGCGCGCTGGAATCCGGTGCCCGGCCGGTTCAAGGACTACATCGCGATGCCGAAGTTCAACATGTACCAGTCGCTGCACACCACCGTGATCGGCCCGCAGGGCAAGCCGGTGGAGCTGCAGATCCGGTCGTTCTCGATGCACCGCCGGGCTGAGTACGGCATCGCCGCGCACTGGAAGTACAAGGAAGACCCGACCACGGCCGCGCCGGACGCGGCCGGCGCGCCCACCACCGAGATCGGTGGGCCGAACGAGATGCCCTGGGTGCGGCAGCTCGTCGACTGGCAGCGGGAGACCTCCGACCCGTCGGAGTTCCTCGACTCGCTGCGGTTCGAGATCAACAACTCCGAGGTCTACGTCTTCACCCCGCGCGGCGACGTGATGTCGCTGCCGACCGGGTCGTCACCGGTCGACTTCGCGTACGCGATCCACACCGAGGTCGGTCACCGCTGTATCGGTGCCCGGGTCAACGGTCGGCTCGTGCCGCTGGAGAGCACGCTCGAGAACGGTGACGTCGTCGAGGTCTTCACCTCGAAGGCGCAGGGCGCGGGTCCGTCGCGAGACTGGCTCACGTTCGTCAAGAGCCCGCGCGCGCGGAACAAGATCAAGCACTGGTTCTCCAAGGAGCGCCGCGACGAGGCGATCGAGCACGGCAAGGACGCGATCGCCAAGCAGCTCCGCAAGGAGGGCCTGCCGCTGCAGCGCCTGCTCTCCCACGAGACGCTCACCGCGGTCGCCAACTCGCTGCGCTACCCCGACGTCACCGGCCTGTACGCCGCTGTCGGAGAGAGTCACGTCAGCGCACAGTCCGTCGTACGCCGTCTGATCGAGACGTACGGCGGTGAGGAGGGCGCGGCCGAGGATCTGGCCGAGGGCGTCCACCTGCCGACGACGCGGGAGCGGCGGAAGCGGACGGCGCGCGGCGATGCCGGTGTCATCGTCAAGGGCGCGACCGATGTGCTGTCGAAGCTGGCCCGGTGCTGTACGCCGGTGCCCGGTGACGAGATCATCGGCTGGATCACCCGTGGTGCCGGGGTTTCGGTGCACCGGTCGGACTGCGCGAACGTGGAGAACCTGCAGACCCAGCCGGAGCGCATCGTCGAGGTCGAGTGGGCGCCGACCGCCCAGTCGGTCTTCCTGGTCGCGATCCAGGTCGAGGCGCTGGACCGGGCTCGCCTGCTGTCGGACATCACCCGGGTGCTGTCGGACTACCACGTGAACATCCTGTCCGCGGCCCTGACCACGACCCGCGACCGGATCGCCAAGTCCCGCTTCACCTTCGAGATGGGCGATCCCACCCACTTGGGTCACGTCCTCAAGGCGGTCCGCTCGGTCGAGGGCGTCTTCGACGTCTACCGCGTCACGCAATAACTCGGTCGACACCAAGGTCTGGTGCTCGTCAAGCTGGTCCGGTGCCTTTTCCTGATGAGATCCACGGGTCGGTTTCGGTCGGCGACTATCAACCGGGGTGGCCGGACGAGTTCGAACTGATCGCCGGGAAGCTGGCTGCGGCGCTGGGCCATCATGCGGTGGCGGTGGATCATGTCGGATCCACCTCGGTGCCCGGTCTGCCGGCCAAGGACTGCATCGACGTGCAGGTGCGGACTGCCGACCTGGACGGCGATGGGCTGGTCGAAACGATGGAAGGGCTGGGCTTCCGGTTGAGGCCGGAGCCGTGGAACGTTCTCGAGGTCTCCAGCGGTACGGAGAGCCGCAAGCTGGTCTTCGCACCACCGGTGGGGGCTCGGACGTGCAACATCCATTTCCGGATCGCGGGTGGGCCGAACGCTCGGTACGCGTTGCTCTTCCGGGACTACCTGCGGGCCGATGAGGCGGCGCGGATGGGGTGGGGAGCGTTCAAGCAGCGGCTGGCGGTCAGCGTGACCGACTGGGCGGACTATGGGCAGATCAAGGCACCGGCGACACAGGTCCTGATCGCGGGCGCCGAGCGGTGGGCGCGGGAGACCGGCTGGTCGCCCAGCTGACCTGGCCGCGCTTGAGGGCCGGGGGAGACTGCGTGTATGAGTCGTGTTGGGCGTCGGGTGTTTCTGGTCGCGGGGGCCGGGTTGCTGGCTGGGTGTAGTGATTCCTCGGGTCAGGACACCCCTTCGTCCTCGTCGTCTTCGTCGGCTCCTACTTCGGCCGGCTCGCCGTCGCCGCCGCCCTCGCCCTCGCCCTCGCCTTCGCCTTCGCCCTCCGCCTCGCCCTCCCCGACGCCTGTTCCAACTCCGTCAGTTGTGCTGCCCTCCGTGAAGAGTTGGGTGCCGGGGGCTGGGGAGATCCAGCCTCAGGTGAAGCGGCTTGCGGTGGCGGCGGTAGTCAGGCTCCTGCAGCCGACCGGGACGCCGGCGGCGATCGAGGTGATCGACGCGCAGTACGGCGGGATCCTGAGCGACTCGGCGAGCGTGCTGGTCCCATGCCGCGTGTACTCGATCAGGCAGAACCGGGTGATCACCGGCGGTACGACGGTCGACGTACGGCTGAGCAAGTCATCGGGGACATGGCGGGTGACTGCGACTCACCCGGCTCAGCCTGGAGCACCGGTCACGAGCCTCTCGTCGGTGGCGCGGCAAGTGCTGGCCAGCAAGCAGATCCTGTTGCCGCCTGCATCCGCTGCGGATATCCGGTCCGGTCAGGTGCATGACACCGTGCTCACCACGATGCTCGAGCTCGCCAAGACCTACCGGATCGGCGTCAGCGTGATCCGCTCCGGGCATCCGCTGGACGTGTTCGGGACCAATCGGCCGAGCGATCACCCGCGCGGACGGGCGTTCGACACCTGGCAGATCGACGGTCACGCGGTTGTCGCGCCGACAACGTCACGCTCGCTGACCACGGCGTACATGCGGGCGGCCGAGTCTCTCGGGTCCTACAACGTCGGTGGTCCGTACCAGCTGTCCGGCGCGGCGTTCTTCTCCGACCAGACCCACCACGACCACGTCCATGCGGGCTTCAATCGCTAGCTAGTCCCACTCCCAGGCGATGCCGACGGTGCCGGGGTCGGCGGAGGGTTCGACGACGTGGACCCGGCCGTCGGCGGTGAGCATGAGGTCGCGGCGGAGCAGATCGGGACCGCCGGTGTGCGTGCGCCGGAACTCGTTCACCCGCACCGGCAGTGCGGCACGGTCGAACTGCACCTCGAGCACATAGTGGGCGCCGCCCCATTCGTTGAACCGCTGGTAGTCCGTCGTGGGCAGCCCGGTGCGATCCTCGATCTCGTAGTGCACAACGGCCGTCTCACCGACGGCGAGGACGCGGTCGAACAGCAGCTCGCCGAGCATCGCGCTGGCCTCGGGATCCCGCGCGACCCGCCCGGTCCGGCAGCCGCTCACCGCGCGCAGCGCGAGCTGGTCGACGTCGCAGCCGAGTTCGCCCTGAGCCGCGATGATCAGCCGATCCACCGGCTGTACGGCGACCACGCTCTGCGTGACTCGTCTCCGATGGGAGCTGCGATCCGGGCCGAGGTGGACCTCGTCGAGCACGCTGAGATTGCGCACCCGGCCGTGGGCGTCGCGGCGGAGCCGGTCGAGCAGTCCGCTGAGGGCCTCGGCGTACTCGACAACGGCGTACGGGTGGACGGTCGCGGGCTCGCTGCGTGCAGGTGGGATCCGGACGGTCAGCCAGCCGGTCGGTACCTGCAGGAGCTCCTCGAGCGCACTGATCACGGTCAGCGAGTCCTCCCGCGGGATCCGGCGGCCGCTCTGCCACGTACTCAGCGTGGCGACGCCGACCTGCAGCCCACGGTCCGCGAGATGCGTGCGGATGCGATTCAGGGCCAGGCCACGGCGTGCGATCGCCTGCCGTAGCGCCTCGGCGAACGACGTCTCGGGAGTCACTGGCCGCGCCGGCGATTCGATCATGGAGCTGCTCCTTCGGTCCGCCGGGTCAGTGTAAACATTCACAGCACTGTCCGGCACTGGTTCGTGACCCGCTGTTCACGCTCGCCGCGCGTTCACAGCTGCTCCGGGCGCCGGTGACAGGTTCTTGCCGGGTCCCGGCGCGCTCCTGACGATGGACCTCTCCCACCCCCAAGGAGGATCCATGCGCAGGCTCCGCCCCAGCCGCTCCTGGTCTTTGCTACTGGCAACGATCATCGGGTTCGCCACGCTGGTACCGCTCGCACCGCCGGCCTCGGCCGCACTCGGCAGCTACTACCTCAACGTCACCGGCCAGTCGCAGCAGAAGTCGAACTGGTGCTGGGCCGCAACCGGTAACAGCATCGCCGCGTTCTACGGGAAGTCGTACTCGCAGAACCAGTTCTGCAACCTGGCCTTCGGCAACAGTCAGAACGCGACCTGCCCGAACAACCAGGCCACGCTGGCGAACGACCAGCAGGCGTTCCGCTCGATCGGGATCAGCGCCGGCAGCTACGTCTCGTCCACCCTCGGCTTCAGCACGCTGGTCAGCGAGATCGCCGCGGGCCGCCCGGTGATGACGCGGATCGGCTGGTCGTCGGGCGGCGGGCACATGATGGACATCATCGGGTACGACTCCTCGGACTCCACGATCGAGTACTACAACCCCTGGCCGGACGACCCGCGCTACAACTACTCGACGTACACCTGGTACCGGTCCAACTCCCAGTTCACCTGGACCCACTCCCTGTACCGGATCGGAGCCTGACATGCCGCGCCCGACGCACATCCTGTACCGCTGCGCCGCCGTACTCGCCGCCGGCCTCGGCCTTGCCTTGACTGTTTCTGGCGCCGCCAGCGCGGCTGCTCCCGATCCGGTCTCCAGCAACGAGTTGGCCAAGGCAACGACCGCCGCTCACTCGCCTACTGCGCTGGGGCTTCTCGGGAAGCTGCCCGGATCCGCCAAGGCCGGCGTGAGTGTGTCGTCGGAGGCTCATGCCGTATACGCCCTGAACCCGGCCTTCATCCGCGACGCTTCGGCGCCGGTAGCAACCTTCTGGTACGCCGCAACTCCTGCCAGCAAAGGCGGTCAGGCGCTGACGGTCTTCACCGTCCCCGACTCTGGGACGGGTGCTTGGCAAGCGGTCAACGTGGCGAGCGGTGACACCGAGGCGCGGATGTTCACCGCTGCTCGTGGTGCGCTCGTCTTCACCGAGCCGCAGATCGGTGCTTGGTACGCGCTCACCGGGACGCAGATTCGGCCGCTCAACCCCTCGGCCACCAAGTCCATCGGCGCCGCGCCGATCACCGTCGCCGCCTACCAGGACCTCGTCGCCACCCGGTACTCCGACAAGCTCCCCGGCACCCACTACTCAGACCAAGGCCTGGCCGGCGGCTACGACACCGCCGTACCCGCAACGACTCCCACCCGCGACTACAGCGACTACAGCGACTACAGCGACCTCATCCTCCCCACCACAGCCGGCGCCATCGCCCTCCTGGGCCTGGCGTTCCTCTACCACCGGCGAGCCAAGCGTGGTCCCGCAGCCACCACCGCCCACGCCCGCTAGTCCGTAGAGAATTCGGCAGGTCAGGCGGCCAGTCCCCACCACCTGACCTGCCGATCGGGCCTGAGCACGTGGCAGCCGACTAAATGCGGCAGCTGCAGAACGCGACGGCTGAGAAAAGTGGCGGCTGAGGACAGGGCGGCTGAGGAAAGCGGCGGCTGGGAACTGTGATGGGTGGTGGCGATCTTCTCGCTCGCGGCCCTTTGCGCCCCGGAGCGTCTCCACAGCCTCGACCGTCGCCACGGTCGCGGTGCTGCGCGTCGCCTGCCAACGCCTGGTCGCCACCCGTAGTCGGCGTGTGGCCGGCGT
Source organism: Kribbella sp. NPDC051952 (assembly GCF_040680855.1). NCBI lineage: Bacteria > Bacillati > Actinomycetota > Actinomycetes > Propionibacteriales > Kribbellaceae > Kribbella > Kribbella sp. NPDC051952. Next base: position 100,688 of record NZ_JBFAXQ010000025.1, read on the forward strand.
CGACGATCTTGGACGGCTAAGAGACCCGCAATTGATGGTCAGTGGTTGGTGTGTGCTGCAGTCGGGATGCAGCTGGCTGAGGCCGGGCTGTCCTGCTGGTCAGCGGATGTCCTCCGCGCTCAGGTCCGCGCCGCAGATCAGCATGGCCTCGCACGACGAATGCCTGGAGAAGCTCGCCGCCCGACCAAGATCCGCGTGTTCCCGCCCGGAACGCAGCCGACTGCGCAGCACCGCACCGCAGACCCGCCCACAACACCACCACCCGGTCAACCACAACATCCACGTCGTACGTCGATCCGGTGACCGCCCGTCAGAGCGCCGGCAACGTCAGCCAGCCGGTCAACCACGGCATTCGCGTCGTACGTCGAGTCCGGTGACCGCCGGTCAGTGCGCCGGCAACATCGACTAGTCGGTCAACCACGGCATTCGCGTCGTACGTCGAGTCCGGTGACCGCCCGTCAGAGCACCGGCAAACGTCAGCCAGCCGGTTAACCCGGCCGCCGTCACCGCCCGACTGGGAGAACGTCCCGTCGGGCGCTCAGCCGGCTAGTTCGGCGATCGGACTGTGAGCTCCCCGGAGTTCCTTCCCGAGGGATCGGGGCGGACCGCTGGGGTTACCGAATCGAGGTCCGGGACCACAGAGGCTGCCAGGCGATCGCGGACCGCAGGCAGAGCGGAGTCCCCAGGCAGAGCGGAGTCCGCGGGCAGCACTGGGTCTTGAGGCCGAGGCGCTCAGGTGATGTGCGGACCTCTTGTGGCGTGAGGACGTCGGGCCGTGGTGCGCGTACCTCTGGCGGTGTGGGGGTCTTGGGGCCGGGGCGCTGAGGTGATGTGCGGTTCTCCTAGGGCGTGGGGAGGCCGGGCGGTGGTGCGCGTACCTCTGCCGGTGAGTGGTTTCGGGGCGTGGTGTGGCTACGTCTGGTGGTGTGGGGATCTCGGGTGGGGAAGGATCCTCGGTGCGGGTGCGGGTGCGGGTGCGGGTGCGGGTGCGGGTGCGGGTGCGGGTGCGGGTGCGGGTGCGGGTGCGGGTGCGGGTGCGGGGGTGTGGGTGTTGTCGGGTGTTGGATCGCCCCAGACAGCGAAGGCGGCGGCTTGTTGCAGGCTCGCCTCGTCAGCCGACCACCGGCTTGAGCGAGCTGGAGCGTGGGCACGGCTATCCGTCCGCGAGGCAGCTGCCACGGTGAGCGAACCTGGGTGTGGAGTTGAGGAGCCAGGCGGTGGTGATGGTGGTGAGCCTGGGTATGGAGTCCGTGGTGAGCTCGCATGACGCAGGTTCGGTTGATCCGGGACCGGGTCGGGTGACTCTGGTTGAACCGGGCTTGGGTGGGATGAGGTCGGGTGGGGTGAGGTCGGGTGGGATGTTGGTGGTGGGATTGGCTTCGGCGGGCCTGGGGCGGGTTCTGGTTGAAGGGGGCTTGGTTGAACCAGGCCAGGGTCGGCGAGTTCACCCCCGGCCTGTTGGTGGGGGTGGGGTTGGCGGCTGCTCGGTCGCGTCAGGGGGTTTGGGGTTTGGTGTGGTGGGAGTTGGTTCGGTTGGCGGGGTGGGTCGGCCCAGGTTGGGCGGGTGACGTGGACTTTGCCGTTGGTGATGGTGATGGTCCAGTGGCCGGCGTGGAGGGCGGTGTGGTGGCGGCG
>NZ_JBFAXQ010000026.1:0-99524 GCF_040680855.1 Kribbella sp. NPDC051952
CGCCCCTGGATCGCTGACCCACATCCAGATCGGAACATTGACGATGCCTTCATGGGTGGCACTTTGGACATACGGCGACAATCCCAGCTGCGGAGCCACGAAGTTCATCGTCTTCACGACCTGCTGCGCCGCCACCCGCGGATCGATCGTCTCCGGCCGTCCCGGTGGCCGGAACACCGGCTCAAACCGCTCAATCCCCTGCGGCCGCCCCTCGACCACCCCGAGAATCACCCAACACCGGTAGAACTTCGTGCCCGGCGGGTAGTCACTCACCGAGTTCACCAACGAAATAGGCGCATCCGTCGGCGTGAGATAACACCCCGAAGCCGCATCAAAGAACCCATCCGCAGTCCGACACGGAACCGTCTGCCCCTTAAACACACAACGCGCCCCACCCGGCTTTTTCGCCCCGGGCGACACGTGGTTCTGCTCGGTCGTGGACGATTCGTCACCCGCTGAGATTCTGCATTCCCCTGTCGCGGGATCGACATCGCAGTCTGGAGGCGTGACGATCGGTGTTGGTCCGGCAGGTCCTGCGTCCACCGACGCTGGTACCCCAGCGAGGAGGCTGATGATGGCGAGCCCGGCTGTCAGCATTGTGCGCCTTGGTTCTTGCCATTGACGACCTTCCAGGCGCCGGCGATCAGGCGTACCTCTCGGTTGTCCAGCCAGCGGGTTGGGGTGCCCGGTCGCTTGACGCTCTTGCCGGTTGAATCCACGGCCTGGGTGGTTGAGGTGTCGTAGCAAGCTTGGACGGTCGCCGAGGTAATCGTTCCCGCGGTCGGCGCACCGAGCATGGTTGCCTTTGCCCAGATGATCTTGGTCGAGCCGATCGTTTTGAGCTTGCGACCTCGATACGTGGCGGCCTGATTTTGTGAGGCTCCAAGCTCGATGCCGGCAGTCACCAGGGGCAGGTCTTTGACGTCAGTTCCTCCGCTGGCAGTCATGGCGTCGATGACCTCGATGTAACGGCGGTATGCGGCAACGGCGGCCGGGCCCGCTTGCTCCGACCCGTTGGGCGGTGGGCTGGTGGGACTCGTCGACGTTGTCGACGGTGTGAAGGGGGCGGGGGTGGCGTTTGAGTCGTTGTTGCAGGCGGCGAGGGGCAAGGTAGCCAGGGCGATGATGGCTGCCGTGATTGCTCGCCGGTGCATGACGTCCTCCGCGTGGATCTGTTGAACTACTGAGAGTGCAACTGTTCCATACGTACGGTTCGCATGTGGTCGGTTATCCACAGAGGCTTCGTGGAGGCTCGGTCGTGGGTGATCTGAGCAGGTGGGCAGCTGGCGCCGGGTGTTGGGTGTGGATAAGTCCGGCGGTAGGTCTGCGGGAAGCGTTAGGTTTTGGGGATGACGGGAATGGGGTCTTTGGATGGGGTTCGGGGGGACTTGGCGGGGGTGTTGTCGCGGTTTCGGGCGGGGCGGACTCGGGCTTTTAGCTTTGGGGTCGGGGTGCCTGAGGCGGTGATGTTGACGTACGACGAGTTTGAGGATCTTGGTGGGGAGAGCAAGTTCGTCGTCGGGGACGAGGTTGTTGAGCCTGAGGTGCTGGCCGGGAGGTTGGAGGGGATCGTCGAGGGTGCTCGGGCTGGGGTTGGGCAGCCCGTGGTTTGGGGGGAGGACGGGGAGCCGGAGGCGGTGGTGATGTCGACCGCGCAGTACCGGGAGCTGCGGGGGGATGATCAGCCGCCGGCGGGGGTGGTTGATGACCCGACCGTGCGAACGTATGCGACTGAACCGATGCCCGGCAGCCGGCCGATCGACCTGGATGAATGGGCGGCCAACGATCCGTTCACCCGTCAGCTTCTCGACGAGATCCGCGCCGAGGAGAGGTCATCCGGTGAGGACCGATGACGACAGGTACCTGGTTGTCGGGATCGAGAAGTTCCAACAGGATGTGCGCTTCCTGCGACTGCAGGCGGAGGCACATCCTGCGGCCTACCTTTCCTTGTACCGCGAGATCCTGAGGGAGATCGAGCGGCTCCGCACCGGGACCACCGACGGGCATCATGCGTTGGGGTTTGAGGTGGGGAAAGGGGATTTGCGGGATTGTGTGACGGCTTATGTTCGGTCGGATCCGGGGCGGCGGGCGGATTATCGGTTGGTGTTTCGGGAGATGGGGCCGGAGGCGCCGGGTGGGTTGCCGCGGCGGGAGTTGCTTGCGGTCAAGCCTCGGGATGGGCTGAACAACGTGTACGCGCATGTCTGTGCGCGGCTGCGTCGGCATCCGTACGATCGCCAGCCGGGGCTGGATCGGTTTGGGGACAGGCGGCCGGACGCGAGGGGTAGTCAGGCGGTCCGGCAGGCCGAGTTGGATGCCAAGCGGGCCATCGCTCATGCGTGGGACGGGCAGCGCCCGATGCGGTCGTCGCGACCGCTGGCGATCGGCCGCCGTACGTCGGCAGTCGATCAGGCGACAGGTGCCGAGAAGGCGACTCTGGCGAGGCCGCCGGGAGCTCGGCCGGGACCTACGGGGTGGCCGGGGCGCGGGAGATAGGCGCAAGTCCGGTCAGAGGTCGGCGGGGGTTTCCCCATCCGCCAGGAGGCGATCGGGTTGTCTATAGCGCGTCAGGTGCGGCCTCCGGGGGTTAGGTCCAGGTGTGGGAGGGAGCGGAGCTGGTTCTCTTGGTGGTACGTGAAGAAGGCGGCGATCAGGCCGGTGGATTCTCGGCGGGTTCTGGGGTCGGCTTGGAGGGCGGTGGGCCAGTCGCCGGTGAGCAGGGCGGCCAGGTGGGCGACCGTGGCTGTGGAGGGCATGGCTGAGGCGGGTGGGCGGCAGGAGGAGCAGACCATGCCGCCGGCGGCCGGGTTGAAGGCGCGGTGCGGGCCTGGTTCGCCGCAGCGGGCGCAGTCGGCAAAGGACGGGGCGTAGCCGGAGATCGCCAGCGAGCGGAGGAGGAACGAGTCGAGGACCAGGTCCGGGGAGCGTTCACCGGACGAGAGGACGCGGAGGGCGCCGGCCAGCAGGAGGTGCTGCTGGGTGGCGGGTTCCTTCTCCTCGACGATGAGGCGGTCGGCGGTCTCGAGGAGCACAGTGCCGGCTGTGTACCGCGCGTAGTCGTTGACGATCCCCTCACCGTACGCCGCGATCGACTCGGCCTGGGTGACCACGTCGAGGGTGCGGCCGGTGGCGAGCTGGAGGTCGACGTGACTGAACGGCTCCAGGCGCGCGCCGAAGCGGGACGACGTACGGCGGACTCCTTTGGCGACCGCGCGAATCTTGCCGCGGCCGCGAGTCAGCAGCGTGGCGATCCGGTCCGCCTCACCCAGCTTCTGGGTGCGCAACACGATCGCCTGATCCCGGTAGAGCGGCACCGGATCAGTGTCTCACCCGGCGGCGACATACTCCTCGAGGCTGGTTGGCTTAGCGCCGGTGATGTCCTGCACGGCGGTCGAGACGTGGCTGAGTTCGCTGCTGGCAATGGCGGCGTACGACGTCACCCAGCCGGCCACCTCCCACGCGGGGGCTCCGTAGCATTCGCGGGAGCGGTAGGCCTCGTCGAGGGTTTCCGGCTCGTACCGGATCTTGCGGCCCCAGGCCTCGGTGAGTACGGCGGCTGCTTCGGCCAGCGAGAACGCGGTCGGGCCCGTCAGGTCATAGGTCGCGCCGGAGTGACCGGAGTCCACCAAGACCCGGGCCGCTACCGCAGCGACGTCGTCACGGGCCACGGCGGCGGTCCGGCCGTCGCCGGCAGGCCCGCGGATGACGCCGTCCTCACCGACGTACCCGGGCACGAAGTCGAGATACAGGTTGTCCCGCAGGAACGTGAAGTCGACACCGGTCGACCTGATGTGCTCCTCGGTGTGCCAGTGGTCCCGCGCGAAGGTGAACGTCGCCCCCGGCGCAGCACCCGCGAACGACGTGTACACGATCCGCGAAACCCCAGCCGCCACCGCAGCATCAACCGTTGCCTTGTGCAACTCAACCCGATCCGCCGACTCCGTTGCGCTGAGCAACATCAACGTGTCGACACCGTCCAGCGCGTTCAGCAGCGCACCGTGCTCGCCGTACGCCGCCTGCGCCACCGATGCACCCGGCAACGAAGGAGCCCGCCCCGGATCCCGCACGACCAACCGCAGGGGTACGCCGGAATCCGCCAGCCGACGGGCGATCCGCGAGCCCAGCCGGCCGGTCGATCCGGTGACCGCGATCACTTGCCCACCAGGTCCATTCCACCCTGCTGGTACCGCTGCCCGGACACCGCATCCGCCGGGAACGCCTCATCCAGGGCCGCCAGCTCCTCAGCCGACAGCGTGACGTCGGCAGCCCCGAGGTTCTCGGCCAGATAGGTACGACGCTTCGTCCCCGGGATCGGCGCCACATCATTGCCCTGAGCAAGCAACCAGGCCAGCGCGAGCTGTCCCGGCGTGACACCACGAGCCGTGGCCAGCTCCTTGACGCGATCGACCAGATCCAGGTTCCGCTGGAAGTTCTCCCCGGTGAACCGCGGCAGCCCGCGCCGCATGTCGTCCGGCTCGAAGTCGTCCGGCGACTTGAGCTGCCCGGTCAGGAACCCACGCCCCAGCGGGCTGAACGGCACGAACCCGATCCCGAGCTCGCGCAGCGTCGGCAGTACGACGGTCTCCGGGTCGCGCGTCCACAGCGACCACTCGCTCTGTACGGCGCTGATCGGGTGCACCGCGTGAGCGGCCCGCACCGTGTCACCGTTCACCTCGGACAACCCGAGGTACCGCACCTTGCCGGCCTCGACCTGGGCCGCCATCGCACCGACGGTCTCCTCGATCGGCACCTGCGGATCACGGCGGTGCAGGTACCAGAGGTCGACATGGTCGACGCCCAGCCGGCGCAGCGACGCGTCCAGGGCCTGAGCCGCGTACGCCGGAGATCCGTCCACGACCGTGGGCACGTCCAACGCACCACCGGGCCGCTTGAAGCCGAACTTGGTCGCGAGCACCACCTCGTCGCGGCGGCCGGCCAGGGCCCGGCCGACGAGCTCCTCGTTCTCACCGTCGCCGTACACGTCGGCGGTGTCGATGAAGGTGCAGCCCGCGTCGATGGCCGCGTGCAGGGTGGCGATGGACTCGGTTTCGTCGGACGTCACGCCGTACGACTGGGACATCCCCATGCAGCCGAGGCCGAGGCAGGAAACGGTCAGGTCACCGAGCTGGGATTCACGCATGATCCGAACCTACCGCCGGGACTGGTTGCACCGGGCAACCCCCTCGGATCGGTCACCGTCCGTGACCCGGCATTCTTGCCTAGACAACAACTCTGTGACATTTCGTGGCCACCAGTCCTACCGAACCCGCCGTTCCGTATCTTCGGGCGGACGGAGGGCGAACAAGGGCGAACGCAGGCGGACACGCACGACGCTGGGGGTGGCTGGGTTGTTCCTACGACAGGCGCTGCGGTACCGCTGGTCGCAGGCGCTGGTGCTGGCGGGTATCAGCCTGCTGATCGGGACCTGCGCGGTGTTCGCGCCCTGGTTCGCCCGCGCCGTCCAGCAGACCGTCATGACCGAGACGCTGCAGGGCCAGCGCCTGTCGGCCGCCTGGCAGCTCGAGAGCAGCCCGGCCCGGATCTCGACCGGAAAGGCGACCCAGCCCGAGGACCTGAGCCCGCTGCTCCCGGCCGACCTCAAGCCGCTCTTCACTCCGTCGGTGCTGGGCATCCAGAGCGATGTCAACTGGCGGGAGTCGGTCGAGCCGATCGTCAGCCGGCTGATGTGGCGGGACGGGTACTGCGCCCAGCTCGAAGTGGTCGCGGGCCGCTGCCCGACCGGACCGAATGAGGTGATCTCGTCCACGGTCGACGAGAAGACCTGGCAGGTCAAGCTGGGCACCAAGATCCCGGTGAGCGCGGTCCCTGGCAAGGACGAAACCCTGACCGTGGTCGGGATGTACCGCGCGAAGGACAGCGAGGCCGACTACTGGTTCGGTCGCCCGCCGGTCGGTCACTCCCATCCCCCGGTCGAGAAGGCGCCGGGTGAGACCGACTACCTGTTCACCGACCGTACGACGTTCACACCCGACAACTGGGGGCAGCACGCCACGCTCGACACCCGGCCGATCCCCGGGGTGGCCCGGCTCGACGATCTGGATCGGATCGAAGCCGCGTCGAACACCGTCAAGATCAAGGCCATCGAGCTCGGGACCGAGAACTCGACCGGACTGACCGGTGTGATCGACCGGATCCGGCATGAGCGTTCGCAGGCCGCGACGATCATCCCGCTGGTGATGGTGCAGGTCGCCCTGTTCGGACTCGTCGTACTCGCGTTGGCCCTGGCCGTCGTGGTCGACCAGCGCCGGCCGGAGATCGCGGTCGCCCGCCTGCGCGGCTCCACCGCCCGCCGCACCGGCCGATCGTTGTCCGTCGAGCTGGGTGTGCCCGTCCTGCTGGGAACACTGATCGGCGGACCGGTCGGATTCGCGCTGCTGCTGATCGTCCGGGCCACCTGGCTGCAGAAGGGCGCTCCGATCGAGCTGCCGTGGACGGTGCCGGTCGCGTTGCTGGTAGTCGTCCTCGTGGCTCTCGGCGTCGTCGTGGTTCAGGTCCGCGGCGTCGTACGGCAGCAGATCTCCGCACTGCTGCGGCGCGTACCGCTCCGGCGCGGCCGGACGATCGGCATCGTCGACCTGATCATCATCGTGATCAGCGTGACCGGACTCGTGTCCGCGTTGACCAGTTCGGGCCAAGGCCCACTGCCGGTACTCGCGCCGGCCCTGCTGGCGCTCGCGGTCGGGTTGACGTTCGCCCACGTGCTCCTGCCGATCGCCGGACTGATCAGTCGGCGTGCGTTGCGGCGGGGACGCCTGGGCCTTGCTCTCGGCACACTGCAGATCTCGCGCCGCCCGGCCGTCACCCGGATTGTCGCTGCGGTCGCGGTGGCCGCCGGACTGGTCGCGTTCGCCGGCCAGGCGTCGTCAGTTGGCGAGTACAACCGGGAGTCGCGGGCCGGGTACGAGGCCGGCGCCGAGGGCGTGCTGCGGCTGAACGCCGGCTCGCTCGGCAACTTCATGGCGGCGGTCAACAAGGTCGACCCGGACCGTCAGTGGTCCACTCCGGTCGTTGCAACCCGGCCGCCGTCACCGGATGCCCTGCAGACGATGCTGATCGAGCCGGACAGCTTCCGGCGGGTCGCGTTCCGCGGCGACGAACTCACCGATGCCGAAGGGTTCGCCAAGCTGGCCGCACCGAAGGTCGCGCCGATCGAGTTCCACACGTCGCAGCTCACCCTCACGGCCTCGACCAGCCCGATGACACCGGTGCCGCAGAAGAAGTCGCCGTACGGCGAGGAGCCGAAGCCGCAGGAGCCCGCACACTCCCTCCTGGTGATCGCGAATGTGGTCAATCTGCGCACCGGTGCCCGCAACGACGTGACCTTCCCGAAGCTGCCGCTGACCCCGGGCAAACCGACCGAACTGCACGCCAAGATCGACTGCAAGGACGGGTGCCAGCTGCTCCGGATCGGGATCGGCCGCGAACTGACCGACCAGAGCTGGATCCAGGGCGACGTACGGATCGACAAGCTGTCCAGCGACGACCACCCGTCCGTTGCCCTCGGCAACCCCGAGGACTGGCAGTCCGTGAAGCAGGGCGACACCGGCGACGACTCGATCGACGCGGCGTCGGGCGGAGCACTCACGATGACGGTGAAGAACCTCGGTGGCGACCAGCTGCTCCAGTACGCGACGGTGCCCGCGGTGGTCCCCGCGCTGGTGACACCGGACTACCGCTACACCCCGTCGGCCACGGCTCCGGCCTTGGACGGCGCACCGATGGTGCTGAACAAGGTCGACCGGCTCGACGGCCCGGTCAATCGGTTCACGCTGCGTACGGCGGTGGTCGACCTCGAGACCGGACGGCGTCTCGCCGGGACGGTCGACGACACCTCGACGGAGTTCGAGCTGTGGCTGAACGCGGCCGGCCTGGCGAAGGTCGACCAGATCACCGACCAGCTGCGGGCGACCGGACTCGCCCCGAACGTGATCGACCGCCGCACCGACCGGATAGCGTCGTACGGGCGTTCTGCCAGCGCTCTCGCGTTGCAGCTGACGCCAGTGGTCGGTATCGCCGGTTGGGCGCTGGCGATCGTCGTACTGCTGCTCACCGTCGTGACGTCGTGGCGATCGCGAGCGCAGGACTACGCGAGCCTGCGGATCACCGGCGTACCGGCTGCCACTACGGGCAGGGCCGCGCGGTGGGAGCAGACCGGGCCGGTGGCGTTTGCGGTATTGCTCGGGTCGATCTGCGGTGTGGTCGGGGCCCAGATCGCGTTGCCGCTGATCCCCCTGTTCGCCGACGCCGGTGGGCCGATCCCGCTGGAGCTCGACACCAACTGGCCGGTCGCGATCGTGCTCTGGATCGCCGGCACGGCGGTACTCACAGCGGTCACGCTCTTGCTCGGGACCGGGGTCAACAGGCGCGCCGGGTTCGCCCGGATCCGGGAGGAACTGACATGACCGGACTGGCGATCAGTACGACGGGGCTCGTGCACATCTATCGCGCCCGCGGGCACGATGTTGCCGCGCTCTCGGGGATCGGTATCACCGTCCGCCCAGGTGAGCTGGTCGGGCTGCTCGGCCCTTCTGGCGCAGGTAAATCGACGCTTCTGCAACTGTGCGGTGGCCTGCTCACTCCCAGCGCGGGACGGTTGCAGATCGGCGAGCACAACGTGGCCACGATGACCGAGGAGGAGCTCGACCAGCTGCGCTCGGGCGATGTCGGGATCGTGCTACAAGGGGCTGGACGCAACCTCATCCCCTACCTCACACCGGTACATAACGTCCGTTATGCACAGCGAGCCGCGCCCCGCGACCGTGAGCTGCCCAGCCCGGAGGCAGTGTTGGAGCTGGTCGGCCTGAAGGAACACGCGAGTACGCCGTTGTCGGCACTGACGCCTGGCCAGGTGCAGCTGTGCGCGGTGGCGGTCGGGATCGCGACGTTCCCGGGGTTGTTGCTGGCCGACGAACCGACCAGCCAGCTGGATCACCAGGCCCGGGACGAGGTACTCACGGCGATCCGGACGATCAACGCCGAGACCGGGATGACCGTGCTGCTGATCACGCACGACCCGGAGGTCGCGGCGACCCTGCCACGCACGATCACGATCCGGGACGGGCGGATCGCCTCGGAAGGCCGGTCGGGTGAGGAGTACGCCGTGGTCGCGTCGGACGGATCGTTGCCTCTGCCTCCCCATGTGGCCGAACTGCTGCCGGCCGGCACGCTGGTCCAGGTGACCACCGAGGACGGCGAGATCCGGATCACGCCGGTCGAGCAGGAGGGACCGCAGTGATCAACGTCGAGCAGGTGACGGTCACGTACGGCGATCTCACGGCCGTGGCGGACGTGTCCTTCGTCGTACCGCCTGGATTCGTGCTCGCGGTCAGTGGTCCGTCCGGTGCCGGGAAAAGCTCGTTGCTGTGGGCAATCGCCGGCGCTGTTCCGGTGGCGAAGGGGCAGGTCGAGATCGACGGGCTCGTCATCACCGATCGGCCGGCCGCGGCCGCGCATGGCGTCGTACTGATCCCGCAGGGCAACGGGCTCGCGCGTGTACTGACGGCGCGGGAGAACCTCTCGGTCCCCTTGCTCGCCGACCACAAGCCGTTGGACGAGCTGGACCGGGCCGTCGAGGAGGCACTGACCCAGGTCGGCCTGGCCGACAGTGGCGACCATCTCGTCGAGGAGCTGTCCGGTGGTGAACAGCAGCGGGTGGCCGTTGCCCGTGGCATCGCCCAGCAGGGCCGGGTGATCCTGGCCGACGAGTCCACCAGCGAGTTGGACAGCAGCAACCGCGAGCGCGTCCTCGAACTGCTTCGTGTCGAGGCTGATCGCGGTGCCGCTGTCATCATCGCCACGCACGACCCGACGGTCGCCGACAGCGCCGACGGTCACGCGTTAATGGACGAGGGCCGACTCAGCTGGGTACGGCGCCTGTAGGCGGACGTCCGGACCGACCAGGACCGGGTCCAGCTGGATCCGGATCACCCCGAGCGGAGCGAGCATCTCGCGCAGGTCGGCTTCGGTGAGCCGCATGAACTCCTGGCGCGGACCGGAGGCGGCGCGGAGCTGGGCGAGGGTGGTGAACGCAATGCCGACGCGGCGACCGTCGGGCAACCGACCGGTCTGCAGCGACGCGATGTCGCCGGCGGAGTGGACGGGAACAAACCAATCGAGGCTATGTCGAGGCTTCACACTTCGACGGTAAATCGCACCACCCGCCGGAATCCCGCGTCCTCACACACCTCCCACACCATCCAAACACCCCTCTCACAAGTCTCCAGACCTGAGAGCCGAGGGATGGATGTGGTGAGAGGGAGGGATCTCACAAGCCAAGTTGAGTAGGGGTTGTTGGCGGGCCGGTCTCGAGTAGCTTGCGCAGGAGCGTGGGCAGCGACCGTGGGGCGAAGCGACCTTCGCGGGCCTCGAGTTCGGCGAGTGTCCACCAGGCGTGGCCGTGGACGTTCTCCGCCTGCAGCTCGGCCTCGGTGAGCTCAGCCGCCGGCGTGAAGTCGTCCACCCGGACCAAGAAATAGTCGTTCAACACACCGTCGTACCCAGCAGCGTGGCCCTCGGCAACAACCTCCTGATGCCACAGGTGAGCCGGCTCACCGACGACCTCCAGCCCGATCTCCTCGCGAAGCTCCCGCCGCAACCCCTCGACGACCGACTCCCCCGCCTCGATCCCCCCACCAGGCGTAGCCCACAACGGCCCACTGTCGAACTCGAACCGAACCAGCAGAATCCGATCCGAAGCATCCAGTACGACCCCACGAGCCGCCGGCCGCAACCGCGGCAAGCTGAGCTCCACCTCACGATGCTCCTCAACGGCCCGGAACCCGAAGCGGGCATTGACCTTCCGCATCGGCACGTTCGACAACGCCGTCCACGTGTGCAGGAACCGCTGCGTGGTCCGGTGCTTGTCCAGCTGCACGAGATTCGCCAGCTTCAGTTGTGTGCCCAGGTTGTGCCCGCGATGCTCCCGCAGTACGAGCGTGTCGTCCTGCTGGGCGTTCTCGGCATCGGCCCGCGGCAGGTACAGCAACGTGTACCCGGCCGGCTCCCCCGACAGCGTGTGCGCCATCGTCACGAGCGCAAGGTAGTTCCGGTCGATCCGCTGCTCACTGGCCTGCAACTTCTCGACCGTCCACGGCACCACCTCCCGGGTCATACCACCGGTCGGTACGTCGAGGTCCATCGCCGTATGCAGATCGGCGTACGCCTGCTGGTGTTCCGGCGGACAGGCCCCCGCCCACGACGTGAGCCGGTAGCCGTCCAACTGCCCGGCCGCTTGAATCAGGTCGTCGAGCCGGAACTGGTCGTACGGCAGCGGTACGACGAGATGCTCCTCGACATGTTCGACGGTGAAGCCCAGTCGCTCGGCGAACGAGCTGCCCGGCCAGGGATCCGACGGGACCCCGAGCTCGGCCTGGACGATGGTCCGCTCCAGCTGCGCCGACCGGGTCGCGGCCCACTGCCACAACGCCGTACCGATCCCTCGCCGCCGATGCTGCGGAGGAACCTCGATCTCGACCTCGACCGTGTCCAGATTGTCGGTCAGCCGGTACTCGAACAGCATCGCGCCGAGCACGCGTTCGTCCTCGAACGCGCCGATCGCGAGGCGCTGCTTCAGCGGTCCGGGATGGCGCAACGAGTACCCCAGCGCCTCCCGCTCCACCACCAGCGGCGCCTCGCGCCCCGCGACCGCACCGGCCCGGAGCGCGTCGTACCACTCGTCGAAAAGGGCCAGGTCGGCCGGGTCGATCTCGCGAACACTGATCACCCGGCCGACCCAACCAAACAAACGGGTCAGAACGCCAGTGGTTAAACCGGCCCGACCTTGCCCGAGTACATCCCCATGATCACGAAGTTGTCCGCGTACGGCGCGTTCTTCAGGATCGGGTCGTCGTCCGCCGGGAACTTGGCGACCCGCTTGCCCTCGAGCGCGGGGTTGTTACCGTAGCGCTCCCAGAGCGGGATGATCGGCAGCAGTTCGTTGAACGCCATCGCCGCGGCGGTGATGTTCTTCTTCTGCTCGTCGACGTTCAGGCCCTGCGCCGACTTGTCCACCACGGCCTGCAGGTCGATCGGACCGGCCGAGGTGGTCTGCTTGAGCGGGAAGTTCATGCCCTTGCCGCCCGAGTTCGCCGCGATCACGTAGTTGAACGTGTACAGGTCCTGGACGAACGCGAAGTACGGGTGCGGGTGGTTCGACGCGCCCCAGCCCTGGATGGAGATGTCGAACTTCCCGGCCAGGACATCGGGGTTGAGCTGGGTGAAGGTGATACCCCGCTTGGTGATGTTGAACCCGAACTTGTTCAGCTGGTCGGCCGCGTTGGTGGCGGCCGGGTTCCAGTCGGCGAACTCGGTCGGGAACTTGATGTCGTACGCCGCGGGCTTGCCCGCCGGCGTCTGCCACTTGTCGCCGGCCTTCTTCCAGCCTGCCGCCGTCAGCAACTGGGTGGCCTTGTCGAGGTCCTTCTCGTAGGCCTGCAGCTTCTGCTGGTCGGCGTCGGAGACCCAGTCGGGGATGAGGATGTCGGAGAAGCCGGCCATGAACTTGCACGGCTTGCCCGACTCGCCGAGCGCGACGGTGCCGTTCTCCTCGCGGTCGAGCACGTAGGCGATCGCCTGCCGCACGCGGGCGTCGGCGAACTCCGGGTGGGTGGTGTAGTTGAACACCAGCGAGGGGCCTGAGTACACCGGCGGACGGAGGATCCGGAAGCCGTTGGACTGGAAGGTCTTCTCACTGGCGACCGCGAAGCCGTGGGTCGCGTAGTCGACGTCCTTGTTCATCACGACCGGCGTGATGTCGGAGGTCTCACCGTTGTACAGAACGACCTTGGTGAAGCCGATCTTGTCGGCGAACAGGCCCTTGTCGTTCTTGACCAGGCTCATCTGGGCGTTGGTCATCGTCTTGGTGTCGAAGTTGAACGGACCCGACACGACCGGGTTCTCCGGCCGGAACTTCTGGAAGTCGCCGTTCAGCTTCTTGCCCTCGGCGCTGTCCAGGCTGGTCTTGGCCTTGCGCATGGTCTCGGCCTGGGTGGCCCAGGTCCCGTAGACCGAGTCCGGCAGGATCGGTGCGCGGAGGATGTAGCGCTCGAGCACTGTCGACGGGGTGCCGATGGTGAACACCACGGTGGTGTCGTCCTGCGCCTTGACGTCGGACAGGAAGGTCCAGTCCTGCTGGCGCAGCAGCCAGCGCAGGTTGAACGTCGACACGACGTCCTTGGCCGTGACCGGCTTGCCGTCGCTCCAGGTCAGCCCGGTCCGGAGCTTCATCGTGTACGTGTTGTTCGCCTCGTCCAGCGAGCTGGACTCGGCCATCATGTATTCCCACTTCTTGTCGGCCCAGTAGTACATCCCGCCGCTCGGGTAGACCAGGTCGAGGTACGGGCTCTGCTGCTGGATGCCGTCGGTGACGCCGGCGGCCAGGTTGAAGTGGCCCTTCGGCGGCAGCTGGTAGGGATACGCGCCGTGGAACTCCTTGTTGCCCCCGCCGCCGGACTTGTCGCCCTCCGCGGTCGGATTGCTCGGCGAACAGGCCGTCAGTGATCCGATGCCGGCGGCGCCGACACCGGCGATACCGAACAGCTGGAGCACGTGCCGGCGCGAGATCGCGTTGGACAGGGCACTCGGGCCCAGTCCGTTGGTGCCGGAATCGTTGGTGCCGGTGGGACTCATCCTTCGTCCTTTCTGATCTGACCGCACGCCCGCGTGGTCAGGCACTACTGGTTTGAGGTACTGCTTAACCGCCCTCGCGTTTTTCCCGGCGCCGGGACACGACTACCCCCACGACGACGATCAGGCCCAGTAGCAGGCCCAAACACAAGGTGAACAAGGTGACGACGAACTCCGGTGTGCCGGGGGTCAGCGTGATCAGCAGAACCACACTGGCCAGCACCAGGAACGCCGCCCAGCCGAGCGCCGCCCGGCCGATCTGGGGTCCCATCAGGCCCCCGCTTCATCCGGCCGGCCCCCCAGGCTGTCCGCGCCGTCGCGCGCCACCACGTGGCACGCGGTCGACTGACCGGAACGCACTTCGACCAGCTGCGGAACCGCCCCGTCACACAGCCCGTCCTCGAACTGCGGGCAGCGCGGATGGAACGAACACCCCGACGGCAGGTGTGCCAGGCTCGGAATCTCCAGGCTGCGCAGCGATCCGGCGCCCTTGGTCTTGGTCAGGTCCGGGTCGGGTTCGGGGATCGCGTCGATCAGCGCCCGCGTGTACGGGTGCGTCGGTGCGTTGATGATCTTCGGCGTCGGCCCGAACTCGACGATCCGGCCCAGGTACATGACCGCGGTCTTGCCGTGCCAGCCGAAGTACTTCGCGATCGCCAGGTCGTGGGTGATGAACAGGAACCCCACGCCGAGGTCGTCGCGCAGCCGGCCGAGCATCGCCAGCACGCTGATCCGGATCGACACGTCGAGCATCGAGGTCGACTCGTCCGCGATGATCAGCTTCGGGTCGAGCGTCAGCGCCCGGGCGACAGCGACCCGCTGGCGCTGACCACCGGACAGCTGGTGCGGGTACTTCGACAGGTAGTTCTCCGGCGGCGTCAGGTCGACCTTGGTCAGCAACTCGGCCGCCTTGTCGGCGGCGGCCTTCGCGCCCTTGACCACGCCGTGCTTGAGCAGCGGTGCGGTGATCGTCTGCTGGATCGTCCGGGTCGGGTTCAGCGACGCGTACGGGTCCTGGTGGACGTACTGCACGCTGCGACGGAAGGTGGCGAAGTCCCGTCGCGGCATCGACCAGATGTCGGTGCCGTCGAAGGCGACGTGCCCGCTGCTCGGCCGGGCCAGTCCGGCCGCCATCCGCGCGGCGGTGGTCTTGCCGGAGCCGCTCTCGCCGACCAGGCAGAGCACCTCACCGGGATTGATGGACAGGTCGACCTCGTCGACGGCCTTGATCGGACCGGCCTTGGTGTCGAACACCTGGCTGACGTTCGCCAGCGTCATCAGTGGCTTGCGTCCCTCGGCCGCGGTCGCCGGCGCCGCTTCTGTCGCAGTCATGATGCCGTCCCCAGGTCCTCGTTCGGCACGCGTCGTTCGAGATGCACGTCCTTGGAATGGATGCAGGCGACCTCGTGCGCGTTGCCCGGCTCATCGGTGATCGGGATCAGCGGCGGGTCTTCCGCCTTGCACTCCTCGGTGGCGTACTTGCAGCGCGGGTGGAAGGTGCAGCCCGTCGGCAGCGCGGCCAGGCTCGGCGGCCCACCCGGGATCGACTCGAGATCCGGCAGGTCGCCGACGATCGGCGGCACCGCCTTGATCAGGCCGAGCGTGTACGGGTGCCGCGGCCGGTAGAAGAGGTCCCGGACGCCGCCGGTCTCGATGATGCGACCGGCGTACATGGTGGCGACGCGGTCGGCGAGCTCGGCGGCCAGCGACAGGTCGTGCGAGATGAAGATCATCGAGAACCCGAGCCGCTCACGCACCTCGTGCAGTACGTCGACGATCGATCGCTGGGTGAGGATGTCGAGGGCCGTGGTCGGCTCGTCCAGGATCAGCACCTCTGGCTCGAGCAGCAGGCTCATCGCGATCAGCACCCGCTGCCGCATGCCGCCGGACAGCTCGTGCGGGTAGCAGTCCATCACCCGCTCCGGCTCCAGCCGCACCAGCCGGAGCAATTCCCCGGCGCGCTCCTCGATCTCCTGCTTGGTCGCCTTGGTGTGCGCGCGCATCGTGTCGTGCATGTGCGCACGGATCTTCAGTACGGGGTTGAAGGCGTTCATCGCGCCCTGGAAGACCATCGCCGCGTCCCGCCAGCGGAACTGCCGCAGGTCGCGCCCATCCAGTCCGAGTACGTCGATCTCCGTGCCGTCGCCGCGGTTGAAGATGACCTTGCCGGACGCATGGCCCAGCCGAGGCAGCAACCGCAGCAGGCCGAGCCCGAAGGTCGTCTTGCCGCAGCCGCTCTCCCCGACCAGCGCGAGGCTCTCGCCGGGGTAAAGGTCGAGGTCGACACCGCGGACGGCCTGCACCGTGGTGCCGGAGCCGGTGCGGTACTCGACCCTGAAGTCGCGAATCGACAGCAGTGGTTTGCCGGTGCCGCCACGGACCGCGCGGCTGGAGCCTGAAGAGGTAGTAGTCACCATGCTCACCGGTCCCGGAGACGCGGGTTGAGGATTTCCTCGAGGGATCTCGTCATCATCACCAATCCGAGCAGCAACAGGATGATCGCGACCACGGGGCTGAGGATCCACGCCAGGCTCGCGTCGTTGAAGATGGCGCCGGCGATCCAGGCGCGGTTGAGCATGATGCCCCAGTTCGACCCGGTCAGCGGCGCGAGACCGAGCAGGTAGAGGCCGACCAACTGGTAGATCGCGTTCGTCACGCCGATCATGAAGTTCATCAGGATGAAGCTGGCCATGTTCGGCAGGATCTCGACGAACACCACCCGCGGCGTGCCGAGGTCCAGCAGCCGGGCGGCTTCGACGAACTCGCGTTCCTTCAGCGAGAACACCTGGGCGCGGACGGCCCGGGTCAGCACCGGCCAGGACAGGCCACCGACCAGCAGCGCGAGCAGGATCGGCGAGTCGAGCCGGAAGAACGCGCCCAGGACCGCGAGCAGGACGATCTGCGGAACCGTCAGGAAGACGTCGGCCAGGGTGACCACGACCGAGTCGACCCAGCCGCCGAGGTAGGCGGCCAGCGAGCCGAGCACGATCGCGAGCGCGGTCGAGATCGCGGCGGCGACGAAGCCGACGAAGATCACGGTCCGGCCGCCGCCGATCATCTGGATCAGGACGTCCTTGCCCTCGTTGTCGGTGCCGAGCAGGTGCCCGGGCGAACCGGCCGGGAGCAGGATCTCCTTGACGTTCGGAGCGACGTCCGGCGTGAAGAAGGGGACGATCGCGGTGATCAGCACGAGCAGGGCGACCACCACGAAGCCGATGAAGCCCGACGGGCTGCGGCGCAACGCGGACAGGATGCCGGAGAACCGGGAAACGCCCGTCGTGCCGATCGAGGTGGCGGGGATGGTTGCTTCGGTCATCTCGTCACCCCTTCGCCTGGCCGCCGACGCGGATCCGCGGATCCAGCCGGCTGTAGAGGACGTCGGCGAGCAGGTTCGCCGCCACCACGGAGATCGTGAGGACCAGGAAGATCCCCTGCAGCACCGGGTAGTCGCGACCGTTGACCGCGTTGAACAGACTGAACCCGATGCCCTGGTAGCTGAAGATCTTCTCCACGAAGATCGAGCCGCCGACGACGAACCCGAGCGACACCGCGAGTTGGCTGAACAACGGCAGTACGGCGTTACGCCCGACGTACCCGGTCCGGATGCGGGAGTCGGACAGTCCGCGGGCCCGGGCGACGGTCACGTAGTCCTCCCCCAGGGTCTCGGTCGTGGACGACTTCATCACCAAGGCCCAGGAGCCGACCGTGGTCAGCGCGTAGGCGAGGATCGGTAACAGAGCGTGATAGAAGATGTCGTTCAGGAAGCTCAGACTGAACGACGGTTCCACGCCCGGCGTGTAGGAGCCGCGGGCCTCGGTCAGGTTGAACACCTGCAGCTTCACGCCGAGGAAGACCACGATCAGGATCGCCAGGATGTAGTTCGGGATCGCGTGCAGCAGCGAGCCGATCGAGGTGAGCAGATGGTCGATCCAGCTCTCCCGTCGGTAGGCCATGATCATGCCGGCCGCGATGCCGATGATGAAGCTGAAGATCGTCGCGACGCCGACGGAGAACAGCGTCCACGGCAGGTAGGTCTTGATCACCTGGGCCACGGTCGTGCCCGGTGACAGCAGCGAGTTACCGAAATCGCCGTGCAGCAGGTTCAGCATGTAGTTCACGTACTGCTGGATCAGCGGTTGGTCCGGATCCAGCGAGAACAGGTTCTTCGCCTGCGCGGCAGCGGCCTCGTACGAGATACCGGTCTGCGCGATCTGGGTCTGGATATAGGTGTCGACCGGGTTACCCGGAAGTAATCGCACCAGGAAGAACGTCCCGGTGGTGACGATGAAGATCGTCAGCACGGCCTTCGCGAGTCTTCGGACCAGCCAGGCGCTCAGAAATCGCCGCGCGGCATTCGGTCTCGGTTCCTCGGCCGTTACTTCGATCAGCTTCGACGCGGGTGTCTCGACCGCACCGCTCACTGCCCACCTCCACAGCCACTGCCAGGGGAAAGTCGGTGACGCAGACCCTCAACAGCACGACTTAGTAACGCTGTCTTGCAAGGATCTGCGCATAGTGACGACAGTGTGCGCAACCCTGGTCATGCAGTCAACGTCTTGAGGCAATCGGTAGGCAACGTTGAGACAACATCGCCGTCCGTGACGTCACAGTATCGGCGCGTGCCGAAATCGCCCGTCTCCGACACGGAAACGGGCGATTTCTCTGACCTGTCAGCGAGTTGCTCGGTTGATGGCCGAGACCACGGCCTTGAGTGAGGCGGTGAGAATGTTGGCGTCGCGGCCGACACCCCAGAAGACCTCGTCGCCGACCTCACACTCCACGTACGCCGCGGCGAGCGCGTCGCCACCCGCGGACAGCGCGTGCTCGTGGTAGTCCAGCACGCGGACGTCGTACTTCAGCGGCTTGATCGCGTCCACGAAGGCCGAGACCGGACCGTTGCCTTCGCCAACCAGCTCGTGCGGTACGCCACCGGAATAGACCTGTACGCGCAGCTGATCGCCCTGGCCCTCGCCGGACGACGAGTTGACGCTCAGCAGCGACAACTTGCCGGGGGCAAGGTATTCGGCCGCGAAGATGTCCCACATCTGCTGTGGGCCGACCTCGCCGCCCTCAGCGTCGGTGTGCAGCTGGATCACCCGGCTGAACTCGATCTGCAGCCGGCGCGGCAGGTCGAGCCGGTGCTCCGACTTCATGATGTACGCGACGCCACCTTTGCCGGACTGCGAGTTGACCCGGATGACCGCCTCGTACGACCGGCCGACATCCTTCGGGTCGATCGGCAGGTACGGCGCCTCCCACATGATCTCCGAGACCGGCTTGCCCTCGGCCTCGGCCTGCTTGTCCAGCGCCTCCAGGCCCTTCTTGATCGCGTCCTGGTGCGAGCCGGAGAAGGCGGTGTAGACCAGATCACCGGCGTACGGCTGGCGCTCGGGAACGCGCATCTGCGTGCAGTACTCGACCGTACGGCGGATCTCGTCGATGTCGGCGAAGTCGATCTGCGGGTCGATGCCCTGGCTGAACAGGTTCATCCCCAGCGTGACCAGGTCGACGTTTCCGGTGCGCTCACCGTGGCCGAACAGGCAGCCCTCGACCCGGTCCGCCCCGGCCATCAGGGCGAGCTCGGTCGCGGCCACCGCCGTACCGCGGTCGTTGTGCGGGTGCAGGCTGATCGCGCTGTGCTCGCGCCGGGTCAGGTTGCGGCCGAACCACTCGATCTGGTCGGCGTACACGTTCGGCGTACACATCTCGACGGTGGCCGGCAGGTTCAGGATGATCTCGCGGCCCTCGGCCGGCTGCCACTGGTCGCTGACCGCCTCGCAGACCTCGAGCGCGAACTCCAGCTCGGTCCCGGTGAAGATCTCCGGGCTGTACTGGTAGCCGAACTCACAGTCGCCCAGCATGTCGTCGGCGTACTTCATCACGGTCTCGGTCCCGCGGACGGCGATGTTCAGGCACTCGGCCTTGTCCACGTTGAAGACGACCCGGCGGAACAGCGGCGCGGTCGCGTTGTAGAGGTGGATGGTCGCCTTGGGCGAGCCCTGCAGCGACTGCACGGTCCGCTCGATCAGCTCGTCGCGGGCCTGGGTCAGCACCGAGATCGTCACGTCGTCGGGGATGACGTCGTCCTCGATCAGGCTCCGGACGAAGTCGAAGTCGTACTGGCTCGCGCTCGGGAAGCCGACCTCGATCTCCTTGTAGCCCATCCGCACCAGCAGCTCGAACATCCGCCGCTTGCGGGCCGGCGACATCGGCTCGACCAGTGCCTGGTTGCCGTCACGAAGGTCGGTGGACAGCCAGCGCGGGGTCCGGTCGACCGACTTGGCCGGCCAGGTGCGGTCGGGCAGATCGATCGGGGGGAACGCCCGGTAGCGCTGGATCGGCATACCGGACGACTGCTGAACAGGCTTGGGCTGGTTCTTCGGTGCCACGGGGGTTCTCCTCGGGAAGTACTGCGTGGGTCGTGAGAGACGACCGGCGTACGACAGGACTCCGCGGCGAGGGAACCGGCCTTAACAGGCCTCGCCGCGGCAGCGAAGGAGGAGAAGCTGGTGCCGCATAGTGCCAGTGAGTCTATGCACAACCGGCCACGGCGTCGAACCCGGGTCCCGATCACCGAGACACGGAGCGTGACGACAGGTTGAGTAGACAGCGTCTACCCAGATGCTGTAGACACTGTCTACGTGATCGCCCTGGGGTTGCTGACGGCATCCGCGTGCTGCCATGCCGCGTGGAACCTGCTGATGAAGACGTCCGGCCGGGGCGGCCCCGCGTTCGTCTGGCTCTGCGGCGTGGTGATGCTGCCGGTGTCGCTCGTGGTCCTGGTCCGCGGACACCTCGGAACGACCTGGTGGGCGGGCCTGGTGAGCATGGTCCTGCACACCACGTACGCGGTCACCCTGCAGAAGGCGTACGGCGCCGGCGAGTTCTCCACTGTCTATCCGGTCAGCCGGGGCACGGCTCCGGTGCTCGTGACGCTGGTGACGATTCCGTGGCTCGGCGGTTCCGGGCCTCGGGTGTACGTCGGTGCCGCGCTGGTGTTCGGCGGCGTGCTGCTGATGGACCGCCTGCACTCGCGTCGGTTGGGACGAGGGATCGCGCTCGGACTGGCCGTCGCGACCTGCACTGCCGCGTACACGCTGTGGGACGGGTTCGCCGTGACGTCATTGGGAGTCGACGTCCTGACCTATCTCGCGGTGACGAATGTGGCTCAGGTCGTCGTGTTGTCCGCGGTGGTGCGGCAGTTCGATTTCAGCCAGTGGCGACGGGCGGTGCCGATCGCCGTACTGACGCCTGCGAGCTACGGACTGGTGTTACTGGCGTTGACGTTCGCATCGGTCGGCACGGTGGCGATCGGCCGGACGCTCAACGTCGTACTCGGCGCTTTGCTCGGGGCCATCGTTCTGCGCGAGCGATTGACTCCTGCCCGCATTGCCGGCCTCGCCACGGTCGTGGCCGGCGTCGTATTGGTGAGCACCTGAAAGGACTGTGGATGAAGGACCTGGTTTGTTTGCATGCGGCAACGAGTGGGCCGGCCACCTGGGATCGGTTCGTGCCCGAGCTCGAGGCGTTGGGGTATCGCGTGCATACGCCGACGCTGCTCGGGCATGGGCGTGCTCCCCGGCAGCGGCCGTACTTACTGGATGACTTCCGGGATCAGATCCTCGCCGAGCTGGACGGACTCGACCGGGTGACGCTGGTCGGGAACTCGCTCGGTGCGTTCGTGGCGAGCTCGATCGCCGTTCAGCACCCCGATCGCGTCGAGCGGCTGATCCTCGAGGAGATGCCCGTACCGCCCCGGGACGCGCGGGACAGCGGCCCGATGACGAAGCCGACACCGGCAGTGCTGCTCCGCGCGATGGGCCTGCTGACACACCGTCGTTGCGATCCCGTTCTGCTGCGCGACGTCATCACGGAGCTCCGTCGCCCACGCCCGTCCTGGTGGGCCGGCCTGGCCGACCTCACCGCACCCACACTCCTGCTCGCGGGCGGCCCGAAGAGCCATCTCGACCAGTCGCGGTTCGCGCTCGTTGCCGACGTACTGCCGGACGCGAAGGTGACCACGATCGAGGCCGGCCATCGGATCCACAGCCACGCGCCGGAGCAGTGGCTCGCCTCGGCGAGGGAGTTCCTTGCCTTCAAGCGCACTTGAAATTTTAAGCTTCAACCATGACTGATTCCCTCGCCGACCGGATCGGCAGCCACGGGCTCGGTGTCCTGGTCACGATCAAGCGGGACGGCCGGCCCCAGCTGTCCAACGTCACCTATGTGTACGACGGCACCCGGGTCCGGGTCTCCCTCACCGACGATCGCGCCAAGACGAAGAACCTCCGCCGCGACCCGCGCGCCAGCCTGTACGTCGATGGCCCGCGCGGCCGGACGTACGTCGTACTGGAGGGCAAGGCGGAGCTCAGTCCGGTGGCCGCCGACCCGTACGACGAGGTGGTCGAGGATCTCGTCGACTATTACCGGACCGCGTCCGGTGAGCACCCCGACTGGGACGAGTACCGGTCCGTGATGGTCAGCGACAAGCGGCTGATGTTCTCGATGGTGGTCGATCGCGCCTACGGGATGCCTACGCCGAGCTGACCGCCCGGGCCGCCTCGCGATAGCGCCGCGGCGCGATGCCGTTGACGCGTTTGAAGGCGTTGCTGAAGGCACTGTCCGACGTATAGCCGAGCGAGTGCGCGAGGGCGGAGAGCGAGGTGTCGTCGTCGCGCAACGCTCGCTCGGCCAGCCGCATCCGCCAGTTGAGCAGGTAGGTCAGCGGGGGTACGCCGGCGACCGAGCGGAACCGCTCCGCGAAGGTGGTGCGCGACATGGCCGCGGCGCGGGCCAGCACCTCGAGTTGCCAGGCACGGCCGGGCTCGTCGTGCATCAGCCGGAGCGCGGGCGCGATCCGCTCGTCGGCGATGGCCCGCAGCCAACCGACCGGGAGGGCGTCGGCCTCGGTCAGACAGGCCCGCAGCGCCTCGACGAACAAGAGGTGGGCGAGGTCATCGGCGGCCAGGCTCGCACCCAGCTCGCCGGTCGATGCCTCGCGCAACAATCGCTCCAGCAGCCAGCGGAAGGTCGCCGCCCGCTCGTCCGACGAGCGGAGGTGGATCACCGGCGGCAACGCCTTCAGCAGCAGCTCCTCGCCGGTCCGGTTCAGGGACACGTGACCGCCGATCCCCACCACCTTCGGGCCGACACCGGTCCCGAAGCGTGCGATCGGACCGTCCGTGGCCCGGAAGGCCGCCACCGCGTCCTCGACCGGCACCTGGTCGGAGTTGCCCTTCACGAACTCGTGCCGGCCGTCGAACAGCACGACATCACCGGCCGTCAGCTCGATCCGGGGGCCGAAGTCGTCGAAGTCGATCCAGCACGAGCCCTCGACCAGCGCGGTGAACTTCAGCCGCTGCGAGGCCGGGTAGCGCAGCGCCCACGCCCCGATCCCCTCGTACCCGCGGGAGACCTGGCAGTGCGCCTCGGTCAGCGCGAGCGTGTCGGTGAGCGGATCAGCCATATCCGTACTATCGCGCAAGTAATCGGCACGTTCAAGCATTCTCCGTCCGGATCCACGCTCGTACTGTCGGAGACATGCAAACACCACTGGGTTCTGGTTTCACCGCTGCCTCGACCACGTACGACGTGATCCGGGGCATCGACCTGCACGGCAGGACCGCGATCGTCACCGGCGGGTACTCCGGTCTCGGCAAGGAGACGGTCCGTGCCTTGCGCTCGGCAGGCGCCGACGTCCTTGTCCCCGCTCGCGATGTCGACCGCGCGACCGCCGAACTGGCCGATATCGAGGGAATCGCGGTTGACGAGCTGAATCTGCTCGATCGGGCAAGTGTCGACGCGTTCGCGGACCGATTCCTGGCCACCGGGCGGCCGCTGCACCTCCTCGTCAACAGCGCCGGGATCATGGCGAACCCGCTGACCCGGGACGCCCGCGGGTACGAATCGCAGTTCGCCACCAACCACCTCGGCCACTTCCAGCTGACCACCCGGCTCCTGCCCGCCCTGCGCCAGGCCGGCGGGGCTCGCGTCGTCTCGGTGTCGTCGCGCGGTCACCGGTACAGCCCGGTCCACTTCGACGATCCCAACTTCGAACACCGCGAGTACGACCCGTACCTGGCCTATGGGCAGTCGAAGACCGCGAACGTCCTGTTCGCCGTCGAGCTCGACGAACGCGAGCAGGCCAACGGGATCCGCGCGTTCGCGGTCCACCCGGGCAGCATCATGACGAACCTGGCCCGGTACACGGACCGCGCGTCACTGCGGCAGGGCGGCTTCCTCGACGAGAACAACGAGCCCGTCATCGACCCGGCCCGTGGGCTGAAGACGCCCGAGCAGGGCGCGGCGACCCAACTCTGGTGTGCGGTCAGCCCGCAACTGGACGGACGCGGTGGCCTGTACTGCGAGGACGTGGACGTCGCGTCACTTCACGACGAGAACGAGGTCGTCGAAGGAGTGATGGCGGTGACTCCCGGGCCGTTCGGCGTACTCGCGTATGCCGTTGACCGGGACAACGCACGGCGACTGTGGAAGCTCAGCGAGGAACTTCTCGACCGCGAATAAACCACTCGCGGTAACCGTCCGCCTGTTGGACTCTGAGGTGTGAACATCACGAGACTGTCGCCCGACGACGAGGTCGGAATCGACGACGCGGTCGCGGTCATCGCCGCGGCGGAGAAGCTGGACTGCCCGGAGTCGGTGGTGCCGACGCCGCGCGGGTACGCCGCCAAGCTGAAGCACGGCTGGGACGGCGAGCCGCCGCTGGGTTATCTGGCCCGCGACGACGACGGTGTGCCCGTCGGCGTCCTCACCGTGGACACCCCGACGTACGACAACAAGCAACTGGCGTGGGCCGGTATCCAGGTGCACCCGGATCACCGTCGCCGCGGCATCGGTTCGACGCTGCTCGAGCATGCCGAAGGGGTGGCGCGCGAGCTGGGCCGGACCTCGTTCGGGACAGACAACTGGGACCTGCCGAAGGCGAACGCGTTCTCGCTCAAGCACGGGTTCGAGCAGAAGGCGATCGAGGTCAACCGCCGCCAGGACATCGCCGGCCTCGACTGGTCCGTCGTCGACCGCTTGTACGACGAGGCCGTGCAGGCGTCCACGGAGTACGAGCTGCTGCGGATCACCGGGCGCTTGCCCGAGGAGATGCTGGACGGGATGGTCGCGCTGGTCGAGTCGATCAACGACGCTCCGACCGACGACCTGGACATCGAGGACGACGTGTACAGCCCGGAGCGGCTGCGGGCGTACGAGACGGCGATGGCAGCGCACGACGTGACCGTCTACCGGGTGATCGCCCGGAAGCGGTCCACCGGTGAGCTCGCCGGCCACTCGGTGATCGCGGTCGAGCGGGAGCGTCCCCACATCGGCGAGCAGCACGACACGGCCGTGGACCGGAAGCATCGCGGCCACCGCCTGGGGGCCCTGGTCAAGACCGACATGCTGCGCTGGCTCCGTGAGGCCGAGCCCGCCCTCGCCCAGGTCGACACCTGGAACGCCGAGTCCAACGGCCACATGATCGCGATCAACGAGCAGCTCAACTACCGCATCGTTGCCCGCGCGATCGCGTACCAGAAGACGCTCTGAAAAGCAGCTGGGGACGCCGCGGAAGCGGCGTCCCCAGCGTGTTACTTCAGTACGTCACTCGCCGTTCAGCTGGTCGTAGTGCGTGGTGAAGGCAACGGAGTTGACGCCCTTGAACGACACCGGAACCGTGCCGTAGTTGGTCATCGCCGTCGTCGTCCCGGTCATGTGACCGAACGCGTACTGGACGCCGACGCCGCTCGCGCTGTTCACACCGACCACCAGCGAGCCACCGCGCGTGCCGCAGGCCTGGACGGCCAGCGAGTCGTAGGCCTGGAAGCCCGTGCTCCGGACCAGCTTGACGACCGGCTTGGCCGTCGCGGTGACCGGGATCCGGATCGTGTAGAGCGCACCGGCGGTCGTGGTCATCAGCAACGTGTCGTACGTCGCCGTCTCGCTGACCACGGCCATCGCCCGGAAGCCCTTGAACCCGGCGAACGAGCCCATCGCCTTGAAGCCGGAACCGACGATCGCGTACCGGTAGACGCTGCCGTTGGTGTTCAGGCCGTACAGGTAAGCGTGCCGGGGCGCCGTGATGCTGTAGTTGGAGGTGGTGATGGACTTGAAGCTCCCCCAGCCCTGGCCCACCTTCTTGAACGTCGCCACCGGCGCCGAGCTCTCCGGCACGTAGGTCGTGTGCCGGTACAGGTTGGTGCCCTGCAGCAGCAGGCCGTAGAAGTAGATCTGCGAACCAGACGCGTTCTGAGCCAGGTACCAGGTCGCGTTGGCCCGGGTGGAGACGAAGTTGATCGGCTCGTAGGGCACCGCCGACGGCGGCGTGTGCGGCGTGACATCTGCCGACTCCGCAGTGGCCGCGGCAGTCGGCCAGCCCACCCACTGAATACAGCCCGCTGCCGCGGCGGCCGACGACTTCTTCATCGACTGCTGCTTCAGCATGGCCTGGGCCTTCGCCGACCAGGACGGCTTCGGGTCGGCCGAGCCACCGGCGCTGGCCGGGGCGGACATAGCCGTGGCGGCAAGCATGCCGACACCGGCCATTGCGAGCGCAAGGCGCTGCAGTTTCATCTAGGAGTCCCCCTCCAGAAAGAAATCCATCTCGAAGAGCTCGAGATCGGGAGGACTATAGCGTGCCCTGAGGAGCAGCCGGACCACTTTTGCAGCAACCTGCAACAGTCGTTCGAATTACACCGCTTCGACGATCGAGACCTTCATCTCGTTGGTCAGGGTGAAACCGAGCGAGTGGTAGAGGCGGATCGCGGTGGCGTTGGTGCCGCCGGTGTGCAGGAACGGCTGCTTGCCGGCCGCGACGATTTCGGCCGCGACCGCCCGGATCAGGCGGCTGGCGAGCCCTTGGCCGCGAAAATCGGGGTGAGAGCAGACCGCACTGATCTCGGTGTACCCGGGCAGATCGAAACGCGTCCCGGCCATCGCGATCAGCTCGCCGTCGCGCCGGATGCCGAGGTACGGGCCGAGCTCGATCGTGCGCGATCGGAACGGCCCGGGGTCGGTCAGGGCGACCAGGGCCAGCATCTCGGGTACGTCGTCCGGACCGAGAACGACTGTTTCCGGGTCCGCAGCGGCGAGGGACGCGGGTGCGACGAACTGGACCAGGTCGAACTGCCGATCCAGCTTGAAGCTCTCCGGGAGCGGGAATTCCGGCCGAATCAGGGCCGCGGCGGTCCCCCGGCCGAGCAGAGTCGCGGCGTCGGACCAGTCCTGGGCCGAGGGGTCGTCGGGCAGACCGAGGAACGACGCGACCGCGCTCGGATACCGGCGGGCGTTGCCGCGGGTCTCGGCGAAGGTGGTGTGCGGGCCGGTCAGAGCGGCGTACACCGGGTTGGTCAGGCTCATCAGAAGCCCAGTTTGCGCAGGTTCTTCGCGTCGGTCTGCCAGTTCTTCGCGATCTTCACATGCAGGTCGAGATAGACCGGCGTACCCAGCAGGGCCTCGATCTGCTTGCGGGCGGCGGCGCCGACCTCACGCAGACGGGCGCCCTTGTGACCGATCATGATGCCCTTCTGGCTGTCCCGCTCGAGGAAGATGTTCGCGTAGATGTCGAGCAGCGGCTTGTCCTCCGGCCGGTCCTCGCGCAGGCCCATCTCGTCGATGGTGACCGCGATCGAGTGCGGCAGTTCGTCCCGGACGCCCTCGAGCGCCGCCTCGCGGATCAGCTCCCCGACGAGGATCTCCTCGGGTTCGTCGGTGATGTCGCCGTCCGGGTAGAGCGGCTGGCCCTCCGGCAGCAGCTTCACCAGCTCGTCGGCGACCACGTCGACCTGGAAGCCGGACGTCGCCGACACCGGGACGATCGCGGCCCACTCGATCCCGGCCGCCTCGCCCAGGGTCTGGATCTCGGCGAGGTGCTCGAGCATCCGGTCGGGCTCGACCAGGTCGGCCTTGGTGGCCACCGCGACCTTCGGGGTCCGCGCGACCTTCGCCGCCTCGGTGACCAGGAACCGGTCGCCCGGGCCGATCCTGTCGCTGGCCGGCAGGCAGACCGCGATCACGTCGACCTCGGCCCAGGTGGTCTTCACCAGGTCGTTGAGGCGTTCGCCCAGGAGCGTCCGCGGCTTGTGCAGACCAGGGGTGTCGACCAGGATCAGCTGCGCGTCCGGGCGGTGCACGATGCCGCGGACGGCGTGCCGCGTGGTCTGCGGTTTCGACGAGGTGATGACGATCTTCTGGCCCACCAAGGCGTTGGTCAGCGTGGACTTGCCGGCGTTGGGGCGGCCGACGAAGCAGGCGAAGCCGGACTTGAACGGCTCAGGTGTGGACGACATTGCGGACCTCTCCGGTGCCTTGCGCAAGTACTACGGGAATGGCGGCGCCAGCGAAATGACGGACCACGTTGACATCTACTGCTTCGGCGTCGGTGACGACCGCGGCCGCTTCCAGACCCTTCACACCCGAGGAGAGCGCCATCGCGACGGCCAGCTGCAGCGCCGTCAATGCGACGGTGTCCAGTGCGACCGTGCAGGCGGCGTACGTCCGACCGTCCGTGTCCCGCACGGCGGCACCCTCGGCGGCCCTGGTCCGGGCGCGGGTGGCACGGGCGAGCGTGACGAGTTTGGCGTCCTCGGCCGAAAGGTCTGACAAGAAAACTCCAAAGAACAAAAACAACAACTGAACAGATGAAGGTTCTGATGGACTGACTTGGTGGGGTGGTCAGGCGTGCTGGTGGTTCTGGTCCTGCGGGGTGGTGGCGGGGTCTTCCCGCCGTACCAGCACAGTACCGACCTGGTTGCGGCGGCCGGACGGGCGCTCCGCCGTCAGTGACAGGCCCTCGATCTCCACCTCGGCGCCGGGGATCGGCACCTTGCCGAGCAGCTTGGCCATCAGCCCGCCGACCGTGTCGACGTCGTCGTCGTCCAGCGGTACGCCGAACAGTTCACCGAGCTCGTCGATCGGGAGCCGGCTGGAGACCCGGTACGCGCCGTCGGACAGCTCCTGCACCGAGTCCGGGTCCTCGTCGTACTCGTCGGTGATCTCGCCGACGATCTCCTCGAGGATGTCCTCGATCGTGACGAGTCCCGCCGTACCGCCGTACTCGTCGACGACGATCGCGAGGTGCATCCGGGCCGCCTGCATCTCCCGCAGCAACTCGTCGACCGGCTTGGAGTCCGGTACGTACATACACGGCCGCATCACCGACTCGACCCGCTCGGTCGACTCGGCCTGCGCGTTGTCGTAGACGCGGCGCATCACGTCCTTGAGGTAGACGACACCGAGGATGTCGTCGAGGGACTCGCCGATCACCGGGATCCGTGAGTACCCCGACCGCAGCGCCAGCGAGGTGAGCTGGCGGAGCTTCTTGTGCCGCTCGATGTAGACCATGTCGGTCCGCGGCACCATCACCTCGCGGACGATGGTGTCACCGAGCTCGAAGACCGAGTGGATCATCTGCCGCTCGCCGGACTCGATCACCGCGGACTTCTCGGCGTAGTCGACCAGCGCACGCAGTTCGGCCTCGGTCGCGAACGGGCCTTCGGCGAACCCCTTGCCGGGGGTCAGCGCGTTGCCGATCATGATCAGCACCTTGGGCAGCGGCCCGAGCACCCGGGTCAGCGCCATCACCGGACCGGCCGAGACGATCGCGAACCGGTCCGAGTGCTGCCGGCCGAGGGTCCGCGGCGCGACGCCGATGATCACGTACGAGACCAGCACCATCACCACGGCGGTGATCAGGATGTGCTCCCAGGTCACCGACAGGACTCCGGACAGCGCCTGGGTGACGAGCACGATCGCGGTGATCTCACAGCTCAGCCGAAGCAGCAGCAGCGAGTTCAGGTACCGGGGTGCGTCCGAGAGCAGGTCACGCAGCCGGACCGCCCGCAGGTTGCCCAGCTCGACCTGCTCGTTGGCCCGGACCTTCGAGTACGACGACAGCGCTGCCTCGGCTCCGGCCAGCAGACCGGCGAGCAGGACGAGCACCGCAGCCACAACCAGGAGCACGAGGTCGTGGTACGTCAACGGAACGTCACCCCTCTAGCCGGTTCCCAGGAGCTCGCCATGCTTCCAGAAGGCGGCCCTGGACATCCCACATCTCCGCCTTCTCGGCGGGTTCCGCGTGATCGTAACCGAGCAGGTGCAGGATGCCGTGCACGGTCAGCAGCTCCAGCTCGGCCCACGTGCCGTGACCGGCCTTCGCGCCCTGCGCGGCCGCGACGGTCGGGCAGAGCGCGATGTCACCGAGGTGACCGAGTGGAAGATCGGAGTCGTCCCCCGTGTCTGCAGAGCCGGGCCGCAGCTCGTCCATCGGCCACGACATCACGTCGGTCGGACCCGGAAGATCCAGGAACTCGACGTGATACCGGGCCATCGTGTCCTCGTCGACCAGCTTGATCGACAGCTCACACTCCGGGTGCAGGCGCAGTGACGACATCACGAACCGGCTGAGCCGCATCAGTCCGTGTGCGTCGATCTCGACCCCGGACTCGTTGTTGACCTCGACGTTCATCTGTACGGCTCAGCGCTGCCCTTCGAAGTTCTCGTACGCCGACACGATCCGGCCGACCAGCTTGTGCCGGACGACATCGTGCGAGGTGAGCCGGCAGAACGTCAGGTCCTGGACACCCTCGAGGATGTCCTGGACCACCCGCAGGCCGGAGTTGGTGCCGGTCGGCAGGTCGACCTGGGTGACGTCGCCGGTGACCACCATCTTCGAGCCGAAGCCGAGCCGGGTGAGGAACATCTTCATCTGCTCGGGCGAGGTGTTCTGCGCCTCGTCCAGGATGATGTAGGCGTCGTTCAGGGTCCGGCCGCGCATGTAGGCCAGCGGCGCGATCTCGATCGTGCCCGCCGTCATCAGCCGCGGGATCGACTCCGGGTCCAGCATGTCGTGCAGAGCGTCGTACAGCGGACGCAGGTACGGGTCGATCTTCTCCGACAGGGTGCCGGGCAGGAACCCGAGCCGCTCACCGGCCTCGACGGCCGGCCGGGTCAGGATGATCCGGTTGACCTCCTTGGCCTGCAACGCCTGCACGGCCTTGGCCACGGCCAGGTAGGTCTTACCCGTACCGGCCGGGCCGATGCCGAAGACGATCGTGTTCTTGTCGATGGCGTCGACGTACCGCTTCTGGTTCAGCGTCTTCGGCCGGATGGTGCGGCCGCGGCTGGACAGGATGTTCTGGGTGAGTACGTCGGCCGGGCTCTCCGCCGTGGCAGACTTGATCATCGCGATGCTGCGCTCGACCGAGTCGGCGGTCAGCCCGTGCCCGGTCCGCACGACCGCGATCAGCTCGTCGATCAGCCGCTCGGCCAGGGCCAGTTCGGCCGGCTCGCCGTTGAGCGTGATCTCGTTGCCGCGGACCATGATGTCGGCGGCGAACTCCTTCTCGACGATGCGGAGGAACTCGTCCCGGGCTCCGAGCAGGGCCACCATGTCGATGCTGTTCGGCACGACGATCTTGTGTGATGCCTGCGCTCCGGTGGCAGCGCCGTTCTGGCGTGCCTCGGAGTCGATACTGCGTGGCCTGGACAGCCTGTTCCTCCCGATGCCGAAAATGTTGACCCACCCATGCTAGCCGCCTCGCCCCAGACCCTCACCGGAAATTCCCCGGGACACGCTCCGGGACTGGGGCGGGACAGCCCGTCGCAGCCCGTTGTGGCCGGTGCCGGGCGCCAGTACGCGGGTCAGGCGGGTCAACTCGTCCGGCGACGGTCCCCGGGCCGACGCCTGCTCGAGAGCGAGGCGGCGGTCCCGCTCGGCCGCCCATTCGCGGTCCGGATGCAGACTGACGGTCACGCCCTGAGCGGACGCGCGCAGCATCGGCTCCATCGCCGCCCGGCGCGCGCGGGCAGCTTCCCTTGGCGGGTTGTCGCGGTTGAGCTCGTAGCACCGCAACATCTGGTACGTCGCCTCGACGGCCGCACGGGCGGATCCGGACTCGGTGAGCGGCCGGTCGAACTCGTCGGCGTGGGTGTTCCTCCCGTCATCGATGCCCACCGCATGACTCGGCGTGAAGACGTGCAGGGATTGGACGGGTGCGGTCACATCGCCCTCGTAGACCGACTCCTCCCGCCAGGCGTGCGCCCCCGAGTAGCTGTCCTGCAGTGCGTGCGTCGCGGCCCCGAGGTGCGTGATCTCGTCCTCGGCCGAGGCTGACCTGTGCGCTGCCGCCAACTGCCCGAGGATGTACCTGGAATTCGTTCGCAGGTTGTCAGGCCCCTTGCGGTACGGGTCCGCCATGAAGTGCTGGCGCTGCACGTTCGGGTTCGCGTACGCCGAGTGCGTGGTCGGACCGGGACCGACGTACGGGTAGGACGTCCCGGTGCCGCCGTAGTTCTCGATCAGGCCGGCGCCGATCGGCCGGTCCTGGTACGCCTGGGCCAGGTCGAGGGCGTCGCTGTACACCTTCTGCGCGACGCCGTGGATCGTGTCGTCGGGGGCGGACAGGACCTGGTACAGCCGGGCGACCGCGGCGTACGTGATGTCGCGGTGGCCCGACCACCGGCCGTCACCACGCTGTTTCATCCCCTCAGGGTCCCACCAGTTCGGTCCACTGTCGTTGTCAACCTGGTAGGGGGTCTCCGCGTCTTCGTGTCGTGGCACAACCGGCCGTGGTGTACGAAGAGTGCGTGACACATGAGTCCTCGTGGGATGCCGACGAGGCGCTGACGGCTGTGTACACGGCGCACTACACGTCGCTGGTCCGCCTCGGCGCCTTGCTGCTGCGCGACAACGGTTCGGCGGAGGAGATCGTGCAGGACGCGTTCGTCGCGATGCACGGCCGCTGGCACCGGCTCCGCGACCCCCACAAGGCCCTCGCCTACCTGCGTACGGCGGTGGTGAACCGCTGCCGCTCCCGCCAGCGCCACCTGGTGGTCGTGGACAAACACACCCCCCGCTCACTACCGGACGAGCCGAGCGCCGAACAGGCAGTCCTGCGAACGGCCGAGACCGACCGGGTGATCGAGGCGATGCGCACCCTGCCGGAGAAGCAACGAACCGTCATGGTCCTGCGGTACTACGGTGACCTGTCGGAGGCCGAGATCGCCGACACCATGGGCATCAGCCGCGGCTCCGTCAAAAGCCACGCCGCGCGAGCGACCAAGTCCCTCCGCCACCTGCTGGAGCAAAGCGTATGAACGACAACTCGAACGACCCGTTCGACGAGATCATGCGGCGGGCACTGGCCGAGGAGGCGGACCGGGTCGAGCCGGCCGACGCCCTGCCGGAGATCCGTGCCCGCGCGCACGCCCAGCGCCGGTCGACGGCCCGGCGCCCCTGGCTCCTGACGGTCGGCGCCGCCGCTGTCGGCACCGCCGCAGCGATCGGCGCGTTCACCGTCTTCAACGGCGACCAGAACACCGCGAACGACGGCGACGCCGTAGCCGGCTCCGGTACGACGACCACCGCCGCCGGCAGCCCGTCGCCGGCGACTGTCCGGGCGACGCCCGCCCCGTCCCCGGTTGCGAGCCGCCCGCCGACCACCCAGCCCGAAGCCACCAAGGCGCCTAGCACCCAGCGCGGCAAACCCGAGTCGTTCGTCAAGAACATCGTCGTACCGGTGTACTGGCTGGGCGATCGGGCCGGGAAGACGACCGCCGGCCCGAAGGCCACTGCGCAGACCCGGTCCACCGTGCGGCTGTTCCGCACGTGGACGAGGGTCAGCGGCCGCCCGGCCGAACAGGCGATCCGGATCATGACGAGCAAGCAGCCGGAAGACCCCGACTACTACTCAGTCTGGCGCGGTGCCGAGGTGAGCAGCGTGACGCGATCCGAAGGCGTGGTGAACGTCGACTTCAAGGCGCTCCCCGCATCGACGCTCGACGCGGACACCGCCGACCTCGCTACCCAGCAGCTGATCTATACAGTCCAAGGCGCCCTGCACAACAGCACCGAGCCCATCCAGATCACGCAGCAGGGCCGCCCCGGCGGCAAACTCTTCGGCCAGGTCGACACCAGCACGCCCCTGGGCCGAGCCCAACAGTCCGACGTACAGGCCTTCGTCTGGATCGACTCCCCCGCCGACGGCCAAGTCACCAAAGGACCGGTAGTGGTCCAAGGCACCGCAAACGCCTTCGAGGCAACGGTGAACTACCAGGTCACCAACCTGAAAACCCGCACCACCACGAAGGGGTTCACCAACACCAAGGGCGGGCAGAAGTTCATGCCCTACCTCTTCCAACTGAAGCTGACCCCCGGCCTCTACCAAATAGAGGCCTACCTGATCTCCGAAGCCGACGGCACAATCTCAGACGCCGACACCAAAACCATCGAAGTCAAGTAACCCGCGGCACCTCCACCGAGCACACCGCCGTGTGCCACCGGGACGTTCGAAGGGATATCCCCGCGACATGTGGGTTCTCCGGTGGTGTGAGCCCGGATAACCCTCACCCCAAGGGGTTATCCCCTCCAATGTCACCCCAAGGTGGTCGCCCACCCACCCCCAGCTCGGCACCTTCGACAAGCCATCCGCGCCGAGCAGTCCCGCGCCGAGAACCTAGGCGTGTGCCATCAGTTGCCGACTGCTGCCGAAGGCGGTGGCAAATGGAGGGTGAAGGCGGCGCCGCCTTCGGGGGCTGGGGCGGCGGTCAACGTGCCGCCCAGGCGGGTGATCAGGCCGTGGGCCAGAGCGAGGCCGATGCCAGAACCGACCGGCCGCCGGCCGCGATACTTCTGATTGAGTACGCCGCGTTCAAAGGCGACCGCATAGTCCTCCGGATCCAATCCAGGACCACCATCACGGACCTGGATCAAAACACCTCCCGGACCTGCCGGTGATCCCGCCCGGCTGACTGACCCGGCGTGCGCGAGGGACATCGTGAGTCGCGCCCCGGGTGGGGTTACACGCAGAGCGTTTTCGGCGAGGCCGTCGAGGACCTGGCGGATCCGGCGCGGGTCGGTGGTGACCACAGCCGGCATAGGTGGAAGCTCCAGCTGGAACAACACACCCTGCCGCTCACACCGCACTCGCCAGACCTCGGCGCACGCGTGCAGCGTCTCCCTCAGATCCACCGGCGCGAGATCGAGGTGGAACTGATCAGCCCCGATCCGAGCCAGATCCAGCAGATCACTCACCAATCGCTCGAGCCGCTTCGACTCCTCCTGAATGACCCGACCGGCGTGCCGTGGATCAGTAGCCACCCCATCGGCCAGCGACTCCGCAAACCCGTTCACAGCCGTCAGCGGCGTACGGAGCTCATGCGAAACCGACAGCAAGAACTCCCGCTGCCGCTCCTCACTGTGCTGCAAAGCAACCGACAATTCATTAACAGCCTGAGCCACCTCAGCAACCTCAACCGGCCCCTCAACCGGCGCCCGCAAATCCCGTCGCCCCTGACGCATCGCCGCCGCAACATCCGCCGTACGACGAAGTGGGCGACCAAGCACGCGCCCGAGCAGAGCCCCAGCCCCCGCCGCGACCAACAGCCCAGCGCCAAGCGCGAACAGGATGTTCCGGATCAGAACCCGCTGCGTATCAGCCGCCAACCGCACCGGCTCCACCAACGCGAACCCCGAGCTCGCCCCGATCCCCCGCGCCTCAACCAGATACTCGGTCCCCTCAACACCCACAGTCGCCGAGATCCGCTGCGTACTCCCGATCTCCTTCAACCCAGCCGTGGTCGCCGCCTCCGTCGACCGCTGATCCGTCGACTGGATCCGGCTCCGCGGCAGCAGGATCACCACCACGATCCCCTGCCCCCGCACCACCTGCGCGACCCGCCCAAGCCCGACCGCTCGCGACCCCACACCCCGCTCGTCGACCTGACTCGCGATCACGTCAGCCTGCGCCGACAGCGAATCCTGCAACACGTTCTGCGCCGACCGCCGAGCCAACCCGGCCATCACCAAACCAGCGACCAGCACCGCGATCCCAGCCACCGCCACGCAAGCGACCACGATCCGCGTCGCCAGCGACCCCCGCCCGACGTCATCCCCAGCCGGCCGGAGATCCAGCGATCCGACCTCGTCCACCGACATCAGTCGAGGCCCGCGGCGTAGCCGACACCACGCACCGTGCGAATGGGACTCGACGGACCGAGCTTCGCCCGCAACTGCGCAATATGTACGTCGACAGTCCGCGTACCGGCCGACGCCTGGTACCCCCACACCGAGCTCAGCAACTCATCCCGCTCGAACACCCGCCCGGGCCGCCGAAACAGCTGCGCCAGCAGGTC
This sequence comes from Kribbella sp. NPDC051952, assembly GCF_040680855.1. Taxonomy (NCBI): domain Bacteria; kingdom Bacillati; phylum Actinomycetota; class Actinomycetes; order Propionibacteriales; family Kribbellaceae; genus Kribbella; species Kribbella sp. NPDC051952. The sequence continues at coordinate 35,779 of NZ_JBFAXQ010000026.1, forward strand.
GAACTCCGTCGACGTCAAACTCACCTCGGCCTCATCAGCCCAGGCCCGCCGACGGCTCACGTCCACCCGAACCGCACCCACCGACAACACCTCACCGGCCGGCAGCGTCCCAGCCGATCGACGCAGTACCGTTCGCACCCGCGCGGCCAACTCGCGCGGGCTGAACGGCTTGGTGATGTAGTCGTCCGCACCAAGCTCCAGACCGAGCAACCGATCGACCTCGTCGTCGCGCGCGGTGACGAACAGGACCGGAGTCCAGTCCCCCGCCGCGCGCATCGTCCGGCAGATGTCCGTACCGTCGCGGCCGGGCAACCCGATGTCGAGGATCACCGCAACCGGGTGGAGCCTGCGCCACGCGGCCAGCGCGGCCTCGCCGTCGGACTCGACCTGTACGCCGAAACCGTCGCGGCGCAGGTACAGCGCGATCACCTCGGCGATCGCCGCCTCGTCCTCCACCACCAGGACCAGTCCGCGACCGGCTGCGGTCATCCTCTGCTCCCGCCAGACCTACTCAGGGCGACCCGTCCGTGGCCAGTTCGCCGTCGATCGCGTCCAGGGTAGACCCGATGTCGTTCAGCTCCTGCTCCGGCGACCCCACCTGTGTGGCCGCCGGAGCCGGAGTTGTTTCCTTCCCACTCGGCTGGTCGGCAGCCCCTGCGCAGGACGACAGTCCGAGGACCATCGCCGCCGCACCGACCAGCACGATCAGCAGCTTGCGCATTACTTGGCCGCCTGGCAGTGCTGGGTCTTGAAGGTCTCGAGCTTGGTCTTCACCGTGCCCAGCTGCGTCAGCCGCTCGGACCGACGGGTGGCGCGCTTCTCGAGCGCGGCAGCGACCTTGTCGTGTCCCTTGGCCTTCTGCTTCGCCGCCCGGGCCTTCAGCCACGCGACCGAACCCTTCACGTCGGCGCCGCCATTGATCCGCTTCGCCAGCTTGTCCCGGCGCTCGATCATCTTCGGCAGCTTCTCGTTGCAGAGCTTCTGCGACTCCTCGGGGCTCAACGTGACCTGCTTGTACGTCGGTGTCGGCGTCGGACTCGGATCCGCCGACGCAACCGTCGCACCCCCAACGAGACCACTCACCAGTACAACGGCCGTCGTACCCACCGCCACCGTGCCGCGTACAGACCTACGCATCTCCGCACTCCTCGCCCTAGATCAACCTGACAAGAACACTCTCCCCAACCCACATTCGAGCCCCATACCCACAATGTTCGGATCATGTAAGCCTCCAGCCCGCCCGTCGCCGAGGACACAGGCGTGTCCCCGCTTCCCGCCCGCCACCGGACGCGCCCGCGCGGCCGACGGTCGCCACGAGAAACCAGTCGAACTCAGACCACCGCACCCCTAACGGACAGCCGCCCGCCTCAACAACATCCCCGCCAGGCCCGCGCCCTGACCGATAGCCGCCCGGCTCAACAACACCCCCGCCGAGCACAGTTCCTCCGCCGAGGGCGCAGGCGTGTGTCAGCAGCCCACGCCCACCGCCGAAGGTCTGTCGCCGCGGAGCGGTGGCGTTTGTTAGTCGGCGCGGTCGATGGTTGCTGCGAGGAGACCCGGGAAGGCCCGGTCGAACTCGGGGCGGCGTAGGCGGTTGAGGCGGCGGGTGCCTTCGTCGCGCTGCTCGATCAGGCCGGCCGCGCGCAGTACGGCGAAGTGGTGGCTGCGCGTCGCCTTCGTCACAGGCAGGTCGAACGTCCCACAAGCCCGGGTCCACTCCTCATGCCCGGCCAGGTCCCGCAGGATCGACCGCCGCACCGGATCCGCCAGCGCATCGAGCGCCGCCTGGAGCGGCACCTCACCCGGATCGGCGTGGCTGAGCGACCGGGCCCGTGCGGTGTCATGATCGGCTGCCATGATTGTTCGATCCTCGTCGTACATTAGTGTTCGGTTGCTATCTAACAAGTCTAGCCGCGGAGGAAACATGATCGAGCTGGTCGACTACGGGTTCGGGCCGGGTGCACGGAATCGGTGGGCCGAGATGAAGACACCGGGGCGTGCAGGTGCGCTCGCGGCACTGGAAACCTTCTACTACGCGCTGAACAACCAGGATCTCGACACACTGGCTGCCGGCTGGGCCGACGACGGGCTGGTGCAGCTCAACAACCCGATCGGCGGGATCCTCCGGTCGCGGGACGCGGTGCGCGGGCTGTACGAGCGGGTGTTCGCCGGCCCGCTGAACGTCCAGGTGACCTTCGGCGACGCGGCGACGTACTGGCACACCGACTCGGTCGTCTTCGCCGGCCGTGAGACCGGCACCTACCAACACCCGCAGCTCGGCGAGCGTCCCCTGCACATCCGCACGACGCGGATCTTCGCGTACGACGACGGCTGGGCGCAGGTCCATCACCACGGCAGCATCGACGACGCGGACGCCCTGGCCACCTACCAGCAGGCAGTCCGCGGCTAAGCCCAGCGTGATCGGGCCAGGAGGGCCGCCGCGGCAGCTACTCCTGCGGTCGACGTCCGCAACACCGTGTCGCCCAACCGGACCGGCTCGACGTCGAAGGCAGCCAGCTCAGCCGGCGTGATACCACCCTCGGGACCGATCACGATCACAATGTCGCCAACGGCCGGCACCGAGAGCGAAGCAAGCGGAGTCTTCGCTTCCTCATGCAGTACGACGGGAAGCGCAGCGCCCGCCACCAACCGGGCAACCTCGGCTGTCGTAGCGATCGGCGCCACCTCGGCGAACCACGACCGCCGCGACTGCTTACTCGCCTCGAACGCCCACGCCTGCCACTTGGCATGAGTCTTCGAGGACCGCTCGGGATTGGCCCGGAACTGACTGCGGTCCGCGTTCCACGGCACGATCACGTCCGCGCCGACCTCGGTCAGCATCTCGACCGCCAGCTCGGCCCGCTCCCCCTTCGGCAGCGCCTGTACGACGACCAACCGGGGCTCGGCCGCAGGCACACTCCCACGCTCGTCCACAGCGACAGTCACGCCGGCCTTGGCAGCAGCCGTCACCGCCCCCTCGGCCCACGCACCACGGCCATCGGTCAGCCGGATCCGCTCGCCCGGCCCGATCCGCCGGACCACAGCAGCATGCCGGCCTTCCGCACCCGAGAGGGTCAGCTCGTCGCCATCGAGCTCAGCGGCGAAGAAGACCGCAACCCCCATCTTCAGTGCGCACCAAAGGCGTCGCGGAGACGGCCGAAGACACCCTTGTGGGTGGCCTGGACGTGCCCCTGCGGCCGCTCCTCGCCACGGGACTCGGCCAGCTGCCGCAACAGCGCGGCCTGGTCGTCGTCGAGCTTGGTCGGCGTCTCGACGATGACCTGGACGATCAGGTCACCACGACCCGCGTGCCGCAGCCTCGGCACGCCTCGGGCCGTCAGCGTCTGCGCCGTCCCGGACTGCGTACCCGGACGGATCTCCAGCGGAGTCGTCTCGCCTTCCAGCGTCGGCAGGTCGATCGTCGTACCTAGCGCCGCCGCCGTCATCGGCAGCGTGACCGTGCAGTGCAGGTCGTCGCCGTTGCGGGTGAAGATCTCGTGCGGCTCCACCTCGATCTCGACGTACAGATCACCGGCCGGGCCGCCGCCGGGGCCGACCTCGCCCTGGCCGGACAGCTGCACCCGGGTGCCGCTGTCGACGCCGCCGGGGATCTTCACGGTGACGGTACGGCGGGACCGGACGCGACCGTCGCCGGAGCACTCGACGCACGGGCTCGGGATGGTCGTGCCGTAACCGCGGCAGTTCGGGCACGGCCGCATGGTCCGCACCTCACCGAGGAACGACCGCTGCGTGTGGGTGACCTCGCCACGTCCGTGGCAGATCTCGCAGGTGACCGGCTCGGAGCCGGCCGCGGCACCCGAACCCGAACAGGTCGGACACAGTACGGCGGTGTCGACCTTGAGCTCCCGGGTCGTCCCGAAGGCGGCCTCGGCCAGGTCGATCCGCAGCGGGATCAGTGCGTCCTGACCACGCCGGGTCCGCGGCCGCGGACCGCGGGTCGCACCGCCGGTCTGCCCGAAGAACGCGTCCATGATGTCGGTGAAGGTGAACGCCTGGCCGAAGCCGGCACCGCCGGCCCCCGCGCCCGCGGAGGCGAACGGGTCGCCACCGAGGTCGTGCATCTGCCGCTTCTGCGGGTCACTGAGCACCTGGAAGGCGCGGCCGATCTCCTGGAACTTGTGGTGCGCGTCCTCGGAGTCGTTCACATCCGGGTGGTACTGGCGGGCCAGCTTGCGGTACGCCTTCTTGATCTCGTCCGGCGACGCGTCACGGCTGACGCCCAGGACGGCGTAGTAATCGGTGCTCATACTCCAGACCAGGGGGTAGTAGTCATTTAAGAGTCCGCCAGGATCTGGCTGACATAGCGCGCGACAGCCCTCACCGCGCCCATCGTGCTCGGATAGTCCATATGGGTCGGGCCGACGATGCCGAGCGTGGCCAGCGCCTCCGACTTCGACCCGTACCCGGTCGCGACCACCGACGTGGTGGCCAGTCCCTCGTACGGGTTCTCGTGCCCGATCCGGACCGTCAAGGTCTGCGGGTTGGTCGCCTCGCCGAGCAGCTTGAGCAGGATGACGTGCTCCTCGAGCGCCTCCAGCACCGGCTTCACGTTCCGCTCGAAGTCGTCGCCGTACCGGGTCAGGTTGGCCGCACCGCCGACCGCGATCCGCTGCTCGCCGACCTCGTCGGTGAACGCCTCCAGCAGCGTCGTCACGATCGCCGCGACGAGCTGACGGTCGGTCGGGGCGAAGGTCTCGGTGACCTGGGCCAAGGCCGTGGTCGCGTCGCTCAGGCGCTGACCGGCCAGGGCGGTGTTGAGCCGCGAACGCAGGTCGGCGATCAGGTGCTCGTCGACGTCCTGTGCCTGCTCGACGATCCGCTGCTCGACCCGGCCGGTGCTCGTGATCAGCACCAGCAGCAGTCGGCGGGGAGTCATCGTGACGACCTCGATGTGCCGCACGCTCGACCGGTTCAGCGACGGATACTGCACGATCGCGACCTGGCGGGTGATCTGGGCCAGCAGCCGGACAGTACGGCGTACGACGTCGTCAAGGTCGACCGCACCGGCCAGGAAGGAGGTGATCGCCTTCTTCTCGGCCCCGGTCAGGGTCTTGACCGTGCTCAGCTTGTCCACGAACAGGCGGTACCCGGCGTCGGTCGGGATCCGGCCGGCGCTGGTGTGGGGCTGGGTGATGTACCCCTCCTCCTCCAGCGCGGCCATGTCGTTGCGCACGGTCGCGGGCGACACCCCGAGGTTGTGCCGGTCTACCAGCGTCTTGGAGCCGACCGGCTCATGCGTCGCCACGTAATCCTCGACGATGGCGCGGAGCACATCCAGCTTGCGGTCGTCCAGCACCCGCACCACCCTCTCCGCTCCTGGCACTCAAACATTCCGAGTGCCAGTCTAGGCGGTCTCGGGTGACGCTCCCAACGGAACTGCGGCGGGGCGCTCCACAGTGCTGGCGATGTCCAGTGGCTGGTCCTGTACCGCGGAGTCCACGAAAGACTCCAGTACGTCGAGCACATGGAACGCCAGCGCACCGTTCGCCCGGTGCGGTTCACCGTTGCGCAGAGCCCGGGCCATGTCCGCAACTCCGACCCCTCGGCCGGCTCCGGCGTACCCACCGGCGACCGGGACCTCGGTCCACTCCCGGTTGGCGGCAGTGGCGAGCTCTACCGTGCCGTCGAACCCGTTCGGGTCCGGCACCGACAGACTGCCGTCGGTCCCGTGGATCTCGATCCGGGGCAGGCGTGCGGCCCAGACGTCGAAGGACATCAGCACAGTGGTCAGCGCACCCGACTCATGCTCGAGTACGCCGGTCACGTGCGTCGGCACCTGCACCGGGAAGGTCTCACCCGCCCGCGGCCCGCTGTGGATCTTGCGCTCCGCCTTGGCCTGTCCGGCCCGCGCAGTGACGCGCCGCACCGGACCGAGCAGAGTCACCAGGCTGGTGATGTAGTACGGCCCCATGTCGAGGACCGGACCCCCACCGGGCTGGTAGTAGAACTCCGGAGCCGGGTGCCACAGCTCATGTCCCGGTGTGACGAACGACGCGGTCGCAGCATGCGGTACGCCGATGTCGCCGCGGTCGATGACTGCCCGGGCGGTCTGCGTGCCGGTGCCGAGCACAGTGTCAGGTGCACAGCCGATCTGGAGGTTGTTGGCGGCGGCGTACTTCAGCAGCGGCTCGGCCTCGGCCCGGTCCACGGCCAGCGGCTTCTCGCCGTACACGTGCTTGCCTGCCGTCATCGCGGCCTGGTGCACCGGCGCGTGGGCGGCGGGGATCGTGAGGTTGAGCACGATGTCGACGTCGTCCGCGGCGTACAACTCGTCCGGGGTCAGCGCGCGGATGCCTGGGTTCTTCTCGGCGATCGCCTGGGCGCGGCTGACGTCGAGGTCGGCCACCGCGACCACGTCGACGCCGGGCAGCTTGGCCAGGTGGTCGAGATAGGTGCCGGAGATGACGCCCGTACCGACGATGCCGATACCGGTCACTTGCTCGCCCACAGCAACCCCCGCTCGATGATCGTGCGCACCTCGGGTGTCTCCAGGTCGTCCAGCTTGTGGCCGACGGTGCAGACGAAGACCTTGCCCTCACCCCACGTGCGGGTCCAGACGACCGGCATCACGGAGCCCTCGATCCACGGGTAGTCCGGGTGCGAGGCAAACGTGGTGGTGGCCAGAACGGTGTCGGTCGGGTCGTAGTGCACGTAGTACTGCTCGGTGTGAACGTCGAAGTGCTTGATGCCGTCCACGATCGGGTGTTCGGCAATCACGTCGACGCGGTAGTCGGTGAACCCGTGCGGGTGCGAGATGAACTGCCCGCCGACGATGAAGTTGTAGTCGGCGCTGTTCCGGAACGAGTCCGCGATACCGCCGTGCCAGCCGGCCAGGCCGGTGCCGTTGCGGACCGCTGCATCGAGGCCCTTGACGTGTTCGGCCGGGATCTCGCTCATGGTGACGCACTGCAGCACCAGGTCGACGCCGTCCAGGTCCAGGTAGCTCTCGGTCGTGTCCGAGACGGTGACCTCGTAGCCGTTCTCGCGCAGGTACGGGATGAACAGGTCGGTCGCCTCGACCGGGACATGGCCTTCCCAGCCACCCCGGACCACCAGTGCACGTCGTGTCGTCAAAGCGGCCGCCCTTCGAAAGTTTTCGGAACCGTGACGGAAAGATTGCGGAACCGTCATCGTGACAGTAGGCCCCACCGGAGCGGGGTTCAAGGGTGATTCCGGGAGTTGGATAGGGCTTGCCATAGAGTCGCCGGATGGGATGGAAGTTCTGGAAGCGGGACAGCACTCCGATGCCCGCTCAGCTGCGACCGCAGGACACGTTGCCGGTCGGAGCGTTCGGGATGACGATCGAGGATGTGTTCTCGATCACCGGACGCGGGACCGTGGTCACCGGCCGGATCCTGAGCGGCATGGTGTCGGTCGGCGACAACGTGCTGCTGAGCCGGGCCGGGCAGCCGCTGCTGCAGCTCGAGGTGAGTGGCGTCGAGATGTTCCGCAAGACGGTCGACACGGCGAAGGCCGGCGAGAACGTGGGACTGCTGTTGCGCGGGGTCCAGCGCGACCAGGTGCTCAGCGGAGATGTGCTCAGCAAGTAGTGTCGTTGGCATGAGTGCGTGGGTCGAAATCGGAGAACGGTGCTGGGTCCGGCGGTACGAGGAGTGGGACCTGAACATCGGTCTGGTCGTCGGATCCGACGGTGCATTGCTGGTCGACACCCGGGCCACCACTGAGCAGGCCGAGGAACTCCGCGAACACATCCGCGAGGTGACCGACGAGCCGGTCCGCTGGGTCGTCAACACCCACGCCCACTTCGACCACGTCGTCGGCAACAGTGTGTTCACCGACGCGACCGTCTACCTGCACGAGAACGCGGCCACCGAGGAAGACCTGTCCGGTACGACGTTCTCGGTCGCGAAGGTGATCGATCTCGGCGATCGCCGGGTCGAGCTCGTTCACCTCGGCAACGCTCATACGTCCGGCGATGCGGTGGTCGTCGTACCGGATGTGGACGTGTACTTCCTCGGTGATCTGGTCGAGGAGTCCGCACCTCCGTCGTACGGCGAGGACTCGTTCCCGCTCGAATGGGCGGACACTCTCGAGATGGTGGTCGGGATGATGGCGACCGCCGCGAAGGTGGTGCCGGGTCATGGTGCGGTGGTGGACATCGAGTTCGTCCGCAACCAGACCAACGACCTCGGCACGGTCGCCAACACGATCTCCGGGCTGCACCACGACGGCACGTCCCTCGACGACGCCCTCAAGCACACCGAGGATTGGCCCTGGCCGGTCGAGAAGCTCCAGGACGCGATCAAACGCGGCTACGAAGCCCTCGGCACCCCCCGCCGCCCAACGCTCCCTTTGCTCGGACCGGGCTAGCCGGCACGCCCCCAACTCTTCTCTTTCCTTCCTTGAAACGCACCACGGTCCTCCGACTCGTAGTTGTCCGTTGACAGGACGTCACCCGGTCGCGCACCTTGATGCGAAGGCACATCCTCGATCGGATGGGTGGTGGGGTTCCATGGCCACGACTGAGCAGACGGTTCACCCCGACGGACGGGTCGAGCTGACCGATCCGGATGCGGTGGTGAACAGCCGCTACGGCAACGCCGAACTCGCCCCGACCCGATTGCCCGAGCGGACCTGGACGACGTACAACTACGCCGCCCTGTGGATGGGGATGGCGCACAACATCCCCAGCTATCTGCTCGCGGCCGGCCTGGTCGCACTCGGGATGAACTGGCTGCAGGCGTTCCTCACGATCACCCTCGGGAACCTGATCGTCCTGGTGCCGCTGCTGCTGAACAGTCACGCGGGAACCAAGTACGGCATCCCGTTCCCGGTCTTCGCGCGGGCCTTCTACGGCGTCCGCGGCGCGAACTTCCCGGCCCTGCTGCGTGCCTTCATCGCCTGTGGCTGGTTCGGTATCCAGACCTGGATCGGCGGCCAGGCGATCTACGTGATCGTCGGCGAACTGTTCGGCAAGGGCTGGACCGACGCGGCCGCGATCGGCGGGCACCCGTGGACGATGTGGCTGAGCTTCGCGTTCTTCTGGGTGCTCCAGATGGTGCTGATCTTCCGTGGCATCGAGGGCCTGCGCAGGTTCGAGAACTGGGCCGCGCCGCTCGTCACGGTCGCGTTCCTCGCGCTGATGATCGCGATCCTGGTCAAGGCCGGCGGCCTCGGCCCGATCCTGGACCAGCCGTCGAAGCTCGGCTGGGACGCCGACTTCTGGAAGATCTTCGCGCCGTCGCTGATGGGCATGATCGCGTTCTGGGCGACGCTGTCGCTGAACATGCCGGACTTCACCCGGTTCGGGAAGGGCCAGCGCCAACAGGTCTGGGGACAGATCATCGGCCTGCCGACGACGATGTCGTTCATCGCGCTGGTCTCGATCATCACCACGTCGGGCACCGTGCTGGTCTACGGCTCGGCGATCTGGGACCCGGTCGAACTGACCCGCCGGTTCGAGAACCCGGTGATCGTGACGATCGGCCTGATCATGGCGATCCTCGCGACGATGTCGTGCAACGTGGCCGCCAATGTCGTCAGTCCGTCGTACGACTTCGCGAACGCGCTGCCGCGCTGGCTCAACTTCAAGACCGCGGGCCTGGTGACCGGTGTGATCGGCGTCGTGATCCAGCCGTGGCGGCTGATCTCGGATCCGTCGATCTACATCTTCGTCTGGCTGTCGTTCTACGGCGGTCTACTCGCGTCCGTGGCCGGCGTACTGATCGCGGGTTACTGGCTGATCGACCGGACCAACCTGTTCCTCGGCGACCTCTACCAGCCGAACGGCCGGTACTGGTACGCCTCGGGCTGGAACTGGCGGGCCGTCGTCGCCACGTTGCTGGGCTCGTTGCTGGCCGTCGGCGGCGCGTACTCGAACCCGGGCGCGGGTCCCTTCCCCGAGAACGGCCTGATCCCGTTCCTCAAGCCGCTGTACGACTACTCGTGGGCAGTCGGCCTGGTCGTCGGGTTCCTCGCCTACCTCGTGCTGACAGTCGCCGCGCCATCCCGCCAAGCAAGCGCCACCCACGCCGCTCCCACGTTCTAGTCTTGTCCGGTGGCTGACCGGTATGGGAACGACGTACTCAGTGGGGATTGGCGTAAGCCCAAGAACGGGCGGACCGTCGAGGTCGAGATCGAGAAGGGGATGGTCGTCGAGGAGCCGAGTTCTGGGTTCGTCGGCGCGATCGTGCGCTGGGAGCACGGGGTCGTCGACCTCGAGGACCGGCACGGCAAGATCAGGACCTACCCACTCGGTCCCGGATTCTGGCTGGACGGCAAGCCGGTCAGCCTGAAGCCGCCGAAGAAGGCCGGCCCGGCGAAGAAGACCCGGACCGCGTCAGGCTCGGTCGCGGTCGACAACGTCCGGGCGAAGGTCGCCAGAGCCAGCCGGATCTACGTCGAGGGCCGCCACGACGCCGAACTGGTCGAGCGGGTCTGGGGCGACGACCTGCGGATCGAGGGCGTCGTGGTCGAGTACCTCGAAGGTGTCGACGACCTGCCCGGGATCGTGAACCGGTTCCAGCCCGGGCCTGGCCGGCGTCTCGGCGTACTGGTCGACCATCTGGTCGAGGGGTCCAAGGAATCGAAGATCGCCGCCCAGGTGACCGACCGGCATGTGCTCGTGGTCGGCCATCCGTTCATCGACATCTGGGAAGCGGTCAAGCCGTCGTCGGTCGGGATCAAGGCCTGGCCGAAGATCCCGCACGGACAGGACTGGAAGAAGGGCGTGCTGCAGTCGTTCGGCTGGCCGGCCACCGACCAGGCCGATGTGGCCGCGGCCTGGAAGCACATCCTGTCCAAGGTGAACAGCTTCGCCGATCTCGACCCGGCACTGCTCGGCCGGGTCGAGGAGCTCATCGACTTCGTGACTCTGGACTGATCTCCGGCATCCGGTGCTCGATCCAGCCCCGGATCCGCCGCCGCGCACTCCGCACGTACCAGGTGACCACGCCGAGCGTCGCGGCCACCGCGAGTACCGCTCCGGCCAGCACCGCGAGCAGCATGCGTACGGCGGTGACCTCGACGATCCCGGCTCCGACGAGCAGTGCCACACCCAGCACGAACGTTGCCACCGGCAACCATGGCTCGAATACCAGCGGACGATGCGCCGGGGTCAGCTTCGCGTCCCGCACGACCCGCTCCCACACCGTCTGCCGGGCCGGCTCGGTGAACCAGCGCGCACAGCGCAGCAGCCACGACCCGGGCTGCTCCTTGCGGCCGGCCGCCGCCTTCACCCAGCTGCCGACCTGCGGCCCGAGACCACCGGAGACGTCGACCATCCGGTCGGCAAGACCCTTGGTCGTCGCCCGGCCCTCGGCCGACTGATTCAGCTCGTCGCGCATCGTCACCAGCGCGTCCATCCCGGCGTTGGTCGGGAAGTCGTGCGCGAGCCGCCGGATGCGTTCGGCGACGTGCTGGATCTTCCAGTCCTCCGCCCTCAGCACCTCCTGCTGCGTCTCCCGGATCCAGTCCGCGTCGGCGCCGAGCATCGCGCCGAGATGCGCGACACAGTGCAGCCGGCCCATCAGCCAGTCCCACCGCCGCCAGTCGGCGGCACCGAACGCGCCGAAGTGGCCGACCTGCGTTCCGTACAGGATGCGGTCCTTCAGGAAGCCGGCGATCGTACCTTCGGGTTCGTCGTCCAGCAGCGTCAACGGGATGTCCGGCCCGAGCCGCAGGAACTGGAACGGCGCACTGCGTTGCTGCGGCGTGCGTGCCGACGTACAGCGGGACACGACCTCGACGTCGAGCGCGGTGTCGACGAGCTCCGGCCCGACCGCCGTGATCAGCTCGCGGAACGTGTCGCCCAGCGCCCGCTGGATCTGCAGCTGATCGAAGAGATCGGCCAGCCCGACCGCGACCGCCTCGGCACCGCCGGCCGGCCGCAGGTCCAGGTCGGCCTTGATGAGCTTCTCGGTGAGCGCGTCCCGCACCGCCTGCGTGTGTAGCAGGCAGTCGCTGGCCGCCTTCAGCTGGCGCTCGAGGTCGACCCGATCGGTCGGCGGCGCCTCGCTGATCTTGTTCCGCAGCGAGCGCAGGATCAGCCGTACGACGCGTTCGGCCGCGCCGGTCCCCCACAGCCAGGTCGGGTTGCCGTCGGTATCGTTGTGCAGTGCGGCGGTCGAGCCGTCCGGGTCCGGCACCCACGGATGATCGGTGGCCAGGACCTCGTCGATCTCCTCCTCGGACAGTGCCGCCGCGGCGTCGAGTACGGTCGCCTGGTCGTGGCTCGCGACCGTCACCGCTTCCCAGACCCCGCCGGCCGCACGACCCCGTGCGTACACCGGCTGGAGCGCCTCGGCCGCGGCCCGCATCCGGACCCGCTCCGGTGGTTGCCCCATGCAACGGTCGAACAGCCGCTGGGTGTCGGACCACGACGCGTCCGCCTCGAGCAGCAACCGCTCGAGCTCCTCGACATCGGACCGGAAGTCGACCTCGCGCGGGAACTGCACCGCCGACATCGCGGCCACCCGCCAGCTCGGCTCGACTTCCTCGGGCACCGCGGTCGACGCACTCCCGATCCCGGCCGACGGCACGATGTAGAGCACGTACCGGCTGGCCCGTCCGGCCACCGGCCGGCGCGCGACCACATCGAGGACCGGCCCGAACGGCGCATTGTCGAGTACGCCGCCATCCACCAGCCAGGTCCGCGGGTCGCCCTCGGTCGGTTGCGCCCGCGGCGGCGACGCGGACAGCTTCGGTGTCGCCAGCAACGGCGCGAACGCGGCCGGGAACGACGCTGACGCCCGCGCGGCCCGGGCCAGCAGCCGGGTGTCCTTCAGCCCGTTCTTGTCCGCGACGGAGAACTCCCGAGTCGCTCCGTCGTACTTCTCGGCGTACTCGGTGGTGAACCGCCACAGCATCCGGTGATCGGGTACGACGAACGCCTGGCCCGCGGCGTCCTTCGCCTCGAACTGCTGCACACCGAGCCCGGAGGCGGTGACGAACAGCGTGACGGGCTCCTCGGCCGCGGTCTCGCCGGCCTCGGCGACTCCCTTGAGCAGGTTGTCGAGTTCATCCAGGAAGTACTTGCCGTCGAGCACCGACGTGGACTTCACGTTGGCCGCCGGGACCAGCTTGCCGACCTCGAGCGATCCGAGCGCGACCCACTTCTGTCGTAGCCACGGACCGTGCTCGCCGTCCGGATCCAGGGTCGAGCCGTTCGAGATGGCGGTCGCGAGCAACGATCCGTTCAGCCCGCCGGCGCTCGTACCCGCGATCACGTCGACGACCACGCGCCGGTTCTCGTCGCCGCGCCGGCACAACTCCCGCCAGCGCTTGGCCAGCGCTTCGTCGTACGGCTGTGCCTTCGGTGCCTTGCCGTCGCCGGACGCGCGCCGGATCAGGTCCAGCTCGTGCGTCACGCCGCCCATCCACACGGCCAAGCTGACCCCGCCGTTCAGTACCAGCGCGATCCGGATCTCATGGTCGGTCATGCAGCCCCCTTTCGCCCAGACATACCACGCCCGTCACCGAGGCCGACAGTTGTCGCAGCAGAGAGTGAACAAAAGGTTGTCGCGGCATGCACAGCGGGACTACGCCGAATCGCGGACGATGAGTTCGGTGTCGTAGATCTCGGGGCTGTGCAGGTCGGCGCCGCCGATTTTCGCGAGCAGGATCTCGGCGAGACGGGCACCTAGTTGCTCGACCGGCTGGCGGACCGTGGTGAGCTTCGGGGTGGTGGTGGTCGCGAGGACCGAGTCGTCGAAGCCGACCACGGCGACCTCGTCGGGGACCTTACGGCCGCGTTGCGACAGGACGCGGAGGGCGGCGGTCGCCATCAGGTCGGAGGCGACGAACAGACCGTCCAGGTCGGGGTGATCGTCGAGCAGCCGCAGCGCCGCCTGCTCACCACCGTCGGCGGTGAAGTCGCCGTACGCAACGATCTCGGGCAGGCCGGCCGCCTTCATCGCGTTCTGGTAGCCGGTGAGGCGGTCCAGTCCCGCGGTCATGTCGAGTGGGCCGGCGACGGTCGCGACCTTCTTGCGACCGATCGACAGTAGATACTCGACGCCGGTCTGGGCGCCGGCGACGTTGTCCACGTCCACACTCGCCACCGGTACGTCGACACCGAGCGGGCGGGCGCTGAACACGATCGGGACCGGCAGTTGCGCGAGCTCCTGCAGCACGTTGTCCCGGCCGTGGTGGCTGATGATGATCGCGCCGTCGACGTGACCGCCGCGCAGGTACCGCAGCAGGCGCTGGTCGTCACCCTCGGCCGGCTCGATCAGCAGCACGAGCTGTGACGAGGTCGGCGCCAGCGTCCGGCTCACCCCGCGCAACATGCCCGCGAAGAACGGGTCGGAGAACACCCGGCTGTCCGGCTCCGGCACCACGATCGCGATCGAGTCGGTCCGCCGCGTCACCAGCGCGCGGGCGGCCCGGTTCGGCACGTAGCCGAGTTGGCCGATCGCTCGCTCGACCACGGCGACTGTGTCGGGCAGCACCTTCGGCGAACCGTTCACGACTCGCGAAACGGTTGCCCGGGACACCCCGGCGAGCGCCGCGACCTGCTCCAACGTCGGAGAACCTGAATCGTTCATCGGTCCTCCCGGCAGTTGAAGAGCTAGCGTTCATACCGTAGTACTTCACCGGTCGAACGCGCGGAAAATTTCAACTGCCTTTCCGCGTGTTGGCTGCCTTGTCAGCCAGGTCGAGGGCTTGTTTCCAAGCCGCCTCCGGAGTCTGTTTGTGGTCGTCGACGCGGGTGAGGGCCGCGCTGAAGACCTGATTGATCTCACCGTCGCGTGGACCCTTGTGTTGTTTGAGGATCACGTTCCGGGCCCGGTTGATGAAGATCTGTCCCACCGGCGCGTTGTTGAAGTACGGGTTGACCTGCGCCTTCACATTCGGGTCGTCGTAGGCATCCAGCGTGGAGGGGAACGAGCCGATCTTCTTGAACACCTTCACCTGCTGCTCCGGCGCGGTCAGCCAGGCCGCGAGCCGAGCCGCCTCGGCGGGCTGCTGCGACTGCTTCGGCACGGTCAGGTACGAGCCGCCCCAGTTGCCACCGCCCCCGGGGAACACGTCGGCGACGTCCCACTTCCCCTTGCCGTAGCTACCCGCGTTGTCCTGGATCACGCCGAGCAGCCACCCCGGGCAGGCGATGGTCGCGAACTTGTCGGTCCGGAACGATGCGTTCCACTCCTCGCTCCAGGCCGAGAGCCCGGCGGACAGACCGTCCGCGGTGCCCTGCACAACCTGGTTCCAGGTCTTCTTGAGCGCCGGGTTGTCCTCGCCGAGGAAGCGGTCCTGATTCGAGTAGTACGCCTGGATCAGCTGGTTGCGCATCGCTTCCCAGGTGAGCACCGCGGAGTCGTACCAGGCCGAGCCGGGCACCTTCGCCTTGAACGTCCGGCCGGCCGCGAAGTACGACGGCCAGTCCTGGAACAGCTTGGCCACCTGGGCCCGGTCCGTTGGCAGGCCGGCCTTCTTGAACAGGTCGCTGCGGTAGCAAATCGCCTCCGGCCCGATGTCGGTGCCGTATCCGAGGATCTTGCCGTCCTGGGTGGTCGCGCCGGCCACCTTCCAGTCCAGCCAGCGGTCCCTCAGGTCGTCGGCGCCGTACTGGCGCAGGTCGACGAACTGGTCCGCTCTGGCCAGGTACTTGTAGATCCAGCTGACTTCCATCGCCTCGATGTCGGCCATCCCGGAACCGGAGGCGAGATTGGTCTCCAGGTTCTTGATGTGCGCGTCCACGGTCGGGGCCCGGCGCTCGACGATCTTGATGTTCGGATGCAGACGTTCGTACTCGCGGTACAGGTCGTCGTAGCCGAATTCGTTGAAGGTGGCGACGGTCAGTTCGATCTTCGGTGCGTCAGGATCGTTGCCTGGGGCATTGGATGTGCCGGCGGAGCCGGACCCTCCGCACGCGGTAGCGAGAAGGATCGAACCACAGGCGAACAGAACTGCGATGGGGCGAAAGCCGGCACTGGGCCGCATGGTGAAAGCTCCCTGGAACTGGACGGAGTTGAGAGCGCTTTCGGATCGCGAAAGTGTGCTGAGTTTCAAGCGTCGCAACCGGGTATGTCAAGCACTCCGTCATCACGTCCGTACATAGTGTCCACCGATTTCACGCAGCGAACCGTCGCGGTCACCGAGGGCACCAGAAACTGGCATTTTCCTGAATTCAGCTCCGGTGAAACGTTGCGTTGTGAGTTGCGCCGGCGCTGCCGCCAACAGCGATATCGAGAACCAGCTTCCGACCGGTTTGTACGACGGTCACGGTGTCGTCCGTGGAGACCGGCCGGCCGACCTGATCGTCGACAATCAACCGCAGGGTCTGCACTGTCCGGCTCGGGTCGGAGACGGCCACCGTGATCGTCCGGCCGTCGCTTCCCAGCACCACCGACGCCGGTCCATCGGTCGTGATGCCGGCCGCGGTCCCCTGCGTCCAGAAGTTCACGAGCGCCAGTCCGTCGCGACTGGAGCGGACCGCCTGGACCGTCGCCGTGTTCGCCAGAATCCGGATTCCGGAGTCCGCGGCCCGTCGCGCCGTCTGCCTCGCCGTTGCACCCGGCAACAGGATGTAGGCGTACTCACCGGACGCCGGATCGATCCCGTGCTCGACGACCAGCTTCGCGTAGTTCCGCGTGTACGGTGTGGTCGAACCGGCGGTGTCGTTCCCAGTGTTGATCTCGGACCAGGAACCGGTCCGCTCTTCCCGCTCGACCCGGACCTTCCCGCCACGCGGGAACAGGTAGCCGCCGACCCCGTCCAGGTGCGCCCACCGCGGCCCGTCGTACGTCTGGTCGATCGCCGGGCGGCCGTCGATGTGCAGGGCCTTGGAGGCCTCGTGGAGATTGCGGTTCTCGACGACGGTCTCGACGCCGAAGCCGTCCGTGCCGACGATCCCGGCGCCAAGGGCGACCACTGCGTCCGCGAGGCAGAACCAGGACTTCCGCGCCTGCAGGGTCTGGTCGTGGTTGATCAGGTGCATGCCGACCGCACCGGCGCTCTGCCGGTACGACGCTCCCCCGACCCAGTCGGCGTATGCGGTGACTGCGCCGGTGCCGCCGCCGCTGCCGTGTGGCTGGCGCGGTTGCGTGCTGACCGTCGTACCGGGCATCCGCTGGGCGTCGACGGTCGGCCAGAAGGCGTCGAAGAACTGGCCCTGGTCGGCGTTGTAGAGGTAGGTCATGCCGTCGCCGACGTACCAGCCGCGGAGGTTCTCGCCGTTGCCCCACTCGTAGCGGGCCATCCGCTTCGACGACATCGCGATCGCGAAGGTCCAGCCGGGGCGGCGGTGGACGACGCGGTCCTGGTTGAAGAACTGGAAGTGCCTGGGGGCCGAAGGTGCCGGGCGCACCTTATCGTCGGTCAGGATCGCTTGGGCCTGGGCGATCTGCGGGATGGACGCACCAGGCAGGTAATCGTTCAGGCGGTCGCGAGTGATCCAGCCCTTGGCGAATGCCTTGTAGCGGGAGGCGTACGGCTCCGCGACGCCGCTCGCGAGCAGCAGGACGGTCGAGGTGGTCGCGTGGCCGTTGCGGTGATCGCCGGCGCTTTCCCGGGAGATGGCGCGACCGGAGACGCTGTCCATCATCAGATTGTCAACAATGAACGGCGCGAAACTCGCCTCGACCGCGTCCAGGATCACCGCGCGGTTCGGGTCGGTGATCTCCCAGGTGGACCCGCCGAGGAGCGAGAACAGGTTGGCCACGCCACCGAGGGCGACGTTGCCGTAGGTACCGACGTACGCGAGGTTGCCGTGCTGGACGAACGAGCCGTCCCGGTAGAACCCGTCGCCGCTGGTGACGTAGGTGAAAACGCTGTTCTTGCCCGCCTCGGCGACATCGCTCAACGCGTCCCGCCCGGCCGCGACCTTGTCGACGGACCGGCCGGCGATCCCGCGCAGCGTGACGATCAGGGCCTTGTCGACGCGGTTCGCGCCGGTCTCGCGGAGGTTCGGGGAGTTGGTCCGGCGGTTCGGGTCCGGGACGAAGCGGTCGACGGCCTTGAGGTACTTGGCGAGCTGGTCGGCGGAGAGTGCGTCGTACGCGAGGATGCAGATGTCAAGCAGTGCGCGGGGTGCGCCGATCTCCCAGAACCACCAGTTGCCGGTCTCGGGGAGGGTCTCGTTGAAGGCGTGCTCGTTGAGGAAGTCCAGGGCGGCGCTCAGTTGGGCGGCCGGGTCTGCGGCCAATGTGGTGCCTGGGGTCGCGCGGGCGAGAGCGATGGTCTTCAGGCGGGTGTAGCTGATCGAGAAGTTGCCGGTCGTGGAGCTCAACGGCAGATCCGCCCACAACGCGGTCCGGTCGGCGTCAGTGACCAACGTGTCGAGGAATTGCTGTGCTTGCTCGGTGAGTCTGCTCAGCGCGTCGGCGTACGCGGGCTCGGTGGGGTCGATCGCGCCCCCGGTGGTGAGGTCTGCCCAGCGCGCTCTGAGGACATCGAACTCGTCGCCGGTGTCTGCTCGGGCCGGCAGACCGATGGTCGCGATCGCTCCGGTGACGAGTCCGGCCTGGAGTAGCAGGCGTCGGCTGATGAAGGGCGGCATGGCGACTCCTCGGGGCGGTAGGCAAGCGCTTGCCGAACACCCTCGCTGATGCGCACAACAGTCGTCAACAGCTGATTGTGATCAGTTCTGATCACTTATGGCAGGAGATCCCGCACCACGGCGTCAGCCAGCAGCCGACCCTTGCGGGTCAGCACCAGGCGGTCGTCCTGCCGGATCACCAGGTCGGGCATGCGCGCCGCCGCGGCTCTGCCTTCCTCGTCCAGCACGTCGAGCGGGAGTCCTTCGACCAGCCGGACCTCGAGCAGGACGCGTTCGACCCGACGGGTCTCCTCGTCGAGCGTCTCCCGCGCGTACGCCGGACTCTCACCGGCGTCAAGGCGTTCGGCGTACGCGCTGGGGTGCTTCACGTTCCACCAGCGGACCCCGCCGACGTGGCTGTGTGCACCCGGCCCGATCCCCCACCAGGTGTCGCCGCGCCAGTAGAGCTCGTTGTGCCGGCAGCGGGCGTCCTCGGTGCGGGCCCAGTTGGAGACCTCGTACCAGTTGAGGCCCTGCGCGGAGAGCATGTCGTCGGCGAGCACGTACTTGTCGGCCAGATCGTCGTCATCGGGCATCGGCAGCTCACCCCGCCGTACGCGTCGGGCGAGCTGGGTGCCATCCTCGACGATCAAGGCGTAGGCGCTGACGTGATCCGGCTGAGCCGACAACGCCGACTCCAGCGAGGTCCGCCAGTCGTCGAGCGTCTCGCCCGGGGTCCCGTAGATGAGGTCCAGGTTCACGTGCTCGAACCCGGCCGCGGTCGCTTCCTTCACGGCCTCGAGCGCCCGGCCCGGCGTGTGCTGCCGGTCGAGGATCTTGAGGATGTGCGAGGACGCGCTCTGCATACCGAAGCTGACCCGGGTGAAGCCGGCTTCCCGGAGTTCCTCGAGGTACTGCTGGTCGACCGACTCCGGGTTCGCCTCGGTCGTCACCTCGGCGCCGGGCGCGAGACCGAACTCGTCGCGTACGGCGGCCAGCATCTTCCCGAGATCCTTGGCCGGCAGGAGCGTCGGCGTACCGCCCCCGAAGAAGACCGTGTCGACCTTTCGGTCCAGGTCCGCCAGAACCCGCCTGGCTTGGCGGACCTCGCCAACCGCGGTGTCGGCGTACGACGCCTGCGAGCCACCGCCGCCGAGTTCCTTCGCGGTGTAGGTGTTGAAGTCGCAATACCCGCAGCGGGAGGCGCAGAAGGGGACGTGGAGATAGAACCCGAACGGCCGTGAACCGGCCTCGCGAACAGCAACTTCCGGCAACGCCCCGTCCCGGGGCGCAACCTCCCCCTCGGGCAATGTCGACGGCACCTCTTCATCGTACGGACCTCTTCTCGACCGGTCGGCCCGTGGTGCCTGCCCGCTCCTCTTTCTTCACCGGATCGCCGCGGTTCTGTAGTCGCTCTCTGTGCTTCAACGATTACATTCGGCTCATGGATACGGAGGCTCAGCCCGTCGGACGTGGCACCCGGAACGCGGTCGTCGTCGCGATCATGCTCGGAATGTTGCTCGCGGCCCTCGATCAGACGATCGTCGCGACCGCGTTGCCAACGATCGTCAGCGACCTCGGCGGCGCCAACCACCTCTCCTGGGTAGTCACGTCGTACCTGCTCGCCGAGACGATCATGACCGCGCTGATCGGCAAGTTCGGCGACCTGTACGGGCGCAAGCCGATGTTCCTGATCAGCGTCGTACTGTTCCTCGGCGGCTCCGCACTCTGCGGCATGGCCGACTCGATGCTCTGGCTGGTCGGCTCCCGCGCGATCCAGGGACTCGGCGCCGGCGGTCTGATGGTGACCGCGATGGCGGTGATCGCGGACGTCGTACCGCTGAGCGAGCGCGGCAAGTACCAGGGCGTGATGGGTTCGGTGTTCGGCGTCTCGACGGTCGCCGGACCGCTGCTCGGCGGACTGTTCGTCGACCACCTGAGCTGGCGGTGGGCGTTCTACGTCAACCTCCCGCTCGGCATCATCGTGCTGATCGTTGCCTCCGCCACCTTGCCGTCCGTGAAGGCTCCGGTCGGGCCGAAGATCGACTACCTAGGCATCCTCTTCATCGGCCTCGCCGCAACCGGGCTGACGCTCGTGACGACGTGGGGCGGCAACGAGTACGCGTGGACGTCCACGGTCATCATCGCGATGGCCGTCGGGTCGGTGATCGCACTGATCCTGTTCGTGCTGGTCGAACAACGGGCCGCGGAACCGCTGCTGCCGTTGAGATTGTTCCGGTCCGGCGTGTTCACGGTGTGCGCGGTGATGAGCTTCATCATCGGGTTCGCGATGCTCGGTGGGGTCACGTATCTGCCGACGTACCTGCAATTCGTCCACGGCGCCTCGGCCACCGAGTCCGGGCTGCAGATGCTGCCGCTCGTCGGCGGTCTGCTCGTCGCGTCGATCGTGGTCGGCCAGATCATCAGCAAGACCGGCCGCTACCGGCTGTTCCCGATCATCGGGACTGTGCTGATCGGCCTCGGGCTGTGGTTGCTGTCCCTGCTGGACAACCAGACGTCGTACGTCGAAACCGCCGCCTTCATGATCGTCCTCGGACTCGGCGTCGGCCTGTGCATGCCGGTGCCGACCGTGGTTGTGCAGAGCACGGTCGACTACGCGGACCTCGGCGTCGCGACCTCTGGGGTGAGCTTCCTGCGCACGATGGGCAGCTCGTTCGGTGTGGCCGTGTTCGGGTCCATCTACTCGCACCAGTTGCCGGTTCAGCTGGCCGAGGCGGTCAAGGCCACGGGCGCCGATCCGCGGGTGGTGACGACGGTCGACGGAGTGCGGTCGCTGCCTTCGGAGGTGCGGTCCGCGGTAACTGCGGCGTACGCGGATTCTTTGCATGTCGTGTTCCTCTGGGCGGTGCCGGTGGCGGGGCTCGGGTTCCTGATCGCCCTTCTGCTGAAGGAGGTCCCGCTGCGCGACACCGCCCGGATGGCGGCCAGCGACGTGGGCGACAACTTCGCCGCACCCACATCCTTCAACTCCGAGCAGGAGCTCCAGAAGCTCGCGGCCCTCGTCGTACGGCATCACAAGCGCAACCCGGCGCCCGAGGTACTGGCGCAGTCCGGCCTCCCGCTCAACGTCGCCGAGGCGTGGATGATCATGCGCGTCTTCCGCGGCGGCGCCGAGAACGGCTCCGCCACCCTGGCGGAAATCACCGGTGACCTCCGCGTCCCACCCGGCGTCTTCGAACCCCTGGCCACCCAACTAGTTGCTGACGGCTACCTCTCCGAAACCTTGGGCCACTACCGCTTCACCCCCGCCGGCCTGGAGATGTTCCAGCGCTTCGTCGGCGCCTTCCGCACCTGGATGCTCGACCGCCTGACCGACTGGGACCCCGACAACTCCGAAGCCTTCTCCTGCGCCGTCGACCGCCTGGCCGAACAAATGATCGACCAAGGCCACTCCCTGACCACCGGCAAACACGCCGCTCCCCCTGTCCCGATCGGCGCCGCATAAGCACAGGTGCGTTAGCGGGCTGCTCGCAGGTTCAGGCCGGACTGGTTGTTGGGGGTGCGGAGTTCCAGGCGGTTGGTGGTGATGGTGTAGGTGAGTTTGGTCTGGAGGTTTGTGATGACTGCTTGCTCCAGGCGCGCGGTGTCGCCCATGCAGCCCACCAGTGTCATCGTGACGAGCCCCAAGCCGACGGTGGAGCCGTCACGAACAGCCAGGCCGCTGAACTCATTGCAGCCGGTGGAGCCCGTGACCTTGTCTTTCTTGATGATCAAGTAGGCCGACCCGGCCCGCGCGAAGTCCTCGACGCTGGATCCGGAGACGACCGACTCGACAACCCATTTGGTGCCCTCGAGCGCAACGTCGGGCAGTGCGACCGGGGTTGTGGACGACGGCTCGGTAGTGGACGTACTTCCTCGGACAGATGAGTTCTCCGCACCGGAAGGTTCGCTGTCGCAGGCAGTCAGCGCCAGCGCCACACCGATTACCACCATCCCCAGAAGCCTCATCCTGATTCACCCCTCGTTCTACAGACGCTGTCAGACCCCGCTCGTGTTGCACAGGACTGGGGGCCGCATGCTTGGACTGTGGGCGATGTGGACGTGGCGGCGGTGATGGCCGGGAGCTTTCTCGGCCATCTCCCGGTTGAGCTGGTCGAGCGGTTGCTAGCGTCGGGCGAGCGGATCCACTTCCCCGCAGGCAGCACGCTCTACCGCGAGCGGTCCGCGCCGCGCGCCCTGCTGGTAGTCCAGGGTCTGCTGCGGGTGTACATGTCCTCCCCCGAGGGCCGGCAGGTGACAGTGCGGTACGCACGGACCCGCGACGTACTCGGGATCGCCGTACTCGTCGGCGGTCCGGCCGATGTCGGCGTACAGACGCTGGCGGATTCGACCCTGTTCCGGATCGACGCCGGCTTGTTGACCACCGCGGCGCGCACCGACAGCCGCGTCTCGTGGGCGATGGCCGAAGAGCTCAGCCGTCGCCTGTACGAAAACCTGCACCAGACCGCAGTCAACGCGTTCGGCACCGTCCGGCAGCGAGTCGCCGCCCACCTCCTGGACCTGGCCTCGACCCAGCAGAGCCCGCACGGCGAACTCATCGCCCACGTCTCCCAGCAGGAGCTCGCCGACGCCGTCGGCTCGGTCCGCGAAGTAGTTGCCCGAGTACTGCGCGAGTTCCGCCAGGCTCAGCTGGTCACGACCTCAGCCGACCGGGTCCACCTCCTCGACCCCACCGGCCTCCACGACCAGACCTGGAACCCGGACGACGTGTGACCTCGCCAACTCCAGCGAAGAACAAAAGTCACAGACGTACGCCGCAGCCGGGGGAAGACTGATGCCCCAGGCCCCGAATCCGTCGGGACCCGATCGGCACCCCAGGAGTCACCATGTCCAGCGTCTCGCGGCGGCCCAGATGAAGTTCACCAACACGATCACGATCGAACGGCCGGCCGACGTCGTCTTCGCCTACCTCGCGAACCTGGAAAACATCCCGGCCTGGAACTACGCCATCACCGAAACCCACCAGCTGACCCCCGGCCCACCCGCCGTCGGCACCCGCTACCGCCAAACCCGCACAATCCCCACCCACGCCGAAGAATCCCTGGAGATCACCGAGTTGATCCCCAACCAGAAACTAACCATCAACGGCACCCTCAACTCCTGGCCCGCCCACCTGACCTACACCCTGCACCCGACCGGCAACGCCACCACCCTCACCAACACCATCGACCTACACCTCCAAGGCCCCCTGACCCTCGTGGCCCCCCTCGCCCGCACCCAAATAAAATCCGCAGTAGCCAAAAACCTAGCCACCCTAAAACAACACCTCGAACAACCATGACGCCCAAGCGCACGGCCACAACCTCTACTTCGCCAATGGTGCGGTCTCGGTGTCAGCGGTTGGGCGCAGTCCTGGTGTCCACAGCTCCTTCGTCTGGGTGATCCAGAAGGCGAGGAACAGCAGAATCAAGGCGACCTCGACGTGCAGCAACGAATACTTCCAATCCAGGAGTCGGCCAAGCACGCCGTAGGCGATGCACACGCCCATGGCGATGGCGATCCCTCGGTACAGCTTGGTCACCCGCCTCTTCAGGACGGGCCCAGTGGTGTTGTTGCGGGGCGCGTCCCGTCCGTTGAGCCAGACGATCGAGATGATCATCGCGAAGAACGCGAGCGCGGCCACATAATGAGCGTTGTCCTTGAAGCTGGGGCGGAACCACACGAACCATACGAGGCCTGCGACGAGGATCAGGCTCGATGCGGCCAGAGCTCTGTCTTGCGCCGTGCTCCATCGATCCGACCTCTGTACGTCGTGACCTTCGTTCGGCGCGATCAAGCCGTCGGATGGGGCGTCGCGATTGGCATCGAGCTTGATCCCGAACGACACCGCCAGAGCCACCGATCCCGCTATGAAGAGGGCCCACATGTTGTTGGCGATGCTGGGAGACGGATCGCTCAACGTCTGTGACACTGACGAACAGGACCCTTCTCCTGGGGTCGGCACCAGCGCGACGACCGGCGCGAACATCCCACCGATGTTCAGCAGAACGTCTTCCGGCTTGGTACTCCCCTTGAGCACGATCATGCAGACCCCGACCGCGAGCACTGAGCAGACGAAGATCGCACGGGCCGGCGTGTAGTAATAGGCACTGATCGACCCCTGCCAGCACCGCGGGTCCGTCCTGAAGCGCTCGATCAGCACCGACACGGCCAACAGCACCAGAACGGCAATCATCGCGAGCCGCACGTTTCGGTAGGTTCTGCTTTCGGGACTGGCCGACTGCACCACGATGCTTTCCCCTTGGTCCGTTGTTATCGATCGGTATCGCTTGCCGACCGCCCAGCTGTGCTGAACTCGACCCGCACCGATCCGTCGTCTGGCAGCGCAATCACGCCGTCGGCATCGCTGCGCCATCCGACGGGCAAGAGATAAAACTTGTCGCCAGTTCGCTGAAGCAGGCGGAGGCCGTCGTACCGGAAGCCATAGGCGGACGACGACTCGGTGATCTGATACTTCGTCACTCCCGGGCCGGCGAGCTGGATGTCCTGCTTGCTGTACACGACGACGCCAGTGCGCTGATCGAGGCCGGCCACGATCTGATCAGCGAGCCCGCGACCGACGACGCCGGCGAACGTCGACAGTCCCCAGAAGATAGTGAGTGCAACGAGTGCTCCGACCAGCAGTTTCATCAGTGGCCAATGCCACCTGGCGAGACATCCGTCGTCGCTGTCAGGCTTGGTTAGACTCTTGATCCTGCGATACATCACCGACGCATAACTACTGACCAGAATGCCGACGGTCATGCACAAAGGCACGATCAGCTCCATCCAGGCCGGCCAAACCATGCCTGCGACTAGACCAACAGCTGGCACAACGAGCCAACTGATCCTCAGCCAGCGGAATCTCTTGCTCCAACCCGGCAGGCCACGGCGGTGATCAACCGCAGCCGAGATCCGCTCGTGCACAAGTAGCCACACCACCCCGGCACAGCCGACGACCAGCAACGGCACGAACAATGTATCGATGCTCCGCAGCACGTAGTCCCGGGTCGACATTCCCAGCACGCTCTCCTCGAGCCCAAGCTGGCGGGCCTGCTCATTACTCCTCGCCCAGCCGAAATAGACGAGGAGAGCGGTAGCCACGGTGAGAGGTGGACCGAATACGCTCACGAGGCTGAGCGCCGACCGCATGACGTCAAATGCGTCATGACCTGTTGGCTTGGGCTGGGCCTGATCGCCTCCATGCGTGGAGGAGCTGCCTCTGCGACGTCGGACTGTCGACACCATCTGCCGCATCTCCCTACCGAATTTCAGGACCCGCACTCGGAGTTCGGCGAGTTGGACACACCGGCCGAGTACTCGAAGACCTCTCCCGGCGGGCTGGTACGTCGGCCGCCCGGTGATTTGACCGTGATTCGCACCTTCCCCGCGCGAGCATTCGGCGGCGAGCAGACGTACATGAATTGGCCGGCGAATCCGCTGCCGTCGGTGAACTCCGTCGCCCTGATGTCACCGAAGTACACCTCGGAAACCTGCACGAGTCCCGAGCCGAGAATCTGTACCCGAGTCCCACCCTCGAATGGCCCCGCGACCAATCCGGGATCGCCCTCGACCGGATCCCTGAGCTGCAACTTGTCTATGCCCCACGGGCAGGCAGTTCCGGACGCCGGAGTGATCTGCACCCGACTACGCGGCTGCGTGCGATGCACGGAGACGAGTCGTTGCAGTAACGACACAACTGAGGTCTCCAAGCAGTTCTGTCGCTGTCCGGCCAGGTCCTTCCTTGCCTGGTTCAAGTAGGCGGCTGCCGCGCCCCAGTGCGCCGGATCACCGCCCAGCGAACCCAGACATGCTTCCCCCACGCCACGGTAGGCCGACCGCATCCGCCCGAGTGTGTCGCCCTCCGCTCCCGCCAGGAACTCACATCGCCGTACCCGTTCCGCGCCGGTAGCCAGAACTGCTCGATGCGTACGGCCGAACCACTCCATGGGTGGCGGCGAATCGGCGGCCGCAGGCCCGAAGGGTACCCAGGTCACCTTGGTAACCGGAGTCTCCCGCGGGGAAGTCTGACCTTCGCCCGGCCGTACCGACGACGTCACGCCTGGCCGTGGTACGGGGGTACTACTTCGTCCGCGCCAGGTCGACGAGGTACCTGCTGGATACGGCGTCAATGGCCGCACCGGCGTCCAGGTCTTAAGCTCGCTCCGACCTGGTGTCGGACTCGTTGCGGGCTGCGAAGAACCGGCGGGCCGGCTCGGAACAATCGTCGGCGCAGCCGACGTGGCCGGGTCCGCGTCCGCGTCGATCCGGCCACCCGAATCCGGTCGACAACTCGTGGTGGTCGCACACAGCAGAAGCACTGCCACCCACCGGCAACCTCGCATCTTGCTCATTACTTCCCCCTGGTCCCCTCATGAACCGGAGGAAGCACGAACCCGAAACATACACATCGCTTCGAATTGAACATCCATTTCAATCAATCCGATGAGCACAGACTCCTTCGAATCGCTGGGAATCCTGGTCACAGTGCGCCAGACCGCAGATCAGTACACCTGAGCGGTCATCTCAAGTCGTGCGCCGAGACGACAGTACGGGGCAGTCGCTAGCGCGCGACGACAGGAGCACGCGTGCCCATGGGCGGGTGGGAGCGACGGCGAAGGAGCGCGCGGAGCGGCGCGTGGGACGAAACCTGTCTACTCGTACATCTTGTCGAGGAGGGCGGCGTATTCGGTTTCTACGTGTTTGCGTTTTAGTTTGAGGCTGGGGGTCATTTCGCCGGATTCGACGGTGAGGTCTCGGTCCAGGATGGTGAACTTCTTGATGGTTTCCCAGCGGTTCAAGCCTGAGTTCAGTTCGTCGACGTAGCCCTGCACCATGGTCCGGGCTGCGTCCGAGGTGACGATCTCGGCGTACGACTTGCCGGCGAGGCCGTTGGTGGTGGCCCAGCCCACGACGGCGTCAGGGTCGAGGGTGACCAGGGCGGAGACGAAGTTGCGTTTGTTGCCGTGGACAATGAACTGGCTGGCGTACGGGCAGAGGGTCTTGAAGCGGCCCTCGATCACCTGGGGGGCGACGTACTTGCCGCCGGAGGTCTTGAAGAGGTCCTTCTTGCGGTCGGTGATGACGAGGTAGTCGTCCTCGAAGTGGCCGATGTCGCCGGTGTGGAACCAGCCCTCGGCCGTGATCACCTCGGCCGTCTGGGTCGGCTGGTTGTGGTAGCCGCCCATCACACCGTCGCCCTTGATCAGGATCTCGCCGTCCTCGGCGATCTTGAGCTGGGTGCCGGGGAACGCCAATCCAACGCTGCCGAGCCGGTACTCGGTCGGCCGGTTGAGCGTCGCCCCGGCAGCCGTCTCGGTCAGGCCGTAGCCCTCGAGGATCAGCAGACCCGCAGCGTGGAACCACTCCGCCAAGCCCTTGTCCAATGCCGCTGACCCGGAGACAAAGAACCGGATCCGCCCGCCGAAGCGGTCGCGGATCTTCGACAGCACCAACCGGTCGGCCGTGGCGAACTGCGCGGCCAGCAGCCCCGACGGCTCCTTGCCGGCCTGGCGCAACGCGGAGACGCGAGCGCCGACGCCGAAGGCCCAGTGGAACATCTTGGCCTTGACGCCACCCTCGGACTCGATCATCGTCACGATCCGCGCGTGCGCCTTCTCGAAGATGCGCGGCGCGGCGGCCATGAATGTCGGTTGTACGATTGCAGCATTGTCGACAATCTTGTCGATCCGCCCGTCCACAGCGGTCGCGAAACCGATCTGGCACTGTACGGCGACCAGCACCTGACCGAACACGTGCGACAACGGCAACCACAAGAACTGCAGGTCGTCCGGGCTGAGCACCCGCATCCCCTCGACGGCCGCGCCCTCGTACGTCCAGACCGAATGCGGCAGCCGCACGCCCTTGGGACGACCGGTGGTGCCTGAGGTGTAGATCAGCGTGCACAGGGATGCCGGCTTGATCTCGCCGAGCCGCTTGTCGACCGCGGACGGGTTCTCGGTCAGGTACGACGTACCCAACGCGTCGAAGTCCGCCAGGCTGATCACCCAGTCGCCGTCGCTCTCCAGCGGCGAGCCGTCGATCAGCACGACCTTCCGCAGCGACGGCGTCTCGGACCGGTGCGCGCGCAGCTTGTCGACCTGCCCGGCGTCCTCGGCGAACACGACCTGTACGTCGGCATCCGCCACGATGAACGCGACGTCCTCGGAGATTGTCGACGGGTAGATTGTCGTCGTCGCGGCGGCGGCCAGTACGGCGGCCAGGTAGCAGTCGATCCACTCCATCCGGGTGCTCGACGCGATCGCGACCCGCTGCTCCGGCTCGACGCCGAGCGCGACCAGTCCGGCGGCCCGGCGGCGGGCCAGTTCGTCGGTCTCACTCCAGGTGACGGACGTCCATTGGTCCCCGGCCGGGTACCGGAACGCCTCGCGCTGCGGGGTCGCGGCAACGCGGTCCAGGAACATCTGGGCCATCGTGCTCTTGCGGTTGGTGAGCAGTGCGAGCTGGCCGGAATCGGCGACGGGATTCATAACTGGCCTCCATCGGGGGTCAAGTAACCGGAGGGTAATCGGTCTGGGGTGGTGCTGGCCATGGCACTCGCTCGCCTGCTGGGAGCTTCTCCATCACGTTTCCGCAACAGGCACACACGGTCAGTCGTAACCGTCTCACTATCCGTCCACGCAGCGTCTACCGGTGCTGATCGAGCGTACGGCGGACCGTCTTGGCGTCGGGGTGGTCAAGCGTTTCGAAGATCTCCAGCGCCTCGGTCCAACTCGCGCGAGCCGCCTCCAACTGCCCGGCCTGGGCTTGGGTTTCCGCCATCGAGACCAGCGTCTCCGCGGTGTCGAGCCGGCGGCCGAGCACGCGGAGAAGGCCGACCGACATCGCGTAGCTGGCGATGGCCTCGTCGAGCCGCCCTTGCCCGGCCAGCGCGAAGGCCATCGTGTCACCCACGACCGCCCGCCCGAACTCCGAGTCGAGCTCCGAGTAGAGCTTCAGCGACTGCTGCGCGTAGTCGACAGCGACGTCGTACTCGCCGAGCTTCGCGTGGTACCAGCCGAGATTGTTGAGCGCGTTCGCCCGCGGATCGACCAGCCCGAGCCGCTCGTAGATCCGCAGCGCCCGGGATGTCCGTTCGATCGCCTGCCGATGTTCGCCCAGCCGCGTCAGCACCCTGGCCAGACTCAGCGAGCCGTGCGCGATCCCCGCCTCGTCGTCGAGCTCCTCCGCGATCCCGAGCGCCAACTCGTGCTGCCGGATCGCGTTGTCCCACTGCCGCAGCGCCATATGCCCGCGGGCGAGGTCGCGGCGTGTCTGCGCTTGCTTGTGCGGATCGTTGAGCCGTACGGACGCCTCGAGCGCGAGCGTCTGCGACTCCATGTACCCGGACCGCCCACGGAAGTCGAGATAGTCCGCCAGCGCCCAGACGTACAGCCAGAGCAACCCGTCCGCCCGCCCGGCGGCAGAACGCAGTACGGCGAGACTGTTCGGTTGCTCGGAATCGAACCACTCGAACGCCTCCTCCCGCGTCGTCGGCAGCACGAGCTCGACCTCTGGATCAAGATCCGGCAACTCCACCGGAACGCGCCCGGGCGCGAGCAAACGTGCCCCCGCACTCCCCGTGTGAACCAGGTACCCGAGCAGCCGCTCGAACGCCTCATCCGCCTCCTGCTCATCGCACAACTCGTGCGCGTAGGCACGCAGAAGATCGTGCAGCACATACCGATCCGGCGCGATCTCGATCAGCTGATGGTTGGCGACCAGTACGGCGAGCATCGCCTGCGCATCCCGCACTCGCACACCGGCCAGCGCGGCCGCCGCACCCAGACTGATCTCCGCACCAGGATGCTGCGACAACAACCGGAACAGGCGCGCGAGCTCCGGTCGCAGCTCCCGATAGGACCAGGAGAAGACCGTGCGTACGTCGATCCCGTCGGCGGTAGAGAGCGCGTCCAGCGGATCCTCGCGCAACGTCTCGACAAAGGAGCCCAGCTCCCGTCGCGGCCGCAGCGAGATCTGTGCCGCGAGCAACGACAACGCGAGCGGAAGCCCTGCACACCTGTCGATCAAAGCGTCCGTACTCACGGCATCCGCCAGCAACCGCGGTTCGCCGACCCTTGCCGCCAGCAACTGTCGGGACTGGGAAGGGTCCAGCACATCGAGCAGAATCGGCCGCGCCTGCTCGGTGGCGACCAATCCGGCGAGTTCGTTCCGGCTCGTGACGACGGTGAGGCACCTCGGCCCGGTCGCCGCCAGCGGCCGGACCTGGTCGGAGGTACGCGCGTTGTCCAACACCACCAGGACCGATCGCTCGGCCAGCAGGCTGCGGTAGAGCGCGATCTGCTCCTCCGCTGTCGGCGGGATCCGGTCGGGCGGAATCCCCAGTGCGGCGTGGAATCGGGGCAGGACGGAGTGCGGGTCGGCCGGTTCCGTCACGGACGAGAAGCCGAGCAGATCGGCGTACAGGATGCCGTCCGGGAAGTTGTCGGCGACCTGCGTGGCCCAATGGATCGCCAGCGAGGTCTTGCCGACGCCGGCCGGGCCGATGATCAGGCCGAGGCCCGCGCCGGGCAGGAGACCGTCTAATTGGCCCAGGGGCTCGGTGCGGCCGGAGAACGTGCGGATGGCGGTCGGCAGCTGGCGCGGTACGACCATGCTGTCGGTGTCGGTGGTGGCCAGCAGTTCGGCGTGCAGGCGTTGGAGTTCGGGACCTGGGCCGACGCCGAGGAGATCACGCAGTCGCCGGGAGACTTCGCCGTACGTCGACAACGCGAGCGCCGGCCGTCCGGACGCACGATGGGCGCGGATCAGCTGGCCCCAGAAGCGTTCGCGGGTCGGGTGGCGCTCGACGAGCTCGGTGAGTTCGGGAATCACCCCGGACGCGTCGCCCTGGATGAGGCGGGCGTCGAAGTAGAGCTCCTGGGCCTGCAGGTGTTCCTCGAGCAGGCGCGGGATCATCTCGCGGGTCAGGGCGCTGGTGTCGAGGCCGGCCAGCGGTTCGGCTCGCCAGAGCGCGAGGGCTTCGGTGAGGATCTCGACGGTGGCGGCTGGATCTGCGGTCTTGGGAGCCTTGCGAACCAGGGCTCGGAAGACTTCGAGGTCGAGCTGCGCCGGGTCCGCGTGCAGCGAGTAACCGCCGTCCCCGGTGTGGATCATCGTCCGGCCCGAATCGCCCAGCGCGGTCCGGAGCCGGGAGATGTAGATCTGCAGCGCGGCGCGTGGGTTGGTCGGCAGCTCGTCGTCGCCCCAGAGCACGTCGACCAGGTCATCGGTGCGGACGGTCCGATTCAGCCGCAGCAGCAGGGCGGCAAGCAGCAGCGCCGGACGGTGCGACGGCAGCGGTACGACGGCGCCGTCAGCGGTCCGCACCTCCACGGTCCCGAGCAGCCGGAACCGCAGCCCAACCACCGCATCTCGCTCCAGCTCGGTCACCTCCACCCACGAGAGACCTCACCCTAACGGCACCTCAGGTGCGTTTGCGGGCAATCAAACGATGGATCCAATCTCCCTTTGATGTCAGCGCTGGGCGAGGAGCTCCGCGATCTGGACCGCGTTGAGGGCGGCGCCCTTGCGGAGGTTGTCGTTGGAGACGAACAGGACCAGGCCGTGGTTGCCCCGGACCGACTGGTCCTGGCGGATCCGACCGACGTACGACGGGTCGCGACCGGCGGCGAGTAGCGGGGTCGGGAGGTCGGCCAGCGCGACACCGGGGGCGTCGGCGAGGAGCTCGGTGGCCTGTTCGGGGGTGATCGGGTCGGCGAACTCGGCGTGGATGCTCAGCGAGTGACCGGTGAAGACGGGTACGCGGACGCAGGTGCCGGCGACCGGGAGGTCCGGGATGTGCAGGATCTTCCGGCTCTCGTTGCGGAGCTTCTGCTCCTCATCGGTCTCACCGGTGCCGTCGGCAACGATCGATCCGGCGAGTGGGAGCACGTTGAAGGCGATCGGACCGGCGTACACCTTGGGCTCGGGGAGCTCGATGCCATCGGTGCCGCGGGCAAGTTTTCCGCCTGGTTCGACGAGGGCGCGGGCTTGGTCCTCGAGTTCGCTGACGCCGACGCCGCCGGAGCCGGAGACCGCTTGGTAGGTCGAGACCACCAGGCGGGTCAGGGTCGCGTGGCGGTGCAGCGGGGCGAGGACCGGCATGGCGGCCATCGTGGTGCAGTTGGGGTTGGCGACGATGCCCTTCGGGAGGTGGTCGAGGTCGCCCGGGTTCACCTCGGAGACGACGAGGGGTACGTCGGGGTCCATCCGCCAGCCGGATGAGTTGTCGACCACGATCGCGCCGGCGGCGGCTGCCTTCGGGGCGTACTCCTTGGAGGCTGTTTTCCCGTTGGAGAACAGCGCTAGGTCGAGGCCGGTGAAGTCCGCGGTCGCGGAGTCCTCCACGGTGATCTCGCGATCCCCGAACGGCAACGTGCTGCCTGCCGAGCGCGCTGACGCGAAGTACCGGATCTCGTCCACCGGGAACTTCCGCTCGATGAGCAGCTCCCGCATAACGCTTCCAACCTGACCAGTTGCACCAAACACACCTACTCGCATGAGGAAAACAGTAGTAGGTCCCCACCCCTCCCGCCCCCAAATTCCACCATGCGGTGGGTTTACAGAGGATGGGTTGAGGCAGCCGCACCACCGGGGGGCAGGTTGGGGGCCGGACCTGCGCCACTCAGCAACTGGTGGTCCCGGCAGGGGTCAGGCGGGCGGGACCGGCTGTGGGGGTGGTTGATGAGTGCTGCAGGTCCGCCCACCCCACGGCCCGGCACCTGGGGCGGGGGGTGCCGGGCCGGTGGGGTTACTGCACGTCGGCTACCAGGGTGCCGCCGTTGGCTACGTCGGTCTTTTCGATCTCCTGGAAGACGATTCGGACGGACTCGCGCTTGGCGCCGAGGATGGCGATGGCGGAGTCGGTGACGGCGGCGACGAACTCGCGGCGTTGGTCGAGGGTGCGACCGGAGAGCAGTTCGACGGTGATGTTCGGCATACAGGATCTCCTCAAGGGTTGTCGGGTGCAGTGTTTCAGTTGACGGCCGCGGCGCGGCGGGTGGTGAGTTCGTCGGGGTCGGAGTTCAGGGAGTCGATCAGTTCGTCGACCTCGGGGCGGCGTTCGGGCAGCAGCCAGCCGAGGCCGACGTACACCACCAGGGAAGTTGCCAACGGCAACGCGACGACCAGCGTGGTGTCGGTGGAGTCGAGGCCCCACTTCACGACCGCCCACACGATCAACCCGATTGCCCACGAGACCAGCGCCGCCCGCGACCCACTCCGCTTGAACCAAGGCAACAGACCAAGCATCAGCGGAATCGAGATCGGCCCCATCGTCGCCGCGACCAGATCCACGACGATCTTCAGGACCACACCTTCACCGTTGGTCGCGATCGCGATCAGCATGCTCACCGTCACGAACGTGAACGTCGTGATCCGCGCGAACTTCAACGCCCCCGCATCGGTCATCCGCCGCACCTTCGGCACCAGCACCGGCGCCAAGTCCCGGGTGATCACGGACGAGATCACGTTCGCGTCGGATGCCACCATCGCCATCGTGTGCGAGAAGAATCCCGCCAGCACCAGCCCGATCAGTCCGGTCGGCAGCAGCAGTTGCGCGAGTTCGACGTATGACTGCTCCGGCTTACCCGGATGGACCAGCAGCGGCGCCGCGCACATCGGGATGAACAGGATCAGCGGCCAGACCAGCCACAGGATCGACGACAGCAACGCGGACCGCTTCGCGTCGGAGCCGGACGGCGCGGCCATGTAGCGCTGCGCCAGGTTCCACATCCCGCCGTTGTACTCGAACGTCTTGATGAACAAGAACGCGATCAAGAAGATCGGCGTATACGGCCCGTTCAGCGCATCCCCGTGCCCGGCCGGCAGTTGGTCCCACATCTTCCATAGCGTCGGTACGCCGTCCAAGTGCGCGAGCACCCCGATGAACATCGCGATCCCGGCCCCGAACTGGATCACGAACTGCCCGAAGTCGGTCAGTACGTCGGCCCACAGCCCGCCGAGCGTCGCGTACAACATCGTGACCACACCGGTCAGCAGGATCCCCCACCGCATCGGTACGCCGGTGAATCCGTTCAGCAGCACGGCGATCGCGACCCACTTCGACGCGATGTCCACGACCTTCAGCGCGGCACCGGAGTACGCGAGCGCCTGCTGGGTCGGCAGGTTGTAGCGCCGGGCCAGGTACTCCAGCGGTGAGACGACGCCGTGTTTGGCCCGCAATCGGTTCCAGCGGGCGGCGAACACGAACGCACCGATCCCCACGCCGATGCCGATCGACATCGCCCACCAGACGTAGACGGTGATGCCGTAGCTGTAGGCGACCGCCGCGAAGGCGACGAACATGACGGCGCTGTAGCCGGACATGTGATGCGAGATGCCGGACAGCCACCAGGGAATCCGGCCGCCGGTAGTGAAGTAGTCCACGACGGTCTTGATCTTGGAGCGCGACCAGACTCCGATCAGCACCATCAAGACGAAGTACGCGACCAGGACCGACCAGTCCAGAGTGGTCATCAGGGATCCTCCCAGGGGCGTTGGGCGAGTGCTTGAGAGGTTCCACCGAACAGAACTAGGTGTCAAGAGACGGAACCCGGAACAATTCTGCACGGTGTTCCAGCCCTCCACGGCGATTGACAGGAGGTTCCGTGGAATAGAACCTTGTTCTGTGAACGCTCAGCCGCCCCTCCAGGTCAGACATGCCACCCACCCCGCCCAGGTGCCCGGCTTCGACACCGCCGCGCTGCGCTCGCACTACCTGGTCGACGACCTCTTCACGCCGGACACGATCACCGCGGTGCTCACCCACCACGACCGGATCGTGCTCGCCGGCGCGCGCCCCACGAACGGCCCGCTGACGCTCGGCACCTGGCCCGAGCTGCGCAGCGAGTACTTCCTCGAACGCCGCGAGGCCGGCATCGTCAACGTCGGCGGCGCAGGCACAGTCACCGCGGACGGCACGAAGTACGAGCTGTCGACCGGAGCCTGCCTGTACGTCGGACGCGGGGTCCGCGAGATCACCTTCGACGGACCCGATGCGGCGTTCTACGCCTTCTCCGCCCCGGCACACGCCGACTTCCCGACCGCCCAGATCAACCCCGGCGAGGGCAACCGGATCGAAGCCGGCGACCAGCAGACCGCGAACCGCCGCACGATCGACCAGTACATCCATGCCGACGGCGTCCGCAGCTGCCAGATCGTCCTCGGCGTGACGACGCTGCACGCCGGCAGCACGTGGAACACCATGCCCGCGCACACGCACGACCGTCGGACCGAGTGTTACGTCTACTTCGGTCTGCCCGAGACCGAGCGGATCGTCCATCTGCTCGGTGAGCCCAACGAGACCCGGCACCTGCTGGTCGCCGACCGGCAAGCGGTGATCTCCCCGAGCTGGTCGATCCACTCCGGCTCCGGCACCTCGTCGTACAGCTTCGTTTGGGCGATGGCGGGCGAGAACCAGGCGTTCGCCGACATGGACGGTGTCGACGTACGGGAGCTGCGGTGACGTCTGACGCCTTCAGCTTGCGAGGGCGTACGGCGCTGGTCACGGGAGCCCGGCGTGGTATCGGGGCGGCGATCGCGGCCGGGTACGCCGCGGCCGGGGCCGAGCTGATCCTGATGGCGCGCGACGCGGCGCTCGAGGACACCCTCGAAGCCATCAAGGAGAACGGTGGTGGCGAGGCAACGGTCGTCACCGCCGACTTCGCCGATCCGGACGCGGTCGAAGCGGCCGCGGTGAAGCTGGCGGCGGAACGACGGATCGACATCCTGGTCAACAACGCCGGCACCATCCGGCGGGCACCGGCGGCCGAGACCAGCGCCGCCGACTGGCGGCACGTGATCGACGTCAACCTCAACTCCACCTGGGCCGTCACGCGGCCGGTCGGGAGCGCCATGGTCGACCGTGGCGCCGGGCGGATCATCACGATCGCCTCGCTGCTGAGTTTCCAGGGCGGGATCACCGTTCCGGCCTACACTGCGAGCAAGCACGCGGTCGCGGGACTGACCCGCGCGCTGGCGAACGAATGGGGGCCGGCCGGCGTTCAGGTGAATGCGATCGCGCCCGGGTACATCAGTACCGACAACACCACCGGACTGCGCGCGGATCCGGCCCGCGAGACCGCGATCCGGGAGCGCATCCCGGCCGGCCGCTGGGGGCGGGCGGAGGACGTCGTCGGTGCCGCGGTCTTCCTGGCCTCGGCGGCGGCTGACTACGTCAACGGCCACGTCCTCGCGGTCGACGGCGGCTGGCTGGCCAGATAGGAGTGGCAAGATGACCGACATGAGCTCGCCTTCGGCCATCGACAAGACGTTGATGGTGCTGGACGCCGTCCTGGAGCACTCGCGGTTCACCGACGTGGTCAACGCGACCGGGCTGGCGAAGTCGACCGTGCACCGGATCATGGCGTCGCTGGTGGAGCACGAGTTCGTCGCGCAGGCGGAGGACGGTTCGTACCACCCAGGCCCGAAGGCGCTCCGGCTGGCCGGTCACGCCCTCACCAACGTCGACCTCGCGACCGTCGCTCGCCCGGTACTCGCGGACTTGGTCGCGCAGACGCGCTGCACAGTGCACGTGGGCCTCCTGAACGGCGACGAGGCGATCTACGTCGCGCGGCTCGACGGCCCGAAGCCGTACCGGATGCCGTCCCGCGTGGGTAAGGCGTTCTGGCTGCACTGCACCGGCATCGGCAAGGCCCTACTGGCCGAGAAGGACGACGAGGCACTCGACGCCCACATCACCCGGACCGGTCTGCCCGCCCGCACTCCCCTGACCCACACGACCGCGGCAGCACTGAAGGCCGATCTGAGCCAGGTCCGGTCCCGCGGTTACGCCCTCGACGACGAGGAGAACGAACCCGGCATCCGCTGCGTAGCCTCCGTCATCCACGATCACACCGGCACCGCGATCGCCGCCGTCAGCATCTCGACCCTCTCACTCGAGCAGTCGATCGCCCAGGTCGCCCTGATGGCACCGGCCGCGATCGAGGCCGCCCGGAAGATCTCCGCTGCTCTCGGCTACCGCGAACCCACCATCTGACGCCTCGCCGCCCACCGCACCACCGGCACGAACAGCACGCCGGCGACAGCGAACCAGACGCCAAGGATGATCCAGCCTGGTACGCCGAGACCGAGCGGAAGCAACGCCATCACGGTCGGTGCCAGCATCGAACTGACCGACGTACTGGTGTTCCAGACTCCTTGATACTGGCCCTGCGCGTGCTCGGCCGCCAGATCAAAGCCAAGCAGGAACGAACCGGACGACTGCAGCAACTCCCCGGCGACCTGCACGAGCGCGGCGACTACCAGCACGATGATCGCAACCACGGCATCTCCCGCGGAGGCAGTCGCGAACAGAACCATTGCTGCCAGCAACAACAGTCCTGCGGTCCTGGTCGCCCGCGCCGCGGACGCGGTGTCGACGATGCCACGCGACGCCCGGACCTGCAGTACGGCGACGCCCGCGGCGTTCACCATCAACGGCAGCGCGGCGGCCCAGTGCGGAGCGTCGGTGTGATCGACTACCCAGAGCGGAATGGCCACGTCGATCACCGAGTAGTGGATCGAGATCGCCGCATTGAGCCCGGAGACCGCCAGGTAACCGCGATCGCGGAGCGCCACCCACACCGGCCCGTCACCCTTTGGAAGTGGTTTCACCCGCGGTACGGCGAGCACGACCAAGGCCGAGATCACGCCGAGGACGACGTACACGCAGAACATCAGGTGGTACGAGGTCGCCGTACCGAAGGACAGTGCGACGGCGCCGAGGCCGGCACCGGCGGTGACGCCGATGTTGGTCATCGAGCGGAGGTAGGCGCGGGCCGCGACCCGGGCTTGGGAGCCTTGGGTGACGGCGGCGATCAGCGCGAACCGAACGGCGTTGGAGCCACGGTCGAGGATCGCGATGACCGTCGCGACCACGAGGAACTGCCAGAACGTGTCGATGACCAGGTAGAGCAGTGCCAGCACGGACAGGAAGAGGCTGAGTACGACGAACAATGTCCGCGGACCGCGGCGATCGGCCAGGTGACCGAACGGGATGCTCGCGAGCAGGCCGAACAGTCCGGCGACGGTGAGGCCGAGACCGACCTGGGCGATGGACAGGCCGATGATCCGGTTGAAATACAGCACGCTGATCGTCATCAGCAGGCCGTTGCCGACCCGGCTCAGCAGCGTGGCGAGGGCGAGCGGGCGCAACGGACCCGGCGGCGGGAGCAGTTTCCTCACCGGTTCATGGTGCGCTATCTGCGACTAAGTCGCAATAAGTTGGTCGCTCCTGCGCTGGGCGGCCCAGCGCACGACCGGGACGAACAGGACGCCGATCACCGCGAACCAGACGCCGAGGATGATCCAGCCCGGGACGCCGATGCCGAGCGGGAGCAGGGCGAAGACGGTCGGCGCGACCATGTTGCTGATCGACATGCTGGTGTTCCAGACTCCCTGGTACTGCCCCTGCGCGTGGTCGGCCGCGAGGTCGAAGCCGAGCAGGAACGAACCGGAGGACTGCAGGAGTTCGGCGATCACCTGGGCGACCGCGCCGAGCGCGAGCAGGCCGACCGCGACGATCGCGTCCCCGAACGAGGCTGTCGCGAACAGAATCATCGATGCCAGCAGCAACAATCCGGCCCGTCGCGTCACCCGGGCCGCGGTGGTGGGATCGGAGATCCCCCGGGACGAGCGGACCTGGAAGAGCGCGACCACGACGGTGTTGATGATCAGCAGCAACGCGACCATCGAGCGCGGCGCATCGGTGTGGTCGACCACCCAGAGCGGGAGCGCGACGTCGAACACCGCGTAGTGGATCGACATACCGGCGTTCAAGCCCGCGACCGCGAGATAACCGCGGTCACGTAGCGCCACCCAAACCGGCCCGTCATCCGTCCGGGGCTGCGGTGCGACCCGCGGAACCGCGAGTACGACGAAGGCCGCGATCGCACTCAGCACCGCGTCGAGGATGAACATCAGGCGGTACGCCGTACCTGTGTCGAAGTGCAGCGCGACCGCACCGATCGCCGCGCCGGCCGTGATCCCGATGTTGGTCACGGCACGCAGGTAGGCGCGCGCCGCGACCCGGCCGGAGCCTTGGGTGACTGCGGCAATCAACGCGGACCGCACCGCTCCCGCGCCACGGTCGATCGCGGTCAGTACGACGGAGACGATCAGGAACTGCCAGAACGTCTCCACGAACAGGTAGAGCAACGACACCGCACACAACAGCAGACTCAGTACGACGAACAGCGTCCGAGGCCCACGTCGATCCGCCAGATGCCCCATCGGCACGGCCGACACCAGCCCGAACAGGCCGGCGACTGTGAGCCCCAGACCCACCTGCGCGATCGACAATCCGACGATCCGGTTGAAGTAGAGCACGCTGACCGTCATCAGCAGCCCGTTGCCGACCCGGCTGAGCAGCGTGGCGAGCGCCAGCGGCCGCAACGGTCCGGGCGCAGGAAGTAGGCCTCGGCCCGTGGATTCCTGCGCTGCCTCTTGGGCGCTCACGCGCGGGCCGCGACGCGGTGCGCGGTGTCGCGGAGCTCGTCCATCAGGTCTACACCCGAGTCGAGCATCCGCTGCATCTTCGCCGGGTCCTGCCCGCGGAACATCTCGCCGATGGTGACCTCGTGGTCGGGCCGGCTGAGGATCTCGATCTCATCGCCCGCGCCGATCGTGCCGGTTTTCAGCACCTTCAGGTACGCCCCGGGGCAGCCGGCCTGGTGGAATCGCTTCACCCAGTGGGGAATCTGCATGCGGTGCTGGAAGGTGATGCACGGGATGCGCGGTGCACGAACCATCACCTCGACCGCGGGGCCGATCCGCCAGACCTCACCCAGGAGGGCGCCGGTGATGTCGATGCCCTCGGTGCGCAGGTTCTCGCCGAACAGGCCGGTCGGGATGTCGCGGCCGAGTTGTCCGGACCACCAGTTCGCGTCCTCCTCGGCGTACGCATAGACCGCGAGGTCGGGGCCGCCGTGGTTCTTGGTGTCGCAGACCCGGTCGCCGACGAGGCCGAGCTCACCGACGTGTACCCGGCCTACCTGCGGTCGCTTGTCGATGGCCGTGAACCCGGTCTCTTTCGGACCGGGAATCAGGTTTTCCACCACATTGACCGTCAGCAACCGCATACCGGCATCCTCCCTCCGACGGTCGGGCCGGTTCCACCGGTTTTACGCGCGTCGCGGTCGGAGTATGGCGATGATCACTAGAGTTGCGGCCGTCGTGGCGACCCCGGTCCAGGCGGCCACGCCGTACCCGCCCTCGTGGGGGAAGACGTCGGTCGTGTGGGCCGCGAGGATGAGTCCGCCGAGTGCGCTGCCGATCGAGAACCCGACACTGCGGACGACCTGGTTCACGCTCATCGCACTGGCGGTCTCGGCGGCAGGGGTCGCGGCCAGGATGACCGCAGGCATCGCGGCGGAGAACGCACCGACGCCGAACCCGAGGATGCTGATCGCGATGATCGGCTCGATCAGGTTGCCGCGGACCAGGGCGAAGAGGACGAAGGCCGCGAGTACGACGGTTGTGCTGCCGGCCAGCAGGCTGCGGCCGCCGAACTTCGTGCGGAGGCCGGGAACGAGACGGCCGGCGATGAAGCCGAGGACTGAGAACGGGACGAGGACCAGGCCGGCCTCGAAGGTGTTGAGGCCGAATCCGTAGCCGGCCTCTGCGGGGGTTTGGACGTAGCGGGTGATGAGACTGAGGAGGAGGTACATGCCGACGCCACCGGTGAGCATGACCAGGTTGGCCGCGGCGACCGCAGGGTGACGCAGGAGGCGTAGGTCGACCAGCGGGTTGGCGGCACGGGTCTCGACAATGGTCCAGAGTGCGAGCAACGCGATCGCGGCGAGGAGGACCGCCAGTGCGATCGGGGTGTGGTGTCGCCAGAGATCCGTCTGGCTGATCACGAAGAGCAGGGCGAGGAGGGCGATCGTGAGGAGGATCGCTCCGGGGAGGTCGACCTTGGATGCCGGTCGCGATGGCGCCGGTGGGACCACGGCGGCTATGGCGATCAGGGCGACCACGGTGGCGACCAGGCCGAGGGCGTAGGCGGCGCGGATACCGCCGAGGTCGGTGAGGAAACCGGCTAGTGGGTAGCCAACGCCGATGCCTGCGGTGGACGCGACCGAGAGCAGCGCGATCGTGCGGGCTGAGTGTTGCTCATCGAGGTGATCGCGTGCGGTCGCCATCATCAGCGAGGTCAGGCCGAGGCCCGCGCCCTGAGCCGCACGACCGATGAGCAGGAACGCAAATGGGAGCGGGATGACCGTCAGCGCACTCCCCGCCACGACGACTCCCATGGTCGCCAGGACGACGGTACGGCGGTTTGGGCCGGAGCCGAGGCGCCCGATCAGCGGGGCCGTTACTGCACCGGACAGGAGTGCGATCGTCAATGTCCACTGGGCCGCGGCCAAGGAAACGTCGTACTGCTGAGCAACCGCGGTGATGAGTGGGGCGCCCAGGCTGCCGACCACAGCAGCCAAAAGACCGACGAAGACAATCACCCCGCCCAGATACCGCGGCTCGGTCACCACTCCTCTGGTGTTGGTGCTCATTGGTTGGTCTTCGTGGTGATGTGGGCGAAGAGGCCTGGTTTTATTCGGGTTCTGGCCTGCTGGGACCACGGCTCGTCCACCTCGGGGAGGTCCAGGGCGGCGTTGGTGTTGAGGAGCATGCCGAAGGCCAGGAAGGCCTTGACGGTGACCGGGTCGAGGTCGGCGGTGTCGGCTACTGCTTGCCAGAGGCGGCCGAAGCTGGTGCGAACGGCGTCGCGGACCTCGCCGTCGCCGGCGGCCGCGGCGGCGGTGCCCTGGAGTTGGAGCAGGAGCGTGGTGCGGTCAGCGAGCATCGCGTTGTACTCGGCGCCCATCGCGGTCAGCGCCTCGATCCCCGTCGTACCGCCGGCCGCGGCCAGCATCGCCACCGCCATCCGCTCGAACGCGGCATCCACGCACTCGATGAACAACTGCTTCTTCGTCCCGAAGATCCGGAACACGTACGCCTGAGTGATCCCGGCCCGGCGGGCGATCGTCTCGGTCGACGTACCGGCCAACCCGGCCGCGGCGAACTCTTCCTCGGCGATCGCGAGCACCTGCTCGCGACGCTCCTGCCCACTCATCCGTGTCGGCGACATACCGGTGAAGTTAGTAGGTGGTAACTACTAACTTCAAGCGAGTGTCTCCTACGTCACCCGCCCGGCTTCAGTCCTGGATCGCCTTCACGATCGCGATGTTCCGGGTGACCCAGTCCTGCGGAAGCGACTCGTCCTCGCCGGCGTCCTCGAGCGTCCACAGCACGTTGAGCATCTGCCGGACGATCACCCAGTCCCGGGCCCGCTCCTCGTCCAGACCGCCCGCGTCGATCGCGGCATAGAACCGTTGCCGCACCCCGAACCGAAGGTCGCCGGAGGCAACGACTTCGTCCCAGCGGTTCCAGATCAGCGGAGCAACCTCGAAATGCGGATCGCCGGACAGCGGCTTCGGGTCGATCACCAACCAGGGCTCACGGGCCGCGGCCAGCATGTTCTCGTAGTGCAGGTCGGTGTGGATCAACCGCCCGTCGGTGTCCGGCTCCGCGACGAAGTCCTCGGCCAGCGAGATCGCCTGCTCGACGTACCGATGCGGAACCGGCGCCGACATCGGCAACTGCCGCAACCGCTCCACCCACCGAGCCAACTGACCCGACAGCGTCCGGTACTGCGGTCCGGCCGGCAGGTGCAACCGCTTGTAGGTCGACCCAACGAGCTCGCACGCCTCGAGCGCATCGACCGTGGTCAGATCGCGCGGCTCCAACCGCTCGAGCAGCAAGGCGAACCGGCGCGGATCCGCCCGCAGCAACTGCACCGCGCCGTTCCCGCCCCAATCCCGCAACGCGAGATGCTCGGTCTCCGCCTCCCAGTGCGGGAACTGCACCTTGAGTACGGCGCTCTGCCCGTCGGCCGTGATCACCGGAACGACCAGCGCGCAGTTCCCGTGGAACGACGCACCGTCGACGCGCAGGCTCCACTCGTCCAGGAGATCGCGCGTCAGCCGAGGCAACCGGTCGAGCCAGTCGGCCCAATCCGGACCGCGCGACCCGACGACCAGCAGACCTTCAGGAATGTCGACCGGCACCTACTTCTTGGCCTTTTCGCCGGTGTCGGTGGTCCGCAGCGCGGCGATGAAGGCCTCTTGCGGGACCTCCACGCGGCCGACCATCTTCATCCGCTTCTTGCCTTCCTTCTGCTTCTCCAGCAGCTTGCGCTTCCGGGTGATGTCACCGCCGTAGCACTTGGCCAGAACGTCCTTGCGGATCGCGCGGATCGATTCGCGGGCGATCACCCGGGACCCGATCGCGGCCTGGATCGGCACCTCGAACTGCTGCCTCGGGATCAGTTCCTTCAGCTTCCCGGCCAGGGCGACGCCGTACGAGTAGGCGTTGTCGCGGTGCACGATCGCCGAGAACGCGTCGACGGTCTCGCCCTGCAGCAGGATGTCCACCTTGACCAGCGCGGCGGCCTGCTCGCCGGTCGGCTCGTAGTCCAGCGACGCGTAGCCCTTGGTCTTGGACTTCAGCTGGTCGAAGAAGTCGAACACGATCTCGGCCAGCGGCAGCGTGTAGCGCAGCTCGACCCGGTCCTCGGACAGGTAGTCCATCCCCTGCAGGTTGCCCCGCTTGGTCTGGCAGAGCTCCATGATCACGCCGATGAAGTCCTTCGGGCTGAGGATCGTCGCCTTCACCACCGGCTCGTAGATGTCGGCAATCTTGCCCTCGGGGAACTCGCTCGGGTTGGTGACGACGTGCTCCTTGCCGTCCTCCATCTCGACCCGGTAGACCACGTTCGGCGCGGTCGAGATCAGGTCCAGGTCGAACTCGCGCTCGAGCCGCTCCCGGACGATCTCCATGTGCAGCAGCCCGAGGAACCCGCAGCGGAAGCCGAACCCGAGCGCGCCCGAGGTCTCCGGCTCGTACTGCAGGGCCGCGTCGTTCAGCTGCAGCCGCTCCAGCGCGTCACGCAGCGTCGGATAGTCGTCACCGTCGATCGGGAACAGACCGGAGTA
Source organism: Kribbella sp. NPDC051952 (assembly GCF_040680855.1). Classification (NCBI taxonomy): domain Bacteria; kingdom Bacillati; phylum Actinomycetota; class Actinomycetes; order Propionibacteriales; family Kribbellaceae; genus Kribbella; species Kribbella sp. NPDC051952. Next base: position 80,236 of record NZ_JBFAXQ010000026.1, read on the forward strand.
CACCATCGGCTGGGGGTGCTTGTACCCGCCGAGAGCCTCGGTCGCACCGTGCACGGCCGCCGTGACGGTGTCACCGACCCGGGACTGGCGGACGTCCTTCACGCCCGTGATCAGGTAACCGACCTCGCCGACACCGATGCTCGGGGACTTCATCGGCTCGGGTGAGATGACGCCGACCTCGAGCATCTCGTGCACCGCACCGGACGACATCATCTTGATCCGGTCCCGGTGGGTCAGCTCCCCGTCGACCACCCGGACGTAGGTGACCACGCCGCGGTAGGTGTCGTACACGGAGTCGAAGATCAGCGCGCGCGGCGGTGCGTCCTTGACGCCCTTCGGCGGCTCGACCTGGGCGACGATCTCGCTCAGCAGCTCCTCGACGCCCTCACCGGTCTTGGCCGAGACCTTCAGTACGTCGGAGGGGTCGCAGCCGATGATGTGGGCCAGCTCGGCGGCGTACTTCTCCGGCTGCGCGCTCGGCAGGTCGATCTTGTTCAGCACCGGGATGATGTGCAGGTCCGCGTTCAGCGCGAGGTAGAGGTTCGCGAGCGTCTGCGCCTCGATCCCCTGCGCCGCGTCGACCAGCAGCACCGCACCCTCACACGCCTCGAGCGAGCGCGACACCTCGTAGGTGAAGTCGACGTGGCCGGGCGTGTCGATCATGTTCAGGATGTACGTCGTGCCGTCCGGGGCGAGCAGGCCGCCCGGGGAGTCCGGACCCGGCGCGTACGGGAGCCGGACCGCCTGCGACTTGATCGTGATGCCGCGTTCCCGCTCGATGTCCATCCGGTCCAGGTACTGCGCCCGCATCTGCCGGCCGTCGACGACACCGGTGATCTGCAGCATCCGGTCGGCCAGCGTCGACTTGCCGTGGTCGATGTGGGCGATGATGCAGAAGTTCCGGATCAGCGACGGGTCGGTGCGACCCGGCTGCGGCACGGTCGTGGGGCCTACGGGCACGGAGGGGATCCAAATCGTCTCGGGTAATACCTGATCAACCGGTCAATCATCCCATGCGGGGCCAGCGGATTCTAAAATCGCGAGCACTCGGACCGCTCGGCGCCTACCGTTTGGACGCATGGCGCACGCTACTGGGGTCCGGTTGCCCTTCGAGGAGGTGCCCGCCGCGGTGCGGGCGTGGGTGGAGCGTGCGCTCGGGTCGGTGGTGGTCTCCGCCACGACCCAGCAGGGCGGGTTCTCCCCCGGTGTCGCCGCCCGCCTGGTGACCGCCTCGGGCCGCCGCGCCTTCGTCAAGACCGTCGGTACGTCGCTCAACCCGAAAACGCCGGAGCTGTTCCGCCAGGAGATCACGGCCATGCAGGCCATCGGCCCGTTGCCCATGGCACCTGCCCTGTACGAGGTGTACGACGACGGCGACTGGGTCGGGATGGTGTTCGAGGACATCGACGGCCGGCTGCCCGATCACCCGTGGGAACAGCACGACGCCGACCGGGTCCTGGATGCGGTTACCGAACTGACCGACGTACTGGATCCGTCGCCGTGGCCGGACGCACCGGTGGCCGCCGTTCGCAGCCACGACTTCCTGAGTCGGTGGGACAACGTGATCGCTGACGGTCTCGACGTACCGGAGTGGGCGCGGGGGCGGGAGGAGGAGTTGGCTGAGCTCGCCCGGTTCGGGGTGCGGACGCTGGCGGAAGGGAAGGCGCTGGCGCATTGGGATCTCCGGGCGGACAACATCATCCTGACCGATGACCGGGTGGTGTTCATCGACTGGGCGCATCCGGCGCTCGCGCCGCGCTGGACCGACACCGTCATCCTGCACGCGGACATGCGTGAATCGGTGCGTCTGCCCGCACTGCCGGACGATCTCGCGATCACTGGGTTCTTGGCGGCCGTAGCGGCCGGACTGTGGTGGGGAGCGTTCCACCCGCCCCCGCCCGGGTTGCCGACGATCCGCGCGTGGCAGCAGCGGCACGCCCTGATCCACCTCGACTGGGTGCGGGAGCGTCTCGCCTGACGCAGCGTTTCGGCGACGTGCGCGTCTTTGGAGGTGTGACGAATCCAATGGTGAGCATCAGAGGTCCGCTCCGATCTCTGGCGCGCGACGAGACGCGAGACGCAGTGTCGGAGCTCTACCGCCGGCACTGGGTCGGGCTGGTCCGCCTGGCCGTGCTGATTGTTGACGACCGGCCGGCGGCGGAGGACGCCGTACAGGAGACCTTCACCGACCTGTATCGGCACTGGCCGCTGCGGGACAACGACAAGGCGCTGGGGTGGCTGCGAACCACTCTGGTGAATCGCTGCCGCTCTGTACTGCGGCGTCGTCGGACGGCACGGCTCTACACGCCACCGCACGAGGAACCGAACGCATCCGCCGAGAGCAGCGCCATGCTCGGGGAGGACCGCCTGCAGGTCCGGCAAGCGCTCCAAGCTTTGCCCCGGCGCACCCGGGAGGTCCTCGTACTGCGCTACTACCTCGACCTCCCCTTCGCAGAGATCGCAGAGACGCTCGGAATCAGCCAGTCCAGCGCCCGCTCCACCTCGTCCCGCGGAATCGCGATCCTGACCGAGAAGCTCAAGGAGCTCCGATGAACGACACCGAAACCCGCCTCCGCGACTACCTCCACGCCAAGGCCGACACCGTGCCCAACTCCGCCCAAGGCCCCGGCCTGGAACTGGACGCCACCGGCACCACCACCCGCCGCGGCTGGATCCCCATTGCCTTGGCCGCAGCCGGCATAGCCGCAGTCCTAACCCTGGCCGTCCCTTTCCTGCACGGCCTGACTCACAAGGCCCCGACAGACCCGGCAGGCGCGCCGACCCCGCCCGCGCCGGGCAGAGGCCCGGTATCGGGAGCCGCACCGAGCATCCCGTACACGGTCACCGTTCAGGACAACCCCGACAATCCGCTCGACACCTGGTGGCGGACTCTCTACGACCACGGGAAGACGGTCAGGAACCCGGGAGTCCACGGCAATGTCCTCGGTCGCTTCGGCGACAACAGCTGGCTGATCCAGACCGGCTACCCGAACACGGTGCGACTGGCCGTTCTCGACCCGGCTGGAAAGGTCCGGCCTTTCGGTCCATCGGTGGCTACAGGCCCCATCTACTCGCCCGACCACAAGCAGCTGGCTGTGACCGAGCTCTCTCACTACGGCACGCCGCAGGTCCGCGGTCAGGTCGTCGTACTGGATCCCGGCACCGGCAAGAAGATCGCCAGCCTCGATCCGCCCGCCGCCGGCGTCCAGGCGGTCGCGTGGACGAAGGATGGCATCTTCTTCGGCAACCTCGTCCAAAGGGACACCAAGCTGTACCTCTGGCAGCCCGGGAACGGCCAGGCGCGGCAGCTGCGCGGCATCCAGAGCCCGAACTTCGTTCAGTTCATCCCGGCCACCAACAAGCTTCTCGACTTCACCGCCAAGGGTTGCCCCCGGATCGGTGTGCTGCGCGGTGACGAGTTCGTCGCCGAGCACGAGTACTGCGATACGCCGGACGCAAGCTACGGGTCGGTGCCTTCGCCGAACGGCCGGACCCTGTTCAACCGTGACAAGAAGGTTGCGATCGACCTGTACACCGGCGCCACGACGACGCTCAAGTTGCCTGGCCGGGTCGAGACAGCGTTCTCGGCCTCGGTCTTCGAGGACCCGACCAACATGATCCTGGTCACCAGCGTCGGTGAGTCGAACCAGAACATGTACCGCTGCAGCGTGGCCACCGGCGAGTGCAAGGTCCTCCGCACGGCCAAGGCCAACGAGATGCTGGGGGCAGTAACCCCTTGATTGCTTCGGCGGGCATGCTACGTCAGCCGTTGACGCGGAGGACGGTGTTGCCTGAGCCGTCGGCTCCGTCGGAGTAGTGGAGCTGGCCTAGATAGCGCGTGCCTCGGGTGAGGCCGGTCCAGGTTGCGGTGATGGTGGTTTGCGCCGCTACCTGGACCTGCTGGGTTGCAGGGGTAGCCGTGAGGTTGTCTGCGAGCTTCTGCAGCTCCCAGTGGTTGAGCTTGACCTGGTGTTGCTTGGCTCCGGCATAGAGGTCGACGTAGATGTCGTAGGCGCCGCCGGCCGGGGCCGGGAGGTTGGCTTCTTCCTCGGCTGAGCCGCCGGTGCTGCTGGCGACCGGGGTCGTCGTACCGGCCTGGTAGACGAAGACGTCCAGGTCCGTCCCGGCCGGGTAGTCCGCGTCGAACGTCGAGAATCGGGCGTACTTCGTGCCGGCCGGGATGTTCACCGTGAACTTGGCGACGTGGTCGTTGGCCTGCGGACTCGTCTGCGGGAAGGACACGCCACCCGGGTTCTTCAGTACCGCGTCGCTGACGGTGGCCGGGGTCAGACCGACGGACGTGGTGTTCAGAGTGCCGGCGTACCCAGCTGTGATCGGCACCTGCACCGACCCCGCGGTCCCGGTCCCGTTGACCTGCACCGGTGCCTTCACCGTGAGCGGCTTGATCGCGAGCGTGCTGGTGACGGCGTGCTGGCCGGACTTCCACGTGAGCTTGCCGAACGAGTACTGCTCGAGCGGCGCACCCGTGTTCTCGAACGTCACCTTGTACGTCGTACTCCGGCCGGGCAGCGTGATCAGGATCCGCGGCGACACGGTCACCTTGATCTTGGCGAGGCCCTCGACCTTCGGGACGTAGAGCTCCGGCAACTTGCCGACGTTCGTCACGGTCCGGGTCACGGTCTGCTTGCCGGCCAGGTCGCCGATCGCGATCGTCGGATAGTTCAGGTCGCTCGCGTCGATCGTGCCGCCCGCGCAGAGTTCGTGCGTGGTCGGCACCTGGCCGGAACCACAGACGAACTTGGCCCAATCGGCGTACGACGAGTCGTAGACCAGGCCCGGGTCCATCGCGGTCCTCGGGCGCACCTCGCCGGCGCCGTACCCGAACGGGTTGGCCGCTGAGCCGGCGGCGTTCTGGATCGGCTTGCCGCTGGTGTCCTTGTCGGTGGCGGTCGTCAGCAGCGCGGACTTGATCGCCATCGGGGACCAGTTCGGGTGCCTGCTCTTCAGTACGGCGGCGATACCGGCGATGTGTGGTGTGGACATCGACGTACCGCTCATGAACGCGTACTCGCCACCGGCCGCACTGAACGCGGTCGTCGCGGCCAGGACGTTGGTGCCGGGTGCCATCACGTCCGGCTTCAGCAGGTCGCCGCCGCCGGCCAGGGACGGACCGCGGCTGGATGAGCTCGCGACCTTCGGTGCGGTGACGCGGACCGGCGTACCGGCGCTGATCGTGGCGGTCGGGTTAGCCGTACCGCCGACGTACGCCTTGACCTCCGGGGCTGCCTTGTCGTCGAGGTGCACGGTCGGGACCGCGTGCAGGTCGGCGTCCAGAGTGCCCGGGGTGATGTTGACCAGGATCATGCCGACACCGCCCGCGGCCTTCACCTGCTTGCTCTTGTCGGCGCGGTCGCTGACACCGCGATCGCAGACCACGATCTTCCCTTTGACCTTGGCCGGGTCGAGCGTGCCGGGCTGACAGCGCGCGAGGGTAGCCGGGTCGGCACCGGTGAGTCCCGCGTCCTTGGCGAGGATCGCTGGTGCCTGCGGCGTACCGGCGCCGATCCCCGCGCCCGTGTACGACTTGCCGTTGCCGAAGGTGACAGTGGTCTGGATGTCGCGATCATGGGTGCCGTTGGCAACCGTCGTCACCCAGGGGTAGGTCTTGCCGACGGTGGACTCGCCCGGCCCGTCGTTGCCCGCGCTGGTCGCCACGAACACGCCTGCCTTGGCTGCCCGCAGGAACGCGAGCCCGGTCGCGTTGACGTACGTCGATCCGGAGCCGGAGATCGAATAGTTGATCACGTCCACGCCGTCGGCGACGGCGGCGTCGATGGCAGCGACGAGATCGGCCTCGGTTCCGCTGCCTGCGCCGGTCGCATCCACGGCCCACATGGCCTTGTAGATCGCCAGCCGCGCGTGCGGAGCCATGCCGGAGCCCTTGCCGTAGTCCCGGCCCAGGACGCTCATGTCGACGCCGTAGTCACCAGCCGCCGTACTCGCGGTGTGGGTCCCGTGACCGCCGTAGTCGCGCGGCGATTTGAAGTCCGCTGGGATCACCCGGCTGCCCATGCCCTTGTCGAAGTACCGCGCGCCGATCACCTTGTTGTTACAGGTGATGGGTGCCTCCTCGCCGACCTGGCAGGTGCCCTTCCACTTCTTCGCGACCAGCGCGTCGGACTTCTTGGTCGTCTTCATCGGCGCGAAGCTGGGTCGCTCGGGGACGAACCCGGAGTCGATCATGCCGATGATCACACCGTCGCCGGCCTTGTCGGTACCACCCGCTTGCTGCCAGGCGCCGCCCTTGCCGGACAGTCCGAGGAACCGCGGGGTGCCGACGGTGTCCTCGTGCTGGATGTCGCTCGGCTCGACGCTCTTCACTCCGGACGACTTGGCCAGCTTGACGGCTTCGTCGTACGACATCTGGGCGGAGAAACCGGCGTACGTGTAGCTGTAGTCGTAGAGCTTGGTGATGTCCGTGGCGTTCTGCAGGAGCTGGTCGCGCTCGCCGGCGAGGTGCTTGACGTAGTCGACCACGGACGCCGCGGTCTTGAGGAGCTTGCCGCCGGGGAGGACCCGGGTGGCGGCGAGGCCGGCGATGTCACCGTCGTACTCGGTCACGGGCGCATCGTCGAGCTGGACGATGTACGCACCGGTCTCGGAACGCTTCACCGCCGGATCCGCCGGCGTCGGCTGGTCGGCGCTGGCTACGTTGATCGCGATCGGTACGGCGACCACTGCGGCGAGGAGTGCGACGGTGACATGGCGCTTCGAGATACGGCGGGACACTACTGAGTTCCTCCAGGGCTTGCGGTTACCGACGTCAAGCGGGGCCGAGTATGTCACGCTCAGCTCACCGGGTATCAGCTGAGAGCAAGGACACCACATGGCCGACCTGACGGAATCCATCGCGATCGACGCCCCTGCTCCGACCGTCTACGCGCTGGTCAGCGACCTGCCGCGGATGGGCGAGTGGAGCCCGGAATGCACCCGCGTCACCTGGACGTCAGGTGCTACCGGACCGGCTGTGGGGGCTCGGTTCGTGGGGCACAACCGAGTCGGGGCGATCCGCTGGTTCACGTTCGGGCGGGTCGTCGACGCTGACCCGGGCCGCCGGTTCGCCTTCTCCATCCACTTCGGCCCGATCCCGATCTCGCTCTGGGCCTACGACTTCACCGCGACCTCGTCAGGCTGCGAGGTCACCGAGACCTGGACCGACCACCGGCCGGCCGTCCTCCGAATCCTCTTCCGGCCCATCTTCGGCAACCGGACGGCCCGTAATGCCCGCGGCATCCACACCACGCTTACCCGACTGAGGAGCACAGCCGTCGAGTCCGCAGGACCCGGTGCGCGACCACTCCGATGAGCACCACCAGGACGACCGCCCCGTTCGAGTAGCGCAGGATCTGGCCGGATCGCGGCGCCGGCGAACCGTCGTACTCCGCACCGTCGACCCGCTCACGTACGACGACGGACACCGGCTGGGCCACCGCCGCTGATGCCCTCGCCCGGCACTCGAACCGCAACCGCCGTCGCCGCCCGCTCAGGCCGGTTTGGTTCCGGGTGGGGCTTGTTGGTAATCTGTTCTTTCGCGCGCCCACGGGTGGTGTTCAGTCGTGCGCCGCGACATTTTCCTGTAATGACCGCATACTCCTGATCGAGGCTCTGCTCCGTGGCGAACATCAAGTCCCAGATCAAGCGCAACCGCCAGAACGAGGCTGCGCGACTTCGCAACAAGTCGGTGAAGTCGACCCTCAAGACGGCAGTTCGTCGCTTCCGTGAGGCCGCCGAGTCCGGCGACAGCACGACGGCGCAGGAGCAGGCCCGCGTGGCCGGCCGTCTGCTCGACAAGGCCGTCAGCAAGGGCGTCATCCACGCCAACCAGGCTGCCAACCGCAAGTCGGCCATCTTCAAGAAGGCCGCTTCACTCTGAAGTAGCCCGCCAACGATCGGCCCGTCCCAGACCGGCCGATCGTTTTTGCGTCCCCAAATCCAGCCTCGTTCCCAACTGCAGGCTGGTTCTCGCGTGCAGGCTGGTTCTCGGCTGCTGACTGTGGTCAGCGGCGGCCGTGGGAGTGGCTGACGGTGATCACCATTCGTTCCAGCGCGTACCCGGCATCGCCGGAGGCACCCTTCACGTCGGCGTCCGCCTGAGCCACCGCCTTGATCGCGGCGGCGAGACCACCGGGCGTCCAGCCGCGGGACTGCTGCTTGAGCTGCTTCAGCTTCCACGGCGGTACGCCGACCTCCCGAGCCAGATCCGCCTCCCGCAGACCGCTGGGAGCGCTCGAGAACTTCGCGAGCCCGCGCAAACCACCCGCCATCGCACTCGTGACCAGCACCGGCGCGACCCCGCAGTCGAGGGCCCAGCGCAACTGCTCCAGCGCCGGCTCGGTCCGGCCCGAGATCGCCGCGTCGGCGACTGCGAAGCTCGTGACTTCTGCCCGGCCACCGAAGTACTGCCCGATCAGCTCCGGGGTCACCGCCTGACCATCTGAGTCGGACACCAACTGGGAGCAGGCCCCGGCGAGCGCCCGGAGATCATGTCCGACCGCGTCCACCAGCGCGGACGCCGCCCGCTCGTCCACGGTCCCACCGTGCAGCCGGATCTCCCCCGCCACGAACTGCGGAAGCTCCCACGCCTTCGGTGCCGTCGCCACGACCTCGTTGACCGATGCCTTGCGCAACTTGTCGAGGACGGCCTTGCCCTTCTGCCCGCCCGAGTGCACAAGCACGACGAGTACGTCGTCAGCCGGAGAGCCGGCGTACTCGATCAGGTGCGGCGCCATCTCGCTCGGCAGGTTCTCCAGCCCGCGCAGCACGAGCACCCGCTCGGTGGCGAACAACGACGGCCCGGTGAGCTCCGCGAAGACGCCGACATCCAGCGTCGTCGCGTCGACATCCGTCACCTCGACGTCGGTGCTGCCCTTCGACACCGCAGCAATCGCCGACCGGACAGCACGATCCGCGAGAAACGCCTCGGCGCCGGTCACCAGCAATACGTCGCCCAGCTTCGGCGCAGAACCCCTACGAGCAGCCACCCCGCCAGCATCCCACGCCCCACCGACAACCCCACCACGCCCACCACAACCCAACCCACCACTGTCCTTCGAGCGAAGCCGGATAATCCGACCCCCACGGTTATTCAGGTGGAGGTGGGGTGGGTGAGGCGTGAGGATGGGGGGATGACCGGGACTGTGGAGCAGGTTGGCGTGGTTGGGGTTGTTGATGGGGAGGGGCTCGGTGGGGTGGCGGCTGTTGATGCGTTGATCGTGGTGGACATGCAGACCGCGTTCGTCTCGGGTGAGAACGCAGTACCCAATGTGGCTCGGCTGCTCGAGCGGACGACTGCGCTGCTCGAACGGGCACGTGCCGCCGGGGCGTTGGTCGTGCACCTGCAGAACGACGGCGTACCCGGGTCCGACGACGAACCGCACGCCCGCGGCTGGGAGCTCTACCTGCCGGTCGATCCGGGACCGCGCGAACACGTGATCCGCAAGCCACGTGACGACGGCTTCGACGCGACTCCTCTAGGCCAACTGTTGATTGGTGCGGGCGTTCGGTCCGTGGTGATCTGCGGGGTGATGTCCGAGATGTGTGTGCAGGCAACCGCGCGTACGGCGCTCGCCCGCGGGTATCGCGTAGTCCTTCCACACGACGCTCACGGCACTTACAACATCCCCGCCGTCCCAGGGGTCAGCGACGAGGTACCCGCTCACGTCGTCTCCCGCGTCGCCGCCTGGGCACTAGGCGACGAACCAGAAAGCACAGTCGAAACCGCGGCCGTAACCTTCACCACCTCAACCTGACCACCCCTCCACGCTGCGTCGACCACGGGTCAGCGCCACCGGGCTAGATCCTCTAGCGGGCGGTGAGATTGTGGGTGGTGGTGAGGGATAGGTGGTTGTCAGGGTTCGTGATGGCCAATGGGCCGCTCGTGTTCGTGGTGGCCGTCTTGAGGACGTCGTGGGACAAGAGGTCCAGGGTTCGTGGAGCTGGGTGACCGTAGTCGTTGTCCCGACCGGCGGAGATGAGCGCTACGCGAGCGTGCACAGCAGCTATGAAGGTTGGGTCTTGCTGGGCTGATCCGTGGTGAGGGACTTTGAGCACGTCGGCTCGGAGGTCGGCCCCGCTGGCGAGGATGGCTCGCTGGGACTCGGGTTCCAGGTCGCCGGTCAGGAGAATCCGGAGACCAGAAAGCTCAACCATCATGGCGATGCTCGCGTTGTTCTCCGGTGAGCCTTCGTCGGAGGAGGTCGCCGATGAGGTGCCCGGCGGCGGAAGCGCAGGCACCCGGGCCGGCCACAGCGTGGTCCAACTAATCTCACCCACCACACGTTTCTCCTGGTACGTAACGGTCCGCATCGCAACACCATGCTGCGAAGCCAAGGCGACAACGCGGGCGTACTCAGCACGAGGCGAGAAGTACGGCGTCACCTCGATCTCGCCGACCCGCCGATGGTTGAGTGCACCGGCCAATCCACCGGCGTGATCCGCATGGAAATGGCTCAGCACAAGAACCGGGATGTACTCAACCCCGAGATCCCGCAGGCACCGATCCATCGCCGCCGGATCCGGCCCAGTGTCGACGACAACCGCCGTACGCTCGCCCGCTCGGAGAACCAACCCGTCTCCCTGGCCAACGTCGCACATCACAAAGAGCCAGTCGTCCGGCGGCCAGCCCAGCGAACCCATCGGACGCAGCACGAGGACCGCGAGCAGGACGACCGCAAGGACCATGGCAATCGGGCGGGCCAAGATCCGATGCAGTCCCAGCACCAACGCAAGGCAGAGCAGTGTCAGTACGGCGACCCCGATTGCTGTTGCTGGCCACGGGTTCGCGGCGCCCGGCAGATCGGCTCCTTCCCGAGCGACGAGGATGATCCATCGAGCCGGCCATGCAGCTGCCCAACCGATCAGTTGCGCCAGCCCCGTGCTCACCAAGGCGACCCCGGCGGCTGCGAACCCAAGGATCGTCGCCGGACCGACTGCGGGACCGGCCAGCAGGTTCGCACCTACTGCGACCATCGAGACCTGACCCGAGAGCCACGCGACAACCGGCGTACAGGCGATTTGCGCGGCGAGTGGACACGAGATCGCCTCGGCCAACCACCTCGGCAACCACTTGGCCATCGCGTCACGCCATCCAGGACCGAGCAACACGATCCCCGCGGTCGCCAGCACCGACAAGGCGAATCCGGCCGATCGCGCGAGCGACGTGTCGAGCAACAGCAACCCGATGACCGCGACCGACAGACTGCGTACGGCGCGTCGGCCCGATCCCCCGCTCGTCATTGCCGCCAACGCGATCAGGCCCATCGCGGCCGCGCGGAGAACGCTGGGTTGCGGTCTCGCGAGGATCACGAACACGACGACGGTGAGTACGCCGAACACAGTCAGGCCGCGCGCCCGTACGCCGACCAGCCGAGCGAACGGCAGGATGAACGCCAGCAAGAGGGTCAGGTTGGTGCCGGAAACCGCGGACAGGTGTGTGAGCCCGGTGATCTGGAAGTCGTCGTTCAGGTCGGCGGAGAGGCCGGACTCATCGCCCATCACCAACGCTGGGACCAGACCGCGAACGTCCTCCGGCTGACCGGCTACGGATGCGCGGAGGCCGGCTCGGACCTTCTCCGCCGCGCGCAACCACCAGGGTGGTTTGTCCACGATCCGCGGTGGTGAACGGATCGAGAGCATGGCGGCTACATCGGAGCCGGCTTCGACTGGCTCGAGGCGGCCGTTGGCGTTGACGTGCTGTCCGTAGCGGACGGCCTGCCATTGGGGTGTGCCGATGACGAGGACCGGCGTGCGGATTCGTGTCGTTATCCCTCGGGACTTCACCTCCTCGATCGTTGCCCGCATCACGACGTACGGCGGGCGGCGGTTGCCTGAGCCCTGACGTAAAGATGGGTCGGCGGTCACCTTCAGTCGGACGCTCACCGCTGCGTTGCCGTCGGCCAAGCCGTGCACCGGACCAGCACGCACAGCCTCCACCTGCACCGCAGCCGCAACCGCCATCCCCGCGACAACAATCAGCACACCCCCGACGGACCAGGTGACCCGGCCAGATGGGCGGATGATCGGGCCAAGCCAACGGCGACCCCGCCCAAGCGGACGTACCATCCGGCCGCGCGGGCTCGTGCTCCGGCTGATCAGGCGTAGGAGCGCCAGGGTGGCGGCCAGGGTCAAGGCGACTGCGGCTGTGACGATGCCGATCAGTGGGCGGTGGTTGATCAGGAGAACGGCGGTTAGCCAGCCGGCTGCCGCTGGGATCAGTAGGCGGACGTCGAGGGTTTCGGTGGGGTTCGGTGGCGGCGGGTCAGATGCGGACATGAGGTTTGAGGGAGTCGAACTTCTTTGGGCCTACGCCGGGGACCTCCTGGAGTTGGTCGATGGTGGTGAAGGGGCCGTTCTCCGTGCGGTAGTCGAGGATTCGCTGGGCCAGCACGGGACCGACGCCAGGGAGGCCGTCGAGTTGGTCGAGGGTTGCGGTGTTGAGGTTGACCGGCGCACCGGCGGGCGCGTTCGGTGCGGATGAGGTGGTCGCGCCGCCAGGTGTGGTGGGTGGTGGCGCGTTCGCTTGGCCGACGAGGATCTGTTCGCCGTCGGTGACTTGGCGGGCGAGGTTGAGGGTGGTGAGGTCGACGCCGGGGAGCGCGCCGCCGGCCAGCGCGAGTACGTCGGCAACCCGCGAGCCGGCCGGAGCCCGGACCAGACCGGGACGCCGAACCTTGCCCGCGACGTCGACGACGACCACGCCCGCCTGGCTAGGCGCCTGGGAAGGGCCCGATGGAGGCTGGGAACCGGCCGAGGGCTGAGCACCGGGCGACGGCTGAGCACCACCCGGCGAAGATCCCGGCGGTTGCGAGACAGGTGAGCCGGCGATCGTCGACGAACGGTTGTCGGGCAGGGTCTCCGGTCGGGAGCGGAAGACAGACCACGCCGCCCAGGACAGTCCGATGACCAGCACCGCGGCCAGGACCACGACGTGTCGTGCGGACAGGGTCCAGCGGGCGTCTCGCAGTCGCTCGGGCCGGACTGATTCGGGGATCCATCCACCTCGCACCTCCTCATCACGCTCCTCCAGGTGTTCGTCAGGTCGTGCGGCTGCTGAAGCACGACGAAGAACCTTCACGCCAGAGAAAGTACGAGTTCGCGACCCCGCCAGAACGGCAACTTGAAACCTGTGGACAACCGAGAATCAGCGCGGAGCGACGACGACAGCCAGAAGCCCCGGCCCCACATGAGCGCCGATGACAGCACCGACCTCACGAAGCACGATCTCCTCGGCCCGCGGCAACCGCTCAGCCAACCCATCCGCAAGGGTCTGAGCCTTCTCAAGGCTCGCAAGGTGATGGACCGCGACCTGGACAGGACCATCACCAGCCCGCTGGACCGCAATATCGGCCAAGCGAGCGATGGCCCGACTGGACGTGCGGACCTTCTCGAGCGGGACGATCCGCCCGCCGCTGATTGTCAGGAGCGGCTTCACGGCTAGCGCCGTACCGAACAGTGCTTGAGCAGCGCCGATCCGTCCGCCACGGCGCAAATACTCCAGGGTGTCGACGTAGAAGTAGGCCGACATCGACTTCAGCCGAGCGCGCGCCACCGCCTCGACGCCCGCCTGGTCCTCCCCCGCGGCGGCTGCAGCGGCCGCGGCGAGCACCGGGAACCCGAGCCCCATCCCGAGCGAGCGGGAATCGACCACGGTGACCGGGATCGGCGACTCCTTGGCCCCGATCATGGCGGCCTCGAACGTGCCCGACATGTCACCCGAGAGGTGGATCGACACCACCGCCGAGGCCCCGTCCTTGGCACACCGCAGGTACGCCTCAGCGAACGTCTGCGGCGACGGACGGCTGGTCGACACCGGCGTACGCGTCTTCAACGCCTCCGCCACCGCATCCGTCGAGGTAGCGCCGTCGTCGTACGACGTCCCGCCGATGACGACCTGCAGTGGTACGACGGTCAGCGGGTACCGCAGCACCTCATGCGTGGACAGGCCAGCCGTGGAGTCGGTGACGACCTGCACGCGGGCTGACATGCAGCGAGGTTACCGGACAGTTAATGTCCGTGCCTGGTGCCAGACTCGTGAAGATGAAGGAGACAGCGGACGAGGTCACCGAACTGCAGCAGCTTCTGGATGCGGCGTACGAGCGTTCCACGCAACATCTGCGCAACATCGTCACGGATCCCCGCAAGCTGACCGCCGACGAGCTGGTGCGGGTTCTGACTGGCATGTGCACACTCAACCTGGCCACCGTCACCGCGCGTGGTGAGCCCCGGATCAGTGCGGTCGACGGGCACTTCCTGCACGCCCGGTGGGTGTTCACCACCTCCGGCTCGGCGGCGAAGGCGCGGCAGCTCAAGGCCAGACCCGCCGCCAGCATCTCGTACGTCGACGGCGAGCGGATCGGGGTGTTCAGCCACGGGGACGTCGAATTCCTCACCCCCGAGCACCCGGAGTTCGCGGAGATCGAGGCACACCTCGTCAAGCACTACGGCAGTTCTCCGTCGAGCTGGGCCGACGACATCGTCTACTGCCGGCTTCAGCCGAGCTGGATGGTCGGCTACGCCTTCGACAAGGCCGCGGTGCTCAAGACGTGACTGTTTAGCGGTAGCTAAAAGGTTGGTGACCCGCAGGAGCAGCGGGAGAGCCTGGGCCATGACCGTCCAGGAGCATGCCGCCACCGCCAGCTGGGAACGCCTCGCATCCTCTCTCCAAGGAGCACTGCTGCTCCCCGGGACCATCGCGTACGACGAAGCCGCCAAAACAGCCCGCCCGCTGCCCAACGCACCGCAACCCCGGGCCATAGTCCGGGCCGCCGGCGCAGACGACGTCGCGACCGCCATCAGATTCGGTCGCGACCAAGGCATCCAGACAGTCCCCCGCTGCGGCGGCCACTGCTATGCCGGCCGGTCATCGACCGCCGGACTGCTCATAGACGTCGGCCCGATGAACCGGATCGAACTCGCAGGTACGCGCGTCACCGTCGGCGCCGGAGCCCGACTGGGTGGCATCTACGACGTCCTCGCCCCAGCAGGCCGGATGCTTCCCGCCGGGACCTGCCCGACGGTCGGCATCTCCGGACAGGTGCTCGGTGGCGGCTTCGGGTTCATGGGCCGCGCCTACGGCCTGGCGTGCGACTACCTCGTCTCCGCCCAGGTCGTGCTTGCCGACGGATCCATCGTGCAGTGCGCCGCCACCCACGAGCCCGACCTGTTCTGGGCCCTCCGCGGCGCGGGCGGCGGCCAACTCGGCGTACTCACGGACCTGGTCTTCGAGACCGTGTCACTTCCACCCGTCATGACCTCGTTCGACCTGACCTGGTCATACGAGCATGCCGCCGCAGTAATGACGGCGTACCAGCGCTGGGCACAGGTCGCTCCGGATGAATACGACCTCGACCTCCGCCTGTTCGCCCCCGCCGATCCTGCCCGCGCACCCGAGGTCCACCTGTTCGGCTCGATGCTCGGCACCGGGCCACTCGACGTGGTCACCGACATCATCGCGGCGGTCGGTGTGGCGCCGGAGTGGGTCTTCCATGAGCAGGGCGACTATCTGGGTGAGGTCGAGCGGCTCGAAACCGTCGGCCCGGGTTACTCGCCGGACTCGACGAAGGTCAGGTGCGTGAAGTCGGAGTTCTTCCGCGAACCCATGCCGGCGGAGGCGATCACCCACCTGGTAGCGAAGCTGGTGGCCGATCGGGTCCCGGGCCAGATCCGCGAGTACAGCTTCTCGCCCTGGGGTGGCGGCTACAACCGCATGCCGACCGAGGCGACCGCGTTCGCTCACCGCGAGGAGGCGTTCCTGCTCGAGTACAGCGTCGAGGTCGAAGAGGCCACCGCTCCGGCCTGGCTGGACGAGGTATGGCAGTTCGCGCATCGCTGGGGGTCGGGACGGGTCTACCCGAACTTCCCGGACGCCGGACTGACCGACTGGGAGTCCGCCTACCACGGTCCGAATCTCGACCGGCTCCGCGAGGTCAAGCGCCGCTACGACCCGGACAACTTCTTCCGCTTCCACCAGTCAGTGCTTCCGGCTGACTCCAAGAACTAGTGAGCGAGGTGAAGGCCTACCCCACCTCGGCCTTCACCTCGCCGTGCTGACTCCCTCGTCACCGGCTCGCTGCCGTCCCCTCGTACGTCGGCGTTCCGGCCCCCTCGTTCGTCGGCCTGCTGGCCTCCCCACGTATGTCAGCAGGCCGACTCCCCCTGTGGTGTCAGCGGGCGGAATCCTCTCTGTGCCGGCGGGCTGACTCCCCCTGGTGGTCAGCCGGCCGCCTCCCCGAATGGCTGAGTGCAGGTCCTCGGCGAGCTACTCCCCGTACCGGATCCGTGCGGACCGGCCTGACCGCGAGCTCGTCGAGGTCCCGGGAGGCCCCAGCGACTGACCCGCCGGCAGGTGACCAAACCCGCCGGTTTCCCCGTGTCAGCCGGACCGTGGCACTCGTCCCCTGTGTCGTGTGCCTGGCCTGTAGCTGGGACCCCGCCCCGGGTGTGGTGCCCTGACGGCGCACGGCACCCGGTTCAGGCAGGACAGATCCACACGCTGCAGCACTCCGGAGCTCTCGACAGCCGTTCGGTGCCCCACCGTCCAGCCGTCGGACGCCCTCCGCGTCGCCTTCCCCAAGCCTGTCGGCATCTGAACGCTGTTCCATGGCCTCTTCATGGGTTCACCGTCCATTCCCCTGCCTGCGTTGCCCGGCGTCGGTCTCTGCTTCGTGGAACCTGCCCTACGGCTGTAATTCTTCGCCGCGCGGCTATGTCCGGACGAGGCAGAAGTACCGGCAGTTACCCGGCAGCTTCAGGGGATACGCGTCATGAAAGAGCGGAGAGTACGTCGTTCGCGAGCCGCTCCACCGCGGCTGCGGGATCAGGCTTCGGCCAACCATCGGCGTCCGACGCGCTGTCACACGACTCCTGCAAAACAGCCCACGCCGTCGGCAGCATCGGCGGGTCCATTGACCGCTGCCACGCGAGCAGTTGGCCGCACAACGCGTCGGCCTCGACGGACTTGCCCAGCGCGTGCAGCACCGCCACCGCCTCAGGCAGTACTTCGAGCAGGTACACAACCCGCCCTTCCAACAGCAGCCGGCTGACGGCGTCCCGGATGCACGCCCGGGCCTGCTCGACCTCACCGGCCTCACGGGCGAGTCGCGACCGGTAGAGCATCACCAGGTAGTCGAAGTACCCACGGTGTCCGCGGATGTCGGCGTCCGCCTCGTCGAGCAGTGCCCGCGCTTCGTCGTACCGGCCGGCGTGGTACTCGACCATGGCCAGCGAGCCGGCCAGCTTGGTGCGCTCCGGGTCGTCGGACGCCTGACTCTTCTGGGCGAGTGAAACCCAGCGTCGCGCCTCGGAGTGGTTGCCCAGCTCGAGCTCCACCCGGCAGAGCGCCATGTACGCGATCTCGTCCGCATAGACGCCCGGGTTGACCAGTGCGGCCTCCCATGCGAGCAGGAGCTCCTTGGCCTCCGGCAAACGACCCCAACGCAGCAGTGCGAGTCCACAGATCGCTTGTACGGTCGCAGACCGCTGAGCATCCCCGTGCTTGCGTGCGTCCTGCACCAGCGCCGGTATCTCGGCCAGGCTCTGCGTATCGAGCAGGTGCGATCCGGACGACACCCAACCGCCCCGAGCGACCAGACCGAGCTCGGTCTCACCAGGGATGAGTGTGCGGGCTTCCTCGTAGTGCCGACGAGCCTCATGGATGTCACCGGTCAGACTGGACAGGCGCCCGGCGATCGCACGCAGCATGCCGCGTACTTCCTTCTCCGCCACGTTGTCGGCGCATAGCGTCGCCCACCGGATCCCGCTCTCGGCCACACTCGCCTGGTACTGCCACGCGATCCGGAACCCCAGCACGATCCGCGCGGCCACATCCCACTGGCCAAGCTGAGTAGCGCGTTCCAGCGCCACCTCGAACAGCGCCGAGTTCGCATGCGCGGCCCGATACCGACGATCCCGGTCCGGCGACGACCAGGCGCCTTCCAGCCCGGAGACGTACGTCGAACACCACGCGACCGCCCGGTCCCGGAACTCGACCAGATCATCGTCCTGCGACGAGAGTCCGGCGTACGCGTGCTCCCGGATCGTCTCCAGCAGCTTGTAGCGGGCGCCGTACAACTGCTCGAACTCGTGGACCGGCTGCAGCAGCGACTTGTCCACCAGCTCGGCCAGCAGCATCGGTACGTCGGCAGCGTCGATCGGATCGCCCGTGCACACACCGACCACGGCCTCGAGCGTGAACGGCGACCCGAGAACGGACGTGCGGTAGAGCAGCTGCCGGGCTGCGTCGGACAAGGCGTCGACACTCCACGCGATCGTGTCCGCCAGCGTCCGCTGATGTGGCGCACCGAACCGCCGCGGCCCGGACAACAGCCGGAACCGGTCGTCCAGCGCGGCCAGTATCGTCTCGACCGACAGCGACCCGGCCCGTGCAGCCGCCAACTCCAGCGCCAACGGCAGTCCGTCCAACCGGCGGCACAGCCGGGCGACGGTCTGCGCAGTCTCCTCGTTCAGGACGAAATCGGGCCGTACTCGCGCCACCCGCCGGCAGAACATCTCCACCGCCGGACTGGCCGCGATCTCCTCGAAGTCGTAGTCGTTCGCCGGTACGCCGAGCACCTGCACCCGACGGACCACCTCATCCGGCAGTCCGAGCGGGATCCGGGACGTCACCAGTACGCCGATGCCTGGGAAGCTGCGGACCATCCGGTTCGCGACTGTGGCGACCCCGTCGAGCACATGCTCGGCGTTGTCCTCAACGATCACCAGGTCCCCCGGCTTGCGTCCGGACAGCACGTCGTCGAGGTCCGACGTACCAGGGGCGGTGCCGAAGGCGTCCAGGATGGCGGTCGATACGGCGGCATCGCGCTGGACGGTTGTGAGGTCCACAACGACCACGGTCGTGTCGACGCCGGAGAATCGGTCGGCCGCGGCGAGTGCGAGCTCGGTCTTGCCGACGCCACCCGGACCGACCAGCGTGACGAGGCGGTTCTGCCGCAGGAGTGACTCGAGCTCGAGCAGCTCCTGCTCCCGGCCGACGAGACCGTCCGGGATGGGTCGGGTGCCGCGCCAGCGCAGCCCGGTCGGAGCGGGGTCAGCGACCGAAACAGTCGGTCGCGAGGCGCCACGCCCGGCCGCAGCGAGGAAGCGTTCCAGATCCCCGGCGCCGAGCTTGAGTCCTTGGGCGAGCAATCGGACGGAGTCCTTGCGAGGACGTGCCACCCGGCCGGCTTCGAGTTCACGGATGGTGCGGACACTCAATCCGGCCTGCTCGGCGAGCTCCTCCTGCGACAGCTCGGCCTGGACCCTCAGGTCGAGCA